>DATLQA010000088.1:0-27729 GCA_035535495.1 Actinomycetota bacterium | reverse complement strand
GACTCGCCGGTCGGTGGGCATGGCTCGCCGATCTGCTGGTACTGGCGCTCGGACGCTGACGGCGTCGCCACCTGGGGCCCGACCAGCCGCCCCGTACCGCAGTGGACCCGCCCCGGCGCGACCCCCGTGGAGTCCCTCGGCCGGCACGGCCACCACCACTGACGCGCCTTCGTCGACGGCGTCGGCAAAGGTGTCGGTGGGCGGTTCGCCCGGAAGGTGAAGGACTCCTGGTAGGAGAGGGGTTGTCTAGGCTTGCCAGTCCCTCCTTCGCCTGGCGGACCGAGCTCCGCCGCCTCGTACGCGACTACGAGACCTCCCAGCCACCCACGAAGCCATGATCTTGACCGCCGCCACCTGGCAGCTCAGCAACCGCCTCACCCGCTGACCCAGTTCACAGACGCTCTCTAAGACCGTACCGTGCGCGCTCTTACCGGTGCGGTGGGGGACCGACAGCGGAGCAGCGGTGGGGGGACCGGCAGCGGAGCAAGGGGCTCCTCGGGTTCAGTCAGGAACTCGGCGAGGCGCGCCCGGCGTGCGAACGCGCCGGCCAGCAGCGAACTGCCCGATGGCTGGTGGTGCGGTTCCTCATGCCTACCTACCGTCGGTCCGGACAGGCTGGAACGGCGGCAGCACGACACGGGCGCCAGGGTGGATGAGATCGGGGTCGTCGCCCAACACGTCACGGTTGGCCGCATGGACCTGCCGCCAGTAGCGGTCGATCCGGGATGGGGAGCGTTGACTGGGAGCAAGATGCGCCTCCGCGATGTCCCACAACGTGTCGCCCGGTCGGATCACGTACGAGCGGGTCACGTCAGGGTCGATCACGCCGCCGCTGGCAGCGCTCGCCTCAGGGCCTTGGCCGCCCGATGCCCGTGGCGGTGGCGGCTGGGTGGGCACCGCTCCCGGCACCGACCCGGCCGTCGTCGATCCCGGGAGGCTTGTGCCACCCACCTGGCTGCCGCCGAGCCAGGTCGGCAGCGGCACCCAGGTTGGTGGCGGAGCCGTCGAGCCGGCTGGGACGGCCCCCGCCGTGCCCGACACGCGGCTGGCTGTGCCTGGCGGGTTGCCGGCCCTGCCGGGCATCTGAGCGGCTGTGGTCGGCGGGTGGTCCGCCGCGCCAGGCGGCCAACCCCTGCTGGCGCGTGAGCCGCCCGCCACGCTCGGCTGAGGTTCTGCGTCGCCGAGCTCCGAAGCGGAGGCGATGCGGCTGCCGCCCGCAAGTGCCGACGCGGCCGCTGCGGCTGGACGGTCGGAAGGCCGCATGGGCTCGGCCCGGGCAGCGACCGGCGCGACGACCATCTGGGCGAGGAGCACACCACCGAGCAGTCCGTCCAGGGCACGCCGCAAGACCGGCAGCGTGACCAGCCCGGCGCTCCGCAGGGCCAGCCGGCCCGAAGCGCCAGGCAGCCAAGCGGCAAGGCGCAGCGCCAGGGTCAGGAGGAGGTATGCCGCGAGCAGCTCCGCCGCCACGGCGAGCACGGTGAGCAGGCCGGCCACCGGATCACCCGATGGATCGCCGAGGCTGCCGAGGGCTCGGACCTGCGCCCCCAACGGGCCGACGGCGCGGACGAGCACGACCTCCAGCGATGCGAGGAGCGCGAGCAGTGCGGCGCCACGCCAGCAGGCCCGCAGGTCAGATTCTATGGTTTGCATTTGGTACCTCCCGATCACGCCAGATTGTGCATCAATGTCTGCAGGAGGCGTCAAACGCTTGTCCACAGGCGCACCACCGCTCCTCAAGCGGTGCCGTGGCCGCGATGTCGCCGGTCCTGCGCATCGGGTTGCTCTACGCTGGTTGGCCACAGCCGGGCGACGCGGCCGCTGAGGAGATCCATGGTGGAGCCGGAGGAGCCGGCGCCTCTGCGCCGGGTGTTCGAGGAGCTGGAGGCGGAGTTCGAGGCTGGGCTACGCCGCGAGGCCGAGCAGGAGACGGTGGCGGCGATCCGGGCTCAGGTCGGGGCGACCAACCTGTGGGAGCAGCTCGCCCGACACGTCGGCACCGAAGCGGTCGCGCGGGCCGGCGCGCACGTGGTCCGCGGCACGGTGGCCGCCAGCTACCCGGACTTCTTCGTCCTGCAGGACCCGGAGGGCGGGCAGCACCTGGTCCGCGTCCAGGCCAGCTCGCTCGCCTTGTCACCCGGCCACGAACCGCTCCAGCCCGCTCCCAGCAGCGCCGCAGGCCGCTTCCATCTCGCGCTCGCCCTCCGCGAGCTTGCCAGGCGGCGCGAACCCGTCCGACTCGAGCTCGTGGACGGCAACACCGTCCACGGGACCATCGAGGCGGTCGGCAGCGACTACCTCGAACTGGCCGAACACGAGGTGGGGGAGGCGCGGCGGGAGGCGGTGGTCAGGGCACGCCGGTTCGCGGCCTTCGCCGCGATCGCCTTTGTCAGTCTGCTTCCGGACCGCCGATGAGCGGATGGGCCTTGGCCCACTCGCGAGTCTCGGCGTGCATCCGCTCGATGTACTGCTCGAGCTGCGCGCGGTCGACCCGCCACACACCCCGCCCGCCGAGCTTGACCGCCGGGAGGTCACCACTGCGGACCAGCGCGTACACCTGCGCGACCCGCACGTTCAGGATCGTGGCGACGTCCTCCAGCGTGTAGAAGCGGGGCTCGACGCCTGGAGTCGACATGAAGGACCTCCCCGCTCAGCGGTGGCTGAAGGCACCCGGCCGGGTGTGTTGTCCACAGTATCAGACGCCCTGTTTGCCTTCAATAGCGCTTCGGACCATCCTCTTGACACCGTTTACTGGCGGAACTCAGATAACCTTATTTTCATGATTGCGAGCTTGATCTCCGAAACCCAGGTCAGGCATGTTTGTCCGGATCTGTTCCTCGGGATCAGCCGCCTCCCGGAGAGGAGGTGTTCCCCCTGTCCAATCCCGAACCAGCCACGCTGCTTCCCGTCCAGGCCCAGGCCGCCGAACGCCTGAGAGCCTCCTCCTGGCGAGCCGGCCGCCTCGCGCTCGGAATCCTGCTGGTCCTCGTCGCCGTCCTCGGAGGCGCGCTCGTCCTGCAGCGCGCCCAACGCCTCCAACCTGTCTACGTCGCCGCGCGCGACCTGCCGTCGGGCACCGTCCTCGACCGCGCCGACCTGACCGTGGCCCGCGTCCACCTGCCAGGCGCCGAACTCCGCCACTACCTGCAACCCTCAGAGTCCATCACCGCTCGTGTCCTCACCACCCCCGTGCCCAAGGACGCGCTGGTTCCAGCCGCCAGCGTCGCCGCCTCCACCGCCAGCGACATGGTCGAGCTGCCCATCAGCGCCGAGAACAGCGACGTGGCACGCGGCCTGCGCCCGGGCGACCGGGTCCAGGTCCTGGCTGCCTACAGCGACGGCCCGCGGCGCGGCCAGGCGGTCGTCCTCCTGCCAAGCGTCGAGATCACCCAACTCCTCCAGGAGGCCAGCGGCATCAGCGTCGCGGACCGGCAGACCGGCGTCCAGGTCCGCATGCCAAAGGACAGCGCGCCCCTGGTCACCGCCGCCATCGCCAGCGCCCGCATCTTCATCGTCAAGGCTCCACCCGGCACCACCGCGACCCCGACACCCAACCCAACCCTCGACCAACCCGGACCCCCCGCCGGGACCACCGACCCCGCCCAGCCCGCCTCGACCGCCTCCACCACCCCAGCAGGCGGCGGCCCGCCCAACTCCACCCCACGGTGACGCCATGGCCAGGCTACGGATCGTCACCGCCGGCACCGGAGCCGCCTGGGAAGCCGCCCTGGTCCAAGCGTGCCAAGAGCCCGGCGCCCCAGCCGAGATCGTGCAGCGCTGCTACGACCTCGGCGACCTGCTCGCCGTCGCCACCACCGGCCGCGCCCAAGCCGCCCTGGTCGCCTCGGGCACCCGCTGGCTCGACCGGGACGCCGTCACCCGCCTGACCGCCACCGGCGTCACCGTGATCGGTGTCGCTCCCAGCGGCGACGACCACGCCGAGCGCCGCCTCCGCCAGCTCGGCATCAGCCACGTCGGCCGCGACACCGACCCACCCGCCACGCTGATCGCGCTGGCCACCACAGCCGCCCTCGCCGAACCCCGAGACACCGCCGACGCCACCTCGGGACCACCAGCCCACCCAACCAGCCCCGGCCAGACCGAGTCGTTCGGACGCCGCCACACGCTGATCGCCGTCTGGGGCCCGAAGGGCGCACCAGGCCGCACCACCATCGCGCTCAACCTCGCCTTCGAAGCCGCCCCCCTGGCCGGAGAGACCCTCCTGGTCGACGCCGACACCTACGGCGGCTCCATCGCCCAGGCCCTGGGCTACCTCCAGGACTATCCCGGGCTCGCCTGGGCCGCCCGCATGGCCAGCCGCGGCGAACTCGACGGACCCCAGCTCTGGCGCGCCACCCGCCGCGCCGCACCCACCGGCCCACGGGTCCTCGCCGGCCTGCCACGCGCCGAACTCTGGACCGAGGTCCGCCCGAGCACCTGGGAGTCGCTCCTCGACCTGTTCCACGTCGCCTTCCCCCTCACCATCGTCGACGTCGGCTTCTGCCTGGAAGAGGACGAGGAGCTCCTCTACGACCAGGTCCGCTTCCGCCGCAACGCCGTCTCCCGCATCGCGCTTGCCCGCGCCGACATGGTCGTCGCGGTCACCCGTGCCGACCCTGTCGGCCTCCACGACTTCATCCGCGCCTGGCAGGACCTCACCGACCTGGGCGTGCCCGCCGACCGCGTCCGGCTGGTCGTCAACCAGGTCCGCGACGGCCTGTTCGGCGGCGATCCCGCCGGCCAGATCCGCGCCGCGGTCGCGCGCTACGTCGGTGTCGAACCCGCCGCGTTCATCCCTTACGACCGCGCCGCGACCGACGCCGCCCTCGCCGCCGGTCGGTCGCTCGGCGAGACCCGGCCCGGCTCGCCAGCCCAGCAGGCCGTGGCAGTGCTGGCAGCCTCGATGCTCGAGCAACGTCACACCGCTCAAGCCCGGCGTTCCAAGGGCCGCTGGGGCGTGGCCTGGGCCAGCCGGACACCTGGCACCCGCCACGCCACCGGCAGCGCGGAGGCATGACATGGCCGGCCACGAGACCGCCGATCAGATCGTCGAACGCGAAGTCCGCGAGCTGGTCCGCCGCCGGGGTCTCGACCCGGCCGACGGCGACGCGACCGCCGTCCGCCATCTCATCGACGAGGTCGTCGCCGACTACCAGGAACGCAGCCACAGCGCCAACCTCCCGCTCCTGCTCGATCTGGCCCAGGTCGCCAAGTCAGTCGCCGACCGGGTCGTCGGCGTGGGGCCGCTGCAGCCGTTCCTCGACGACCCGGAGGTGGAGGAGATCTGGATCAACGAGCCGGGCAGGGTCTTCATCGCCAAGGCCGGCCGTCCCCAGCTCACCACCACGGTCCTGGACGAACAACAGGTCCACGACCTGGTCGAGCTGATGCTGCGGTCCAGCGGCCGCCGGGTCGACCTGTCGAGCCCGTTCGTGGACGCCAATCTCGCCGACGGCTCCCGCCTGCACGTGGTCATCCCCGACATCACCCGCCGCCACTGGGCGATCAACATCCGGAAATTCGTCCTCGGAGCGCACTCTCTGGATGAACTGGTCCGCCTCGGCACCCTGACCACCCAATGCGCGCGACTCCTCGAAGCCTCAGTCGTCGCCGGCCTCAACCTGGTGGTGGCCGGTGCCACACAAGCTGGCAAGACGACGTTGCTCAACTGCTTGGCCGCCGCCATCCCGCCGCGCGAGCGGGTGATCACCTGCGAAGAGGTCTTCGAGCTGCAGGTCGACCTGCCCGACGTCGTCGCCATGCAGACGCGCCAGCCGAACCTCGAAGGCGAGGGCGAGATCCGCCAGCGCCGTCTCGTCAAGGAGGCGCTGCGCATGCGGCCCAACCGCATCATCGTCGGCGAGGTCCGCCAGGAGGAGTGCCTTGACCTGCTGATCGCCTTGAATTCCGGGTTTCCTGGCATGACCAGCGTCCACGCCAACTCTGCCCGTGAGGCACTGGCCAAGCTGACCACGCTGCCCTTGCTGGCCGGCGAGAACGTCTCGCACCGCTTCATCCTGCCGACCGTAGCCGGGACCATCGACCTGATCGTCCACCTGACCAGCGATGGCGCGGGACGGCGCCGGGTCGACGAGGTCCTGGCCGTATCCGGCAGGGTCGAGCGGGACCAGATCGAGGCCAGCCTCGTGTTCCGCCGCGTCGACGGCAGGCTCAGCTGGACCGGCGAGTATCCGCCTCACCTGGAGCGCTACCAGGCCGCGGGCTACAACCTGGTGGAGGTGCTCGGCCAATGACCACGGCCTGGGCACCAGACCCCCTCCCACCAATCCGCAGGGTCCAACCTGCCTCGCTGACCGCGAGAGGGGGCTGCTCATGAGCGACTGGACCGTGGTGGTGCTGCCAGCCGTGCTCGTGGCCGGCGTGGTGTTGGTCGTCCTTGGCGTCACCGGACCAGACCGGCCGCGCCGCCAGCACCCTCTGGGCCCTCGCTTGACCGAATGGCTCGTGCAGGCCGGGGTCGCGGGCGCCTCACCCTGGCACCTGGTCGCCCTTTGCGCCGCGCTCGCATCGCTGGCCGCCGTGGTCCTGCTCGCACTCTCAGGATCGGCCTGGATCGCGCTCGCATTCGCCCTGCTCACCGGCTACCTGCCCCTGTTGGCCCTCCGTGCCCGGCATCGCCGGCATACCCGTGAGCTGCAGGAGGTCTGGCCCGACGCGATCGACAACCTCGCCTCCGGCGTGCGTGCCGGGCTCTCCCTGCCCGAGGCGGTCGCCGGCCTGGCCGAGCGCGGGCCGGAACCGCTGCGGCCCTCGTTCGCCCGCTTCGCCGCCGAGTACCACGCCACCGGTCGCTTCGGCGTCGCCTTGGACGCGCTCAAGGACGAGCTGGCCGATCCGACCGCGGACCGGGTCGTCGAGGCGCTCCGGCTGGCCCGCGACGTCGGTGGTACCGAGCTCGGCCGGACCCTGCGGACCCTTGCCAGCTTCCTGCGCGACAGTTATCGCGTCCGCAAGGAGCTGGAAGCCAGGCAGACCTGGGTGGTCGTGGCCGCTCGCATGGCCTTCGCGACCCCTTGGGTGGTGCTGCTGATGCTGTCCAGCAAGCGGGAGGCGGTGGCTGCCTATCGCCAACCCGGCGGCGCGCTGGTCCTGGCCGTAGGGGCGGGCATGGCGGTGTCGGGGTACCGGCTGATGCTGCGCATCGGCCGCATCCCTCGCGAGGAGCGTGTCCTGCGATGAGCGCCGCGTTGCTGGTCAGCCTCGGCTTCGTGCTCGGCCTGGCGCTGATCGTCTCGGCTGTGCCGCGTCCGCGGCAGCCCCGTCTGGCTGACCGTCTGGATCCGTATCTTCGTGGGCTCATCCCGCCGCGGTCCCGCCTGCTGGCTCGTGAGGAGACCCCGCTGACTCCCTTCCCCGCCTTGGAGCGCCTGCTGCGGCCGCTGTTCGGAGAGGGCGCCCGCCTGGTCGATCGCTGGGCCGGCGGCTCGACCGGGGTGGCGCGCCGCCTGCGCGAGGCGGGTCGCGAGGAGAGCGTGACCCGGTTCCGCGCCGAGCAGGTGCTCTGGGGTCTGGTCGGCTTCGTGGTGGCGGTGCCCGCCACCCTGGTCCTGTCTGGGCTGCTCGGCGCCCGCGTCGCACCGGTGGCCCTGGTCGGTGCGGCAGCGTTCGGCGTGCTCGGCGGCGTGCTGGGCCGCGACTGGCGGCTCACCCGGGAGGTGGAGCGCCGCCACAGCCGCATGCTGGCCGAGTTCCCCAGCTTGGCCGACCTCATCTGCCTGGCGGTGACCGCCGGCGACGGTCCACGTGGCGCGATCGAACGGGCCGTGTCCCGTTCCAGCGGCGAGCTGAGCCGTGAGCTCGCCGTCGTCCTCGCCGACCTGCGTGGCGGAGCGCCGTTCACGGCCGCCATGGAACGGCTGGGCAGGCGTGTGCCCATCCCGGTGGTGGTCCGCTTCGTCGATGGGCTGGTGGTGGCCGTGGAGCGCGGCACGCCGATGGCTGAGGTCCTTCGCGCCCAGGCGGCGGACGTCCGCGAGCAGCGCAAGCGGCAGCTGATCGAGGCGGGCGGCCGCAAGGAAGTCCTCATGCTCGTGCCCGTTGTCTTCCTGATTCTGCCCGTGGTGGTGCTGTTCGCCCTGTATCCGGGCTACTTCAGCCTCACGCAGATCGCTCGCTGAAAGGAGCGCCGCATGCTCTGGTTCCGCCTGACCGCCGCGCGGGTGGTCGCGCCTGGGGGTTCCGAGCGCGGTGACGTGCCCGGCTGGGTGCTGATCACTGGGATGACGGTGGCGCTGGTCATGCTGATTTGGGGCGTGGCCAGCGACGCGCTCAGGAACCTGATCACCGGGTTCCTTTCCAACATCAGCTTCGGCGGCTAGCTCGTGGCCCGTCCCGCGGTGTACTCGCCTTCCGAGCGCGGGTCGGCGGTGGTCGAGTTCGCGCTGGTGGCCGCGATCGCGGTGAGCCTGACGCTGGCGGTGGTCCAGTTCGCGCTGTACCTGTACGAGCGCAACGTGGTGATGGGCGCGGTGGCTGAGGGTGCCAGGGTGGCGGCGTCGTACGGGCGCGGGGTGGACGACGGCGAGCGGGTGGCGGGCACGCTGGTCCGCCGGGCGGTTGGGGACCGGGTGGCCGCGACGGTCCGGATCGAGGGCGCGGCAGCCGGTGACCTGGTGGTGCTCCGGGCGGTGGGGGAGCTGCCGTCGTTCGTGCCTGGGCTTCCGGGCTTGCCGGTTCGGATGTCCGCGGCGATGCATGAGGAGGAGCGGCTGTGAGCGGCCGGCGACCCGGTCGGGTCGCCGGGCTCGTGAGTGGCTGGGCGCGGGCGGCGCCGCGTGCCGGTGCCAGTGCCGTCGCGAACGGGTCACCTGCGAGGGGGGAGCGGGGGGCGGCGGTGGTGGAGTTCGTGGTGGTGTTCCTCGCGCTGCTGGTGCCGCTGGTGTACGCGATCGTGGTGATGGCTGACGTGCAGCGGGCGATGCTGGCGACCTCGAGCGCGGCACGGGAGGTCGGCCGCGTGTACGTGACCTCGCCGGATCGTGCCGACGCGGCGGGCCGGGTCGAGCGGGCGTATGCGGAGGTGCTTGGCAGCTTTGGGCTGCGGCCGGGGCGGGGGCGTGACCGGCTGGTGGTGGATGCGCGCTGCCCGGCGGTGCCGGCGGGGTGTGTCGGCGGGTTCGGGCCGGGGGCGGAGGTGCGGGTGGTGGTGACCTGGCGGGTGGCGGTGGCCCGGTTGCCGTTCCTCGGTGAGGTCGCCGGGCCGGTCCTCACGGTGGGGGCGACGCATCGGACCCGTGCGGACCGGTTCCGGGGGTTCCGGGCGTGACCGTGGGGCGGGGCGAGGACGGCCAGCTGCTGGTCTTCCTGGTGGGGCTGGTGGTGCTGGTGTTGATGGTGCTTGCGCTTGGGTGGGACACGTCGAACTGGTTCCTTGGGCATCGGGCGTTGGGGAATCTGGCCGATGGGGCCGCGGTGGCGGGTGCGGGGGAGCTGGACGCGGGCAGGTTCTATGCCACCGAGGGGCAGGAGGTGGCGGTGCTGGCGGAGCGGGCCGAGGCGACGGTCCGGGAGTTCGTGGTGGCCTCGGCGGGCGATTCGGGGTTGGACCGGGTCGAGGTGACCTCGGTGGTGGTGGGACAGGGGCCGGACGGCCCGCGGGTGGCGGTGGTGGTGTCGGCGGAGACGCCGGTCGGGCTGCTTGGGCTGCTGGGGGTGGTGCCGCCGCGGATGGTGGGCGGGGCGACGGCGACGGCGAGGGTGGTCGCGCCCTGACCTCGCGCCGGGATACCCGGCGCCGTCCTGGTTGCGGCGTCCACCGGCTGCAGGCGGCCATGGCGGTCGCGGCTCGGCCAGGGTGCTATGGCTCCGGTGCCGCGGCGATTTCGATGGTCGGGCCCAGGGACGTTGCCACCGCGTTCGCCTCCGAGATGAGGACGATCGGGAAGAACTGATAGTCCCCGGGGTCGGGCAGCTCGATGGTGAGGGTCGATGAGTAGGTGCGTTGGTTGGCGCGCAGTCGTTGCTTCCGGCCGCCGAGGAAGCTGGTTTGGCCGGTGGACAGCTCGTGCGCGAAGACCTGGATGAAGCAGGGCCATCTGCTGATGGCTGGGGTCCCGGATGCCTCGCCGGCGAGCTGGAAGCTGACCTTGGCGCGTGGTCGGGTCTGGCGCTGGCGCTCCTCGGCGGCTCCCTTGCTGATCGTGAGGTCGAGCTGGAGACGGTCGATCGCAAGGCGTGGCCCGTTGGGTGCGGAGGCGGCTTGGCCGGGCGGCGTGTCGGCCGGGGCCGCCGGTTCCGGCTGGGAGGGTTGGTCGTCGGGGCCGGGGGGTGCGTCTGCGACGGGCGTGCCGGCTGGCGGGGCTTCCACCTCACCAGGGGTGGCGGCTTGGACGGTGACGGTGTGATAGGTGCCGCCGTTGTCGTCGGTGGTCTGCCATCCATCTTGGGAGGTGGCGGCGATCTCGCAGAAGTAGGTGCCGGGTTCCAGCTCGGCCAGGTCCGCGGTGTGGGTGGTTTGGGGGGTGGGGTTGGTCTGGCTGCCCAGGGTCTTGCCGAGTTGCAGCTGCGATCGGCTGGTGTGGTAGCGCACCGCGGAGGACGCGACGGTGTCGGTCTGCCATGCCAGGGAGCTGCCGTCGACGCGAACGCCTGTGATGCGCGGGAAGCGGGCTGTCCGTGCCTGCCCGACGGCTGCTGCGACGTCGAGCGTGCCACTGCCGAAGGTGGTGTCCGGTGTGTGAGCGGCGAAGCCGTCGCGCCGTGGCGTTGCCATGATGATCTGCTTGACCTGGTCGCAGGTCAGGTCGGGGCGGACGCTCAGGATCAGTGCGGCCGCGCCGGTCACGTGGGGTGCGGCCATGCTGGTGCCGCTCAGGGGCGTGTGGAGTTGGTCTGGTTGTCCGAGGCCGGTGCTGTTGCGGGAGCGGGCGGAGATGATCTCCTGGCCGGGAGCGGCGAT
Organism: Actinomycetota bacterium; assembly: GCA_035535495.1. Classification (GTDB taxonomy): domain Bacteria; phylum Actinomycetota; class CALGFH01; order CALGFH01; family CALGFH01; genus DASUZB01. The sequence continues at coordinate 16,811 of DATLQA010000088.1, read as the reverse complement.
CTCGGGTTTCAGCAGGCCGAGCCGGGTCGGCCCGCGGCTGCTGAACGAGGAGATCTGGCCGGGTGGCGGTGACGGGGTGAAGCCGCCGCCGGGCCGGGTCACATAGGAGCCGACGGTGATGACCCTTCGTGCGGTCCCGGGGATCGTGATGGTCCGGGTCGCCTCGGCCGAAGCTGGCGAGAAGCGTGTCTGCTCGCCGGCGTTGGCGACGTCGCGGCGGGCTCGCTCGATCCAGGCGTCGTACCGTCCGGTCTGGATCTCCTCGCCGGCCAGGAGCAGCCGCCAGGTTCCCGGCTGGATGAAGCCGGCGTCGCCGCGGGTGATGATGACGGTGACGGCGGTGTCGCCGGTGTCGTTGGCGTCACGGTCGGAGTCGATGCTGACCCGGTTGCCCGCTGGTGTGGTGAAGGTGTGCTGCTCGTCCGGGGCGGCGGAGGGCAGCGGTGGGCTGCCGGGCGGTTGCAGCGCGACGCTGATGCGGTCGGCGCCGTCGTACCAGAGTTCCAGGATGTCGTCGTCGCGGTTGCTCGATCGGACCACGAGCTCCAGCGCGACGGTGGCTCCTTGCCGGAGTTGGCCTCCGGCGTGGGTGTTCCATTGTTGTTCGTTGCCGGCCGACTTGACGACCACCACGCCGGGCTCGCGGACCAGGTTGTCCAATCCGATCTCGAGGACCGTTTCACCGGCGTGTCCGCCGCCGTTCATGCCCTGGCTGAGGTTGATCGCGACTGGTCGGTGCTGCGCCCGCTGGACGATGTAGCCGAGCGCCTGGTAGACGTGGCTGGACCGTCCCAAGGTGACGCCCTGTTCGCTCTGGTAGGCCACGGCGATGAGGTCGGCGTCGGGCGCGATGCCGGTGAACCGTCCGGCGCTTGCCCGTTCGTTGCCGGCGGCGATCCCGGCGACGTGGGTGCCGTGACCGTCGACGGTGTCCTGGTGGGGCACGAGCTGGTGGGGATCGGACGAGGCGAGCGCCGCGTTGAGTTCGGCTTTGGTGTACTCCCGCCCGAACGGCACCGGGCCGCCGGGGACGGTGGGCGCACCTTGGTCCCAGAGGAGCTGGATCCGTGAGGTGCCGTCCGCATTGCGGAAGCTCGGATGGGTGTAGTCGATGCAGCCGTCGACGATCCCGACGATCACGCCGGCGCCACGCACGGAGATCGGTGGCCGGTGGAGGGGGGTCGCGCGCACGTCCGCGCAGGAGATGTCCAGGTCGGCAAACATCGGCCTTGACGCCTCGATCCGTTCCACCGCTTCGTGGCTGGCCAGCCGTTCGAGGGATTGCAGCGGCACCTCGACGCTCGCGACGGTGGCAGCGCCGCTGGTCGGGAAGCGGACTTCGATGCCTTCGGCTCGCAGTTGGTCAAGCGCGCTGTCGTCGGAGGCACGAACAAGCACCTCGAGAACGTCGGGGCTCGCCGGCGTCCAGCTGACTCGCTCCGCCAGCTCCGGAGCTTCGGCGGCGGTCGGCTCGGCTAGCTCCGCGGTCTCGGCCACGACGGTGCGGAGCACATGCCGTAGCCGTGGGTCGAGTTTGCTCATGTCCCGCTCCGTTCCTGGCGTGCTCACTCCTGCTGCATGGGACGTGACAGTTCGATCCTTCTGACGAATGGCAGCCGTGCGGTCCGTTCCAGGTGTGCGGGATCGGTGATCGTGCCGGTCAGCACGTTGCCCACCACGGTCAGTGGCGCACAGCCGGCTCCGATGAGCTCCTGGCGCTGGTTGGCCGTGAGTGGGGCTTCGGTGCGGATCAGCACCTCGATCGGGTCCCGCAACGCTCCCTCGGCCAGCTGGTACCGCCCTTGCGCGTCGAGCTTCTTTCGCCACTCGTCAGCCATCGGGAACCTCTGCCGTCTGGGTCACCGCCACCACCGGTCCGAGCGTCACGCCCACCACCTCGGGCAGGAGCACGAGCGCCTGCAGCTGATATCGCCCTGCGTCCGGCAGCAGGAACTCGACTGCCGCCGTGTAGCGGAGCATCCCGGCGCGGAGCCGCCGCTGGTGGCTCGCCAGCACCGTGGTCGTTCCACTGGTCAGCTCGCAGGCCAGGATCTGGACGGTATATGGGGTTCGGCGGGTGCTGACCGGCCGTGCGGTTGCACCGGCCACGGTGAAGCGGACCTGGCCGAGCAGGCGCGTACGCGCTTGCCGTTCGACGATCCGGTCGGGTCGGATGTCCTGGATCGTCAACCGGTCGACCTGGACCGCGAGCGCTTCTCCGGAACCTGGCTCGGCCGCCTGCCGCACGTGGCCCCGCCGCGTCGACGCCGGCGGTGCCCGCCGCTCGTCGGAGGTGACGCGCGTACCGGGCGTCGAACCTGGCTCCGCCGGTCTTGCGCGCGCGAGGACGTGGGCGAGCATGAAGGTGACCAGCAGGTCCTCCTCCCAGCCAGGCCATGTCTCGCGGACACCGCTTTGCACGTGGTCGACTCGGGTCCGCCGTATCTCGCGATGCTCGTCAACCAGCAGCTCCACGACGAAGGTGTCGTAGGATTGCGGCCCGGCTGGGTCGTTCTGCTCGGCCATGGTACGTGGTCATGTGCTCAGGCTGGCCCCACTTCTTCGCGTCCCCGCGGCATCCTCGTCGAGCGGTCGAGGATCCACCGCGATGGGCACGATCGGTGGGGACCACCGACCCCAGGGGCGGGATGAGGCCCAGCCGGGGCCGGCGATGCTGCCCGGGCAGTCCTGATGAACCGTTACGTGTAGATGAGGATCCGTACCGGCACCTCGTTCAGCACGCCTGGCCCGATGCCAGGTACGACCACCGGTCCCACGCCGGGGACGAACGGGAACATGAACGGCGGCTGGACGTCAGGCTGGAACCAGCGCGTCGCGAACCCGGCGAACGGCGGCAGTCCAGGCCCAGCGCCCAGATGTCGATCGTCACGTTCACCTCGAGCAGGGTGGGGTTGCCCTCCGAAGGAGCGTCAGCGGGTGGAAGAGGTGGCAGCGGCATGCTGACGATGTTGACGAAGCCGCCGCCGAAGGTCCCGGTCACCGGGGCGAGGTCGGGACCGGGCGTGACCCTGTTGAGGTTGACGGTCTCGCCTCGCACCCGGAACTGGTAGGGCGACATGATCTGGGCGGCGGACGGGTTGGGGCCGCCGGGGAGCGGCAGCGGGTTGCGCCACAGCGCGGCGATCAGCACGGCGGGCTCGCCCACCTTGATGATCCGGTGGGGCAGGAACGGGCCGCCCGGCGCGACCGGCTGGAACGGACCCACCGCGAGCAGGTCGAACCACTGGTAGGTGATCCCGAAGAACTGCGAGGTCGGTTCGGCGATCTCGGCACCGCCCTCGGCCTGAGGCTTCGGGGTGGTCAGCTGGGTGACCTGCTCCTTGTACTTCTCCGTCCAGTCTTCGAGCTTCTTCTGGACCTCTTCCTCTAGAGCAGTGACCTGCGGGTCGACCTGGTCCTCTGTGCCTGTCGTGGTCATGGGCATCCTCCTCGGCGCGCAGCCGTGATCGTCTCGCCGTGTGGTAGATGAGGATGCGGAAGGGCCCGGTCCGCACGATCAAGAGCATGGCAAGACCCGCTTAATCGGCATGGTCCAGGCGCTTAATCTCACCGGCCTCCGGAATTAAGCAGGTATTTCCCACCTGATGGTCGTGCTGCCGATGCCTGCCCGCGGGGCAGCGAACGCGGCGCGGCAGGGATGCGGGCGATCCAGAACTCCCACATGGACGACCCGAAATTTCGCTTCGCCGACATCGGCTATTCGTTGGTGATCAACAACGCCGACGGGGACGATCGTGGGGTGCGCGGGGCGCGGTCAGCTGGGGGCGGGGCGTTCCTGGACGATCCAGCCGTTGCCGTCGGGGTCGTTGAAGAACACGAACGAGTTCCACCGTCCGCCCCGGCCGGGCACCCAGCCGCCGTCATCGAAGTGGTGGATCTCGCTGACCTCCACGCCCCGCCGGGCCAGCTGGTCGCGGGCGGCCTGGATGTCGCCGACGACCAGTTGCAGGCCCTGCGCGGACCCTGGTGGCGTGGTGATCGGGCCGGCCGGGGTGAGCGTGAGGGTGCTCAGCACGATCGAGCAGCCCGACCCGGGCGGGGTCAGTTGCACGTTGCGGATCTCGTCGGAGGCCTGGCTGTCGTGGTCCACCGCGAAGCCGACCTGCTCGCTGTAGAAGCGTTTGGCACGGTCGAGGTCGGCAACGGGCACGAGCACGACTTCCAGGTTCCAGTCCATGGTGCGTCCTGGTTCTCCGGGTGGCAGCCGATGCCGGCGCGGCCGGGCGCGGGCTGGGGTCGGCCGGATCCTACCCGGCTGGCGAGGCGGGTGCCGGTGTCCTTGGCGGTGCCGGTCTCGGAGCCCTCCGTGACCTAGTCGACCTCGGAGCCGCCGGTGATGTTGATGGCGGTGGCGGTGATCATGCGGGCCTGGTCGGAGGCGGCGAAGGCGGCCACGTTGCCGACGTCGTCGAGGGTGGCCGCGCGCTTGAGCATGGTCGCGCCCACGATGCCGTCGATGATCGCCTGGCCGCCCTCGAGGTCGGGCGGGATGGTCTCGGTGACGCCGCCGGTCTTGAGGCTGACCACGCGGATGCCGCCCGGGCCGAGCTCGCTGGCGAGGTTGCGGCGGAACGCCTCCATGGCGCTGAAGGCGACCTGGAGGCCGCCCAGGTGGTAGTCGGGCAGCGGGTCGCCGTCGCCGCCGAAGATCAGGATCACGCCGGATCCCTGGCGCAGCATGTGCCGGGCCGCGGCGGTCGCGGTCAGGAAGGTGGTGCGCAGGGCGGTGACGACCGGTTGCGTGAAGTCGTCCAGGCGCATCTCGACCAGCGGGATGCCCTGGACGTCGCCGTGGGAGATGAGGTTGAAGGAGATGTCGATGCTGCCGTGCCTGGCGGCGACGGCGTCGGCATGCGCCTCGACGGCGGTCTGGTCCAGCGCGTCGAGGGTGGCGGTCTCGGCGGTGCCGCCGGCGGCGCGGATCTGCTCGGCGACCTGCTTGAGCCGGTCGAGGGTGCGGCCGGCGAGGTGGACGGTCGCGCCTTCGCGGGCGAAGGCGCGGGCGACGGCGCCGCCGATCCTGCCGCCGCCGCCGTAGATGATCGCGTTCTTGTATTCGAGCAGCATGCTGGCCTCCTCTGGGCTCGGGTCTCGTAGGGTAGACCGGGCGGGGCCGGCGAACTCATCGGTCACGGGCGGGCCCTGCCAGCGTGACCGGTGCCCGACCGTCGCAGTTGGATGCCGGGCGTCGCCGCCTGGCCGTGGCTGGCCGGTGAGCGCCGCGAGGTCGCTGGACCGGCCGGTCGGCGGCGCGCAGGATGGTGCCGTGGCAGTGCACGCTTCTTCGGGGTCGGCGCCGGCGGGCTGGTATGCGCGGCCGGCGGCCAGAAGCTGGACGTGCGCGCCGCCCTCGGGGGAGGCGGCCGGGTTCCACGCCGGGATTCCAGGGTACCGGCCGACGCCGCTGGTCGAGGTCGCGCCGCTGGCCGGCGAGCTTGGCGTCGGACGGGTGTTCGTCAAGGACGAGTCGTCCCGGCTGGGCCTGCCGGCGTTCAAGGTGCTCGGCGCGTCATGGGCGGTCTGCCGGGTCCTGGCCGCCCGGGCCGGCGGCGGCAAGGCCGTGGCCAGCTGGGCGGGCCTGTGCGAGCTGGCCGGCGGGCTCGGCGCGGTGCGGCTGGTCACCGCCAGCGACGGCAACCACGGGCGGGCGGTCGCGCGGATGGCCGGGCTGCTCGGGCTGGGCGCGGACGTGTTCCTGCCGGAGGCCGCCGGTGCCGCGGCGGCGGCCGCGGTGGGGACCGAGGGCGCGGCCGTGACCGTGGTGGCCGGGTCCTACGACCAGGCGGTCAGGCAGGCGGCGCAGGCGGCCGAGGCGGCGCCGAACTCGGTGCTGGTCCAGGACACCGGCTGGCCGGGCTACGAGGCGGTGCCCGGGTGGGTCGTGGAGGGGTATGCGACCTTGTTCGCCGAGACCGACCGGCAGCTCCGCGACGCTGGCACCGGCCCTGCCGGCCTGGTGGTCGTCCCGGTGGGGGTGGGGTCGCTGGCGCAGGCCGCGGTGGTCCACCACCGCAGCCGGTCGGCCGGCCGCCCGGCGGCGCTGCTCGGTGTCGAGCCGGAGGCGGCCGCATGTGTCCTGGCCAGCCTCACCGCGGGGCGGCTGACCTCGGTGGCGGCCGGGGTGACGGTGATGGCCGGGCTGAACTGCCCCACGCCGTCCAGCGTGGCCTGGCCCTACCTGCGCGACGGGTTGGACGCGGCGGTCGCGGTCGGCGATGCCGTCGCGAGCCGGGCGGTCGGCGACCTGGCCGGGCTGGGGATCTCCTCGGGGCCGAGCGGGGCGGCCAGCCTGGCCGGTGCGCGCGCGGCGCTGACCGGTGGCGGGGCGGCCGAGCGCCGCGCCGCGCTCGATATCAGCGGCGACTCGACGGTGGTGCTGGTGAGCACCGAGGGCCGCTCGGCCAGCAACGGCGAGGGGGAGGCGGCGCGGTGGGCACGGTGAGCGGCGACGCCGTCGAGCTGCTGACCCAGCTGGTGGCGATCGACTCGGTGAACCCGTCGCTGGTTCCCGGCGCAGCCGGGGAACGCGAGATCGCCGCGCACGTGGCCCGCTGGGCCGCCCACGCCGGCCTGCATGTCAAGGTGCTGCAGGCGACGGCCGGGCGGCCCAGCGTGGTGGTCCGCAGTCCTCGCCGCGGCGGCGGGAGGACCCTGCTGCTCTGCGCGCACCTTGACACCGTCGGGCTTGGCGGGGTGACCGACCCGCTGGTGCCGCGCGTCGACGGTGACCGGCTGTACGCCCGTGGCGCCTACGACATGAAGGGCGGCCTGGCCGCCGCGCTGGTGGCCTGCCGCCAGGCGGCCCGCTCGGGGCTGCCGGGTGAGGTGGTGGTGGCGGCGGTCGCCGACGAGGAGCATTCCAGCCTCGGCGTCCAGGAGGTGCTGGGCCACCTGCGGGCGGACGCGGCGATCGTCACCGAGCCGACCGAGCTGGCCGTGGCCACCGCCCACAAGGGTTTCGTCTGGGTGGAGATCGAGGTGGTCGGCCGGGCGGCGCACGGGTCGCGGCCGCATCTTGGCGTGGACGCGATCCTCAAGACCGGCCCGGTTCTGGTGGCGTTGACCGAGCTGAACCGGCGCCTGGCCGGCCGGCTCCATCCGGCCCTGGGTGCCGGCAACCTGCACGCCTCGCTGGTGACCGGCGGGCTGGAGGAATCGACCGTGCCCGACCGGTGCACCCTGACGGTCGAGCGCCGCACCCTGCCGGGTGAGACCGTCGCCGACGTCGAGCGGGAGATCGCCGAGCTGCTCGCCCGGTGCCGCGCGGCCGACCCGGAGCTGGTCGCCACCAGCCGCGTCACGCTGGCCCGCGAGCCGTTCGAGACGCCCGCCTCCGAACCGCTGGTCGGCACCGTCACGCGGGCGGTCGGCGGGGTGCTCGGCAGGCAGGCCGAGGTGGTCGGGGTGAGCTACTGGGCCGACTCGGCGTTCCTGTCGGCGGCGGGGATCCCGACCGTCCTGTTCGGGCCGGCCGGCGACGGCGCCCACGCCGAGGTCGAGTGGGTGAGCCTGGCGGCGACGGTCGCCTGCGCGGAGGCCCTCACCGCGGTGGCGACGGCGTTCTGCGGCTGAGCGTGGCGTCGGTGGGCGACCCAGGCCGGTGGCGCTCGCCACCGGCCTGGCTGATCACCAGCCGCTGCTGTTGTTGATGTTGTTGCTGTTGATGTCGGCGGTGTCGTTGAGCAGGTCCTCGTTGCTCTGGCAGGCGACGTCGCCGGGGTAGTCGGGCGTGCAGACGCCGGGAACCGGGTCGTCGGGGTAGGGCCCGCAGGCCGGGTCGCCCTCGTAGGCGCAGCCGCCGGCTGGGTCGGTGTCGGTCGCGGCCGGGTCGGTGGCGGGCTCCTCCGGTTCGGGCGTGTCCTTGGACGGGGTGTCCGCCGTGGTGCCCTGGTCGACCTGGACCGGCGGGCTGGTCTGGTCGTTGCTGCGGCAGCCGGCGAGCCCGGCTACGGCGAGCACCGCGACGAGCAGCGCCCGTACGAGCGCGGTCGTCAAGTGTCGGTGCATGGTTACGGCCCTCGTTGGCGTGACGGTGTTCACGCTGGAGGAGAGGCGCCGGGCCGGTGCCCTGATACACCCGGCTCCCTAGGCGGCGGCGAGCAGCTGCCAGGACTCGTCGATGCCCTTGAGGGTGTGGGCGCCGCGGTCGACGAAGCGGATGCCGGAGCCGGCGACGAGGTCCTTGACGGTGCGGGAGACCAGCACCTCGCCGGGGCCGAGGCCGGCGACCGCTCCGGTGATGGCCTGGGCGCAGTGGACCGCGCGGGCGGGGCCCATCCGGCGCAGCGAGCGTGCCAGGTCGGGCTGTTCCCACTGGTGCTCGCAGTGGGAGGTGAAGCCGGCGACGAAGACCAGGTCTCCCGGGCCGCCGCCGAGCGTCTGGTAGGCGATGTGGACGTCGCCTGAGCGGGTGTAACGGGTCTCGGGGATGCCAGCGTCCGCCTGGTGCCACGGCTGGTCGAAGGTCACGTGCGGTTCTCCTGCTGGGCGGTCAGGCGGTGGCGTCGACGAGCCAGGTGTCGGTTTCGGTCGCGAGCGGGTGGGCGCCGAGGCCGGTGAAGATGTCCCGGGCGGCACGGAGCTTGGCCGGCGCGTCGGGCCGGTCCAATCGGAGCAGGCAGCGCGCCGCGCCGAGCAGCGCCTGGCCCTGCTCCAGGACGTGGCCGTAGGCGGCCCAGCCGCTGGCGGCCTGCTCGTAGCGGCCGGTGGCGCCGTCCAGGTCGCCGCTGGCTTCGGCGAGGACCGCGTGGGCGCTGAGCGCGGCGAGCTGGTGGCGTGCCGGGACGGCGCGGGTCTCCGCGACGAGCTCGCCGGCCAGGGCGGGCTCGCCGGCGGCCACGCACAGCCGGGCCAGGTCGGCGAGCTGCTGGGCGCGGTACCAGTGGCCGCCGCCGCGGTCGGTGGCGGTACGCAGCTCGGCGACCAGGCGGGTGACGGCCCGCTGGTCGCCGGAGGCCTGCTGGATGAGCGCGGCGGTGGCCAGGGCGGGGACCAGGACCTGGAGGTCGTCGATCTTGCGGGCGCCGGGCACGAACTCGTCCATGAGCGCCCGGGCGCCGGCGAGCTGGCCGCGGCAGCCCAGCACGTAGGCCTTTTGGACCTGGGCCCAGACACCCACGTAGCGGCCGCCGTCGGCGCGGTCGCGGGCGATCACCTCCTCGGCCAGGCCCAGGAGCTCGTCCCAGCGGCCGAGGTCGGCCAGCGGGCCCAGCGAGGTGGTCTGCAGCCAGGTGATCGCCTCGGCGAGCCCGCGCCGCCCGGAGAACTCGATGCCGTCGTGGACGGTCGCGACCGCCTTGGCCGGGCCTTCGGCCACCCACAGCGGTTCGACCAGATTGTTGTAGACCACGGCGGTGTCGTGGCCGGCTCCCAGCGACAGGCCGAGCTCGAGGGCCTCGCGGAGGTCGTCGAGGGCGCCGAGGTCGCCGAGGTCGCAGCGGGCCATGCCGCGCGCGTCCAGCGCGCGGAGCCGCACCTCGGGCTGGCCGCCGAGTTGCTCGGCGGCGGCGAGGGCCTTGTCCGCCCAGGCCAGCGCGTCCTCGGAGTGCCCGGACAGGACCTGGCCGGCGGCCATCTGGGCGTAGGCGGAGCAGAGCTCCTTGCCCGGCTGGACGCTTTCCAGCAGCGCGATGCCCTGCTCGAGGGTGTGCCTGGCGCGCTGGGTCTCGCCCTGATGCCAGAGCACGACGCAGAACCGGTCCAGCGCCTCGCCCTGGCCGAGGCGGTCGCCGTGGCTGGCGAAGGCGGCGATCGCGGCCTGGTAGCCGGTGGCGGCTTCGGGCAGCCCGCCGGACTGGAAGGTGGCCCTGGCGTGGCGGAGCAGCAGGCGGCCCAGCTCGGGGTCTTCCGGCGGGCAGAGCTCGAGGGCCTCGCGGTAGTAGGTCAGGGCGCTGGCGACGTCCAGGCCGAGCGCGCGGTCGCCGGCGAGGGCGAGGAAGCGGCGGGTTGGCGGCTCGAGTTCGGCGAGCTTGGCGGGCGAGGCGCCGGTCGCCGCCCGGGTCAGGGTGAGGGCCTGACGGTAGTGGTGGGCGATCACCTCGGCGCGGTCGGCGGCGCGCTCCGGGGCGAGGTCGGCGAGCCATTCGGCGGTCATCTGGTGGCGGCGGGCACGGCCGGACCGTGGGATCTGGTGGTAGGCGACGTCCTTGACCAGGGCGTGCCAGAAGGCGTACTCGGCCTGGTTTTCGACCGAGGACGGCCTGGTCGGGCGGATCAGCTGGGTGCGTTCCAGCGCGCGCAGTTCCTCGGTGACCGTCTGCTCGTCGACGCCGCCGAGCCTGGCCAGCGCGCCGGACCAGAAGATCTTGCCGACCACGGCGGCGTCCTGGATCAGCGCCTTGCTGGTGGGTGGCAGGGTGTCCAGGCGTGCGGCGATCACCGCCTGCAGCGTCTCGGGGACGGTGATCGCGGCGCCGGGAGCGAGGCGGACGGTGCGGCCGTGGGGGACCAGCAGCTCCCGGTCGGTGAGCAGCCGCACGAACTCCTCGGCGTACAGCGGGTTGCCCTCGGCGCGGTCCAGCAGCAGCGTCTGGACCTCGGCGGGGAGCACCGGCTGGCCGAGCATGGCAGCGACCAGCCTGGACGTCTCCTGGTCGCTGAGCGGCGGCAGCGTGATGGTGGTGGCGCCGGGCAGCCCGGCGTCCCAACCTGGGTGCCGCTCGTCGAGCTGCGACCGCGCCGTGGCCACCACCAGCAGGTCGACGCCGGTGGAGGTGCGCACCAGGTGCTGGAGGAACCCGATCAGGGCCGGGTCGGCCCAGTGGAGGTCCTCGATGACGCAGACCAGCGGGTTCCGCGCGGCGACCGCTTCGAGGAACCGCCGCCACGCCGTGAAGGACTCGGTCCGGTCGGCGGTGGCCGTCTCGTCGGTGGCCAGCCCGACCAGGGGGGCGAGCCGTGCCTTCAGCCACTCGCGTTCGGCGGGGTCGCCGACCACCGCCTCCACCGCCGCGGCGAGCTTCGCGGCGGTCGGGCCCGGCTGGTCGGACTCGAGGATGCCCGCTTGGGCCTTGACGATCTCGCCGAGCGCCCAGAAGGTGACGCCATCGCCATAGGGCAGGCAGTGGGCGTGCCGCCAGGCGACCAGCTGGTGCTGGGCGTCGACGAAGCGGAGCAGCTCCTGTACCAGCCGGCTCTTGCCGACCCCGGGTTCGCCGACGACCGTGACCAGCCCGACGGCGTGGTCGCGGAGGACCTGCTGGTAGCGCTGGCATAACGCGTCCAGCTCGTCGGCGCGGCCGATGAACGGCGTGACCGGCCGGGGGTCGGCGTCAACGCCGAGGCGGCTGCGGGCGCCGGCCACGCGCCAGATCGCCAGGGGCTGGGCCTTGCCCTTGACCCGGACGGGGTCGAGCTGCTCGAACTCGAACAGGGTCCTGGTCGCCCGCCAGGTCGGCTCGCCGACCACCACCCCGTCCGCCGGGGCGACGCCCTGGAGCCGGGAGGCGGTGTTGACCACGTCGCCGACGACCGTCTCGGTCTGGTGGTCGGGTCCGAGCCTGACCAGCGCCTCGCCGGTGTTGACGCCGATCCGGACCGACAGGGCCAGCGCCGGGGTGGCCTCGTTCAGCTCGGTGATGGCGTCCAGCATGCGCAGGGCGCAGCGCACCGCCCGCTCGGGATCGTCCTCGTGGGCGACCGGGGCGCCGAACACCGCCATCACGGCGTCGCCGATGAACTTGTCCAGCGTGCCGCCGAGCCGCTCGATCTCGGTGCGCAGCCGGACGTGGTAGGGGTGGAGCAGCTCGCCGACGTCCTCGGGGTCGGCCTGGTCGGAGCGTGCGGTGAAGCCGACCAGGTCGCAGAAGAGCACGGTGACGAGCTTGCGTTCCTCGCCGGACGGCTGCCGGTCGGCCGCCAGGACCGCCCCGCACGCTCCGCAGAACCGGAAGCCGGCCGGGTTGGTGGCACCGCAGGCGGCGCAGCTCGGCATGACCGTCAACCGGCCGTCTGGTCACCTTGGGCGTTGGCGGCGCGGCGGCGTTGCGCCACCGTGTCCAGGGCGTCGAGGTCGACCTGGTCTCCGGGGACGACGGCGACCCGGCAGGGAGTGACGGCGCGCAGCGTCGCGGTGCGGCGACCCCGCTCCAGCAGGGCCATCTCGCCCAGGATGGCGCCGGGGCCGACCTCGGCGATGACCTGGCCGTCGGTGACCACCTCGAGCACGCCGTCGAACAGCAGGAACAGCTCGTCACCCTGCTCGCCCTGCTCGACCAGGTGCTCGCCGGCGCGGAGCCGGCGGAACGGGGGCCGCGAGCCGATGATCGCGACGGACAGCTCGCGCTCCAGGGCGGACTCCACGGCGGTGACGATCGCCGGTGACTCTTCGTCGCCCCACGGGGTGTTGCCGACCACCGCCTCGCGGAACCAGGTGTCGAAGTCGATGAAGCCGGTCTTGGCGACCAACTCGCCTTTGTCGTCGTAGACCCAGTGGCGGGGGAACCGGCTCGCCCCGATGACCTCGTGCTGCGAGGACCCGTCGGTGTAGATGGTCAGGGCCAGGGTCGACCAGGCCATCGGCGCGGCGATCCGCACGTACGGCTTGGCGGAGACCGGCCGGGGCATCGGGACCCCGGTCCTGCCGCCGACCGTCTGCACGAACCGGACCGAGTCCTCGCGCATCTCCGGGGCGGGGCGCAGGTCGGGGAAGGGCACCCCGGGGAAGACCATGCCGGCCGGGCCGACCCGCACCCGGGTGGAACCGATGTGGCCGCGGCCGGCGTGGCCGTAGTCCACCACGCGGCCGTCTTCGACCTCGATCCAGGCCTTGAGCTCGTTGATGAAGCGGACGGCGTCGTTGGCGATCAGGTCCTGGACGTCGTCGATGGCGTCGGGTGGCGGTTGGTCGTAGTGGGCGATGCCGACGTCGAAGGCCAGACGGTTGATCCCTTCGACCGCGCCGAGCGGGATCCACGAGACGGACGTGACGGCGGACGCCACGCGCATGGGTCACCTCCCCCCTTTCTCGCCCGTCCAGCCGGGGACGACGCCCTCCTGGAGTGGAAGCCCTCACCGTCCCCTGACGAGCAGCACGAGAATACTGCGCCCGGTCCAGGCGGCCATCATGCAGACGAGGTAGCCGGCCGGCTCGCGCATCCGCGCACGTCAGCGCGGGTGCTGGCGGGCCGCCTCGCGGGTGGCGCCCGGCCGGGCCTGGTGGCGGTCGGAGCTGACGGCGGAAGCCGGCCCGGCACGCCGATGGGCGGTTTCGGGCGAAATGGTTCATCCTTTGCCGACGCGCGGTCCCGCGGCGGGCCGCGGTCGACGTGTGCGAGGAGCGTGCATGGCCGATTCCGGCAGCCCAGCCGGTCCGCGGTTGGCGGCGCCGGAGGTGACCATCCCCGACGCGCAGGCCGCCGGCGCGGCGCCGGCCGGGCCGGCGGCGCTGGCGGCGGAGCGGCGCGGCACCCGGCTGGTGATCGCGCTCTACGCGGCGACGCTGCTGGTCAGCGCGGCGCTGCTGTTCTGTGTGCAGCCGATGTTCGCCCGCTTCGTGCTGCCGCTGCTCGGCGGCACCCCGGCGGTGTGGAACGTGTCGATGGTGTTCTTCCAGGTGGCGCTGCTCGCCGGGTACCTGTACGCGCACTGGTCGATCCGGCGTTTCGGGCCACGGCGGCAGGCGCTGCTCCACCTGGTCCTGCTGCTGCCGCCGTTGCTGGTGCTGCCGATCGGCGTCCCCGACGGGTGGGTCGCGCCGCAGCGCGACGACCCGATCCTCTGGCTGCTCGCGTTGCTGGCGGTCTCGGTCGGGCTGCCGTTCTTCGTGGTGGCGTCCACCGCGCCGCTGTTGCAGCGGTGGCTTGCGGCCACCGACCACCCGCGGGCGGCCGACCCGTACGTGCTGTACCGGGCGAGCAACACCGGCAGCGTGATCGGGCTGCTCGGCTACCCGGCGCTGATGGAGCCGTCGCTCCGCCTCGGCGAGCAGGGGCGGCTGTGGGCGGTCGGCTACGGGGCGCTGGTGGTCCTGATCGCCGGGTGCGCGCTGGTGCTGTGGCGCTCCAGGCCGGCCGGGGCGGCGACACCTGGCGACGCGCCAGAGGCCGCGGAGGCAAGGGCGCCCGCCAGGGTGGGGGAGGGGCGGCCGTCGCTGTGGCGCGGGCTGTGGTGGGCCGGGCTGGCGTTCGTACCGTCGAGCCTGATGCTCGGGGTGACCAGCTTCCTCACCACCGACCTGGCACCGATGCCGCTGCTGTGGGCGATCCCGCTCGGGCTGTACCTGCTGAGCTTCATCGCGGTGTTCACGCCGGCGGGCGAGCCGGCGCCGGCCTACCGGGCCGCGGTGGTGGTCTTCCCGATCCTCGCCGTGGCCCTGGTGGTGCTGCTCACCGCCGACGTGCGCCAGCCGTTCGTGCTGGTGATGCTGGTGCACCTGGCCACGTTCACGGCCGCCGCGCTGGTCTGCCATGGCCGGTTGGCCGCCAACCGGCCGCACCCCCGCCACCTCACCGCGTTCTACCTGTGGATCTCGCTGGGCGGGGCGCTCGGCGGGGTGTTCAACGCGCTGGTGGCTCCGCTGGCCTTTGACGCCCTCACCGAGTACCCGCTGATCCTGGTGGTGGCGTGCCTGTGCCTGCCGGTCCGGGACCGGCGCTCCGGGCCGCACGAGCGCCGGCTCGACATCGGCATGCCGCTGGTGTTCGGGGTCGCGCTGCTGGGCGTGCTGCTGATCCTCGGGGGCAGCTCCGACGGCGGCCTGGGCACGGCCCTGCACCTGGTGATCTACGGCGTGGTCGGGATCCCCTGCCTCCTCCAGGCACGCCGGCCGTTGCGGTTCGGCCTGGGCGTCGGCGCGGTCCTGGCGGTGTCGTCGCTGGTGGCGATGATCGCCTCGGACGCGATCGTCTACCGGGAGCGGAGCTTCTTCGGCGTGCTCGAGGTGCGCAGCGGCCAGGGCGGCAGCTACCACAGCCTGAGCCACGGCACCACCCTGCACGGGGCCGAGCTCACCGAGCCGGGCAAGCGGCCGGTGCCGCTGACCTACTACCACCCGACCGGGCCGGCCGGCGACGTCGTCCGCGCGATGCAGGCACGCGGCCACACCCGCCGCGTGGCCGTGGTCGGGCTGGGTACCGGCGCGATGGCCTGCCACAGCCGGCCGGGCGAGCGTTGGACCTTCCTGGAGATCGACCCGACGGTCGAGCGGATCGCCCGCGACCCGCGGCTGTTCACCTACCTGCGCGACTGCCCGGGCGGCTTCGACGTGGTCCTCGGCGACGCGCGGATCTCCCTGGCCCGCGCGCCCGACCGCCGGTACGGCCTGATCGTGCTCGACGCGTTCAGCTCCGACGCCATCCCGGTGCACCTGCTGACCAGGGAAGCCGTCGAGCTGTACCAGGCTCGCCTGGAGGACGGCGGGGTGCTCGCCTTCCACATCTCCAACCGGTTCATCGACCTCGAACCTGTCCTCGGCGACCTGGCACAGGCCACCGGGATGACCTGCATGGGCCGGTTCGACTATGCGGGCGTCTCGGCCGGCGAGGCGATCAAGGGCAAGTCCGCCTCCCACTGGCTCGCGCTGGGACGCCGGCCGGCCGACCTCGGCAAGCTGGCGACCGATCCGGGCTGGCATCCCTGCACCCGTGGCGGGACCGGGCCACCGTGGACCGACGACTACTCCGACGTCCTGACCGCGCTGCTGCGCGGCGCCGGCCGGCGGGCCGGCTGAGGGCGCCTCAGCCCGCTTCGGCCTGCCGGATGAGGACGCCGATGCGCCGCATGGCGGAGCGGATCGGCAGCACCTGCCGGTCGAAACCCAGCAGCAGCAACGCCTCGGCGCCGATGAACGTGGTCCCGACCAGGGTGGCGACCTCGTCGGCGGTGAACGGGCCGAGCGGGCCGTGGCGGTGTTCGGTCTCGCGGGCGACCTCGGTGAGCAGCACGAACCAGCCGCCGAGCAGCTGGCGGACCGCCTCGCCGATCTCGGCGTTGGACCAGCCCGCGGCGATCATCTCCTGCAGCACCCGCACGTAGCCGGCGTCCAGATCGTCTTCGAGGTAGTCACAGGCGCGCTCGTAGCGCTGCCACAGCGGGGTGTCCTCGGCGTACAGGCGGCGCTGGCGGTCCAGGCGCTGCTGGTTCTCCTGCTCGAACAGCGCCAGGATGAGCCCGCCCTTGGAGCCGAAGTGGTAGTGGAGCTGGCTGAGCGGGACCTCGGCCTCGTCGGCGACCTTGCGGGTGGACAGGCCGGCGTAGCCGTCGATGAGCAGGCGGCGGCGGGCGGCCTCGATGATCTGGGTGCGGGTGTCCACCACCACCTGGGCCACGGCACGGTCCCCTTCCCCGATAGGTACCCGGTCGATCGCTCGACCGATCTTGACATCATCCTAACACCAGCAGAGAAGCCCGGTGGTTCGGTCGATCGACCGAACCACCGGTCCCGAGCGCCACGTCAGCGGCAGGGAGGTTGACCAATGCCCGACACGACCGATCCGACGTTCTACCGCACCCCGGCCGAGGCGATCGCCGCGCCACCAGAGCAACTGGGCTACGTGGCCGTTCGACCCCGCCGGCCGGGCCAAGGACGCGATGGCGGTCCTCGACTGCGACCCCTTCTCATCGACCTACAGTGGCGTGGTCGGCTGGAGCGAACTGCCGACCGCCGGCAACGAGCTGCACCACTTCGGCTGGAACGCCTGCTCCTCGGCCCTGTGCCACCAGGGCCACGGTGAGCACGGCCCGCTCGAGCGCCGCTACCTGGTCGTCCCTGGCCTGCGATCCTCCCGCACCTACGTGCTCGACACCAAGCCCGACCCGCGCAACCCTCAAGTGGTCCGCGAGATCGAAGCGGA
>DATLQA010000087.1:0-17874 GCA_035535495.1 Actinomycetota bacterium | reverse complement strand
CGCGGTAGATGAACAGCACGACGTCCGCGTCCTGCTCGAGGGCGCCGCTCTCGCGCAGGTCGGAAAGCATCGGCCGGCGGTCCGACCTGGCCTCGGTCTGCCGGGAGAGCTGGGAGACCGCGATCACCGGCACTTCCAGCTCCTTGGCCAGCAGCTTGAGCGACCGGGAGATCTCGCTGACCTCCTGCTGGCGGTTGTCCACCCGCCTGGTCGGCTGCATCAGCTGGAGGTAGTCGATGACGACCAGCCCGAGGCCGTGGCGCTGCTTGAGCCGCCGGCACTTGGCCCGGATCTCCATCATCGTGGTGTTGGCCGAGTCGTCGATGAACAGCGGCGCCTCGGCCAGCTTGCCGAGCGACCGGGTCATCCGCGACCAGTCGGAGTCCTCCATCCGCCCTGTGCGCAGCCGCTGCATGTCGACCGAGCACTCCGCGCACAGCAGCCGCTGCACCAGCTCGGTCTTGCTCATCTCCAGCGAGAACACCACCGTCGGGATCTGCTCCCGCACGGCCGCGTGCCTGGCGAAATCCAGACCCAGGGTCGAGTTGTGCGTTGGCAGCATCGACCGGCTCGCCAGGTAGAGATGATCGGGGCTGTCGACCTCGACGCAACGCACCGGAACGCTCGGGATCGGCCGCACGGCGGTGACAAGGCGCTTGCCGGTGCGGCCTGGGCCCTTCCGCTCCTTGTGGAGCAGCCGCTTGCGCTCCAGCCGGAAGACGTCGTCGGTGGTCGAGAACGTGATCGTGTAGGCGGTGGAAGAAGCCTCGGTCCGTCCCTTGACCCGCTTGGTGGACAAGGAGCAGCGGTATCCGAGGCTGACGATCAGCTCGCGGACGTCCTCGGCGAGGCGACGCGAGGTCACGCTGAACTGCACCGCCCCGCCGTTGGTCACCGTGCCGTCGGTGTCGAGCAGCCCGGCAAGAAGCGAACGCCGCTGCGCCTCCGAAGCGCGCAGATACGCCGTGGGGACGTGCTTGTCGCCGAGGACCCCTAGGCTCCGCAGGATTCCCTGCACGGTGCCATGGTGACTCCGGCACGTCTGGCACTGCCGCATACCGCTCGACGGCTTCCCGCAGTCGGGACATGTGGGGAGTGGAACCGGGAACGAGACCAAGCGCGCCCGGCCTCCACACGACCTTCCACATGTACGAACCTGCGACGTATGGGGGCGGAATCGCTTACCGCACACCACACAGGAGCGTTCTGGGATGGCGCGAGGCTCAGGCAGGTGCAGGGAATACAGCAGTCCACGTCTGGGCACGACCCGCAGCCCGTCTGCTTCCAGGTAGACGATGATCTCTGGGTCGGCGGTGGTGATCCTCGCGCTGGCCGTGTGCCCGTCTCCCAGCCACGCCCCGAGCGCGTAGGGCGGCAGCGGCAGCGCCTGCTCGGGCAGGTCGAGCGGCTTGGCATTGGCCACGGCGTGGTTCAGTCGCCGCTCCGTGCCGTTGCAGTGAAGCGTCGTACGGATCTCCTCGGTGGACTTGACCGACGGGAAGATCCGCTGCGTCCGGGTGCGGTTGTAGCCGCGGGCGGCCGCCCAGGCCGACTTCCGCGACGCCCTGGTCTCGGTCAGCCACTGATGTTGCGCGTCGGCGACGATGACGGTGCCGTCCGAGAACTCGACCTCGTAGCAGGGCCGGCCGTGCATGACCTCGGTCACGGCGATCACGGTGGTCGGCTTGCCGTCCGCGCCGATCAGCTGGTCCCCGACTGTCACCGCACCCATGGTGGTCCAGCCGGTCGGGGTGGGGAGCGGCGTGTCGAGGGCCAGCGCCTTGCCCACCGCCGGCCTCGCCGCCACGATGATCAGGTTGGAGTTCTGGAGGCCGGAGGTGACCCGGTCGAGCAGGGGGAAGCCGGTGGGGATGCCGGTGATCTCGCGGTGGTCGTTGTGGAGGCGGTCGATCGCCTCCACGGCGGAGGTGAGGACCTCGCGCAGGCTCTGGTAGTCCTCGCTGACGCGGCCCTGGGCGACCTGGTAGACGAGCGACTCGGCGTGGTCGACGGCCCGCTCGGCATCCTGGGGCGTCTCGAAGCCGAGCTGGACGATGCGGGTGCCGACGTCGATCAGCCGGCGCAGGGTGCCGGCCTCCTTGACGATGCGGCCGTAGTAGCCGGCGTTGGCCGCGGTCGGCACGCCTGACACCAGGGTGAACAGGAAGGGCGCGCCGCCGATATCCTGCAGCACGCCGTCGCGGCGCAGGTGCTCGGACACGGTCACGGCGTCGACCGCCTGGCCCTTGGAGTAGAGCTCCAGCACGGTGCGGAAGACCGTGCGGTGGGCTGGGCGGTAGAAATCCTCTTCCCTGAGAAGTTCGAGGGCCTCGGCGATGGCGTCCTTGGACATCAGCATCGAGCCGAGGACGCTCTCCTCTGCCTCGATGTTGTGCGGCGGGACGCGCTCGAACGCCGGTGCGGCGTCCCCGCGCGAACCGCCTTCGGCGACCGGGGGTCGGATGGCCATCTGCTGCGTCTCCTTGCCGCGGTGCCGCCCGGCAGCCCCTATGCGGGCACGACCTCCAGGTTGACCGTCGCCTCGACCTCGGGGTGCAGGCGGACCGTCACCTGGTGGCTGCCGACCTGCTTGATCGGAGCGCCCAGGTGGATGCGGCGCCGGTCGATGCCGGTCCCGCCGGTGCGCTCGACGGCCGCGACGATCTGCGGGGTGGTCACGGAGCCGAACAGCCGGCCCTCCGCCCCGGCCTTCGCCGGGATCACCACGCGGAGCGACTCGAGGTGGGCCGCGATCGTGCGGGCCTGCTCGAGGTCTTCGATCTCACGGGCGACGCGGCGGGCGCGGATGCCCTCGGCCTGCCGGATCGCGCCAGGGGTGGCGAGCCGGGCGAGGTTGCGCGGCAGCAGGTAGTTGCGACCGTAGCCGTCGGCCACGTCGATGATGTCCCCAGGGGAGCCGACCCCCCGGACCTCCTGGTTCAGGATGACCTTCACGACTTCCTCTCAGCGGATCGAGTAGGGCAGCAGCGCCATCTCGCGGGCGTTCTTGATCGCGGTGGCGACGTCGCGCTGGTGCTGCGCACAGTTGCCGGTGACGCGGCGCGCGCGGATCTTGCCGCGGTCGCTCATGAACTTGCGCAGCAGGTTGACGTCCTTGTAGTCGATGTAGTCCTGCTTGTCCGCGCAGAACTGGCAGAACTTCCGCTTCGGCTTTCGCTGGAACGTGCTCTTCGGCATCGGGTGTGTTGCCTCCTGGCCGGACCGGTGGGTGCCGGTCCGGCCGATCTCTCAGAACGGTGGCTCGTCGTTGAACTGGCTGCTGCGGCTGCCACCGGCGGCGTCGCCGGCCGTGTCGCCACCGCCGCCACTGCCGCCGCCATAGGAGGAGCGCTCCACCTTGGCGGTGGCGAACTTCAGGCTGGGGCCGATCTCGTCGGCCTCGATCTCGGTGACCGACCGCTGCTCGCCCTCTGGCGTCTCCCACGAGCGCGTGCGCAGCCGGCCGATCACCACCACCCGCATGCCCTTCTGCAGGGTGTCGGCGATGTTGGTGGCCTGCTGGCGCCAGACGTTGACGCGGAAGAACGAGGTGTCGCCGTCCTTCCAGGTGTCACCGTCGCGCACCCGGGGCGTCACGGCCAGGCGGAAGTTGGCCACCGCCACGCCGTTGGGGGTGAACTTCAGTTCGGGGTCGGCGGTCAGGTTGCCGACGAGCATGACTTGGTTGTCGGTTGCCACCAATACACCTCACTCACATCCCGCGCCGGCCAGAGCCGGTCACGACCTGCAGGGACGAGGCCCCGGAGGGCCAGCGGGGAAGGAGAACGTCGTCAGCTGCCGATTCAGGCGGCGACCTCAGGTCGGACGACCTTGTGCCGGATCACGTTGTCGGCCAGGCCGAGCACGCGGGCGAACTCGTCGACCGTCTCGGTCTCGGCCTCGACGGTGACCACCGAGTAGTAGCCCTCGTTGAGGTGCCGGATCTCGTAGGCGAAGCGGCGCTTCCCCCAGTGGTCGACCTCGAGGACCTTGCCGTCCCGGCTCGTGATGGTCTTGAGGTACCGGTCGATCGCAGCCTTGACGTCCTTGTCTTCCAGGCTGGGATCGAGGATGAGCATGACCTCGTACTTGCGCATGTCACCTCCTCTGGACTGAAGCGGCCCCCTGGTGGGAGCAGGAGCGTGAAGCCGACCGAGGGTAACAGCGTCGCGCTCCACTCGGCAACGAGCCGAGGCTCCGGACACTTCCGGACACATACCGAACAGGTGTTCCCAGCCATAGGCATAGTTTGCCATCTCCCTGCGACAGCGGCACCCGCCTGTCCACAGGGCTGACCTGCTCAGGTGGTCGCCGGACCGCCCTGAGGACCGGCGGCCGGCGTGGCTGCCCCGGGGTCGGGATCCTGCCCCTGGGCAAGCGCGCGGACGGTGAGCACGCAGACGGCCACCAGCAGCAGGTTGCGAATGGCGAGCAGCGCCACGTCGAACGCGGCCAGGTCCTGGAGCTGCTGGTAGCGGAACGGGAAGATCACCTGGCTCAGCACCGCGGCCGCGGCCAGCGCCCAGAGGCCGCGGCGGCCCGGCCGCCGCTCCGCCAGCCCGACCATGGGGGCGCAGACCCAGACCAGGTACTGCGGCGAGAGCACCCGGGTGAGCAGCATGAAGGCGAGCACGCCGAGGGTCATCACCGCGGCCCAGTCCGCCGGGCCGAGCCCGTCCAGCCGTCGTGCCCGCCGCCACACCAGCCACGCGGCGGCGCCGAGCGCGACCGCGGTGGCGGCGGTGGAGAGGAGCTTCGCCGCTGCGGAGAGGTCGCTGTCGAGCTCGTAGGCGCCGAAGCCGACCACGGTACGGGCGGGCAGCCCGGCGAGCACGTGGGCCAGGCCGATCGCGCTCGCCCAGAGGCTCTCGATCTGGACGCCGCGGTCCAGGTGGTAGCGGATCGCCCCGAGCGTGCCCGAGGCCGACAGCGCCAGGGCCGGGCCGACGGTGAGCAGGAACCCGGCCAGGAACGGAGGCACCGTGCGGGTGAGCGCCCGCCGCCATCCCATGGCGGGCACCAGCCCGAGGACCAGCAGCGGGGCGAGCACACCCGGGTAGAGCTTGGCCGCGGCGCCGTAGCCGAGCGCCGCCGCGGCCGCTCCCGGCCGCCGGGCGGCGGCCAGCACCACGGCGAGCAGGACGCAGACCGCCGGCACCAGGTCGAAGCGGAGCAGCAGCAGCGGCCCGATTGCCAGCATGCCGAACACCCAGGCCAGCGGGATGCGGCGGCGCCCGGCGTCCACCAGCCGGGCCAGCCTGGTCGCCAGGTACAGGCCGAACCCGTCGACGCAGAGCATCTCCACCGCGAAGGCGAGCCGATAGCCGGCGCCGGTCCCGACGGCCAGGGCGGGCAGGATGGTGAAGGGCACGCTGCCGGGCGGGTACTCGATGGCGACGTCGCGGTAGGGGAGCTCCCCCTGGAACATGCGCTCGACCTTGGCGCCGTAGAGGCGCACGTCACCGAAGAGCGCGGCCGAGTAGATCCGCGGGTTGAGCGAGACCCACAGCAGCACCGCCCGGGTGAGCACCCAAAGGCCGATCAGGAGCAGCGCCGGCCGCCGGGACGACCATGACCGCAGGACGCCGGCCCCCGCCGCCGCCCTCACGGGCGTGGCGACCCGCATCGCACTCGTACCTCCCCCGTCGTGCCGGCCCCGACCTTACCCGGGACGACACCAGTCAGGCTGGGTCGGTAGCAGCCTAACCGCCGCCGGGGGGCGGCTCGGTCCCGTTCCGCTGCTGCGCGGTGGTCACCGGCGAGGAGCTCGAGGTGGGCGCCTGGATGGAGCTGCTGGTCGACGGGCCCGGCTCGGTCGTGCTCGGCGCCACCGTGGTGCGCGGCACCTCCCTGGTGGTGGGTGGCACGGTGGCCGGCGCGATGCTGGAGGTGGTCGCGTTCAGCGCGCTGCCGGTGACGGTGGGTTGGTCGAACGGCCTCGGCACGGTGCCGATGGTCGCGGCCTTCATGAAGTCGCGCCAGATCACCGCGGGCAGCGACCCGCCCGACACCGCCGGGATGCCGTGCACGTTGTAGAGCTTCTGGCTCTCGTCCAGGTAGCCGATCCAGACCGAGGCGACCAGGTCGGGTGTGTAGCCGACGAAGCGCGCGTCGGTGTAGTCGTTGGTGGTGCCGGTCTTGCCGGCGGCCGGCCGGCCGATCCTGGCCTTGGTGCCGGTGCCGCGCTGGATCACGCCGCTGAGGGTCTGGTTGATGGTGTTGGCGACGTTCTCGTCGACCACCTTGGTCTGCTTCGGCTGGTGCCTGCCGAGGGACCGGTTGTTCCCGGCCCTCAGCTCGATCGAGCGGCCGGCGAGGTCGGTGACCTCCTCGATCAGGTAGGGCTCCATGTGGACGCCGCCGTTGGCCCAGGTGCCGTACGCGGACGCGAGCTGCAGGGTGCTCACCCCGCTGGAACCAAGGGCGAGCGAGGGGTTCGGGGTGAGGTTGGGACGGCGCTCGTTGGAGGACAGCACCGCGTTGACCCCGGTCTTGCGGGCGATGTCGGCCACGCGGTCCGGCCCGGCCTTCTCGATGAGCTGCATGTAGACGGTGTTGATGGAGGCCCGGGTAGCCTGCTGGAGGTCGACCCAGCCGTAGGACGCGTCGCCGTAGTTATGGATCTCCTGGCCGTCGACGATGATCTTGGAGGGGCCCTTGAAGGCGGACTTGATCGAGTAGCCGTCCCTCAGCCACTGCTCCAGCACGAACGGCTTCATCGTCGACCCCGCCTGGCGCATCGCGTCGGTAGCGAGGTTGAACTGCTGCTTCTGGTAATTCCGGCCGCCGTACATGGCCCGGACGGCCCCCGTCCTGGGCTCGATGGCGACCACCGCGGCCTGCGGGTCCTTGCTGCCCGGCAGGGTGCGTCGTACCGCCGCGACCGCGGCCGTCTGCATGCGCTCGTCGAGCGTGGTCCTGACCCGGAAGCCGCCCAGCTCGACGGCGCGCTGGCCGATGCGGTCGACCAGCTGCTGGCGGACCTTCTCGAAGAAATAGGGGGCGGGCGAGTGGGCGATGCCGGCCGCGCCAGGTTTTTCCGTGCTGATGCCGAGCGGCACGGCCATGGCCTTGGCGCCCTGCTCCGGGGTGAGCGCCCCCTGCAGCACCATGCTCCGCAGGACGACGTTGCGCCGCGCCAGCGCCAGGCGGGCGTTCTCCGGCTTGGAATAGAACTCCGGGCTGCGGATCACGCCGGCGAGGAAGGCGGCCTGGGCGGGAGTGAGGTGCTTGGCTGCGGGGGTGAGGTTCTTGGCTTTGGTCTCCGGCCGGTTGCCGACCTTCGGGTAGTAGGTGCGGGCGGCCGCCTCGACCCCGTAGGCGCCCTTCCCGAAGTAGATGGTGTTGAGGTAGAAGCCGAGGATGTCGTCCTTGGAGTATTTCTGCTCCAGCTTGACCGCGATGATCGCTTCCTTGAGCTTGCGGAATACCGTCCGCTCCCGCCCCACGTTGGCGTAGGCGTTCTTGACGTACTGCTGGGTGATGGTGGAACCGCCCTGGGCGACGCGCCGCTGCACGATGTTGGCGAACGCCGCCCGGGCGACGCCTCGGTAGGAGAGCGCGCCATGTCGGTAGAACTCTCGATCCTCGGCCGCAAGAACGGCGGCCTTCATCTGCTTCGAGATCGTCTCGGGCGGGACCTCCCGCCGGTTCTGCTCCGGGGCGAGCGTGGTGAGCTGATGGCCGTTCTTGTCGAGGAGGATGATCGCCTGGGAGGTCGGCACCTTGTCGGGCAGCGGGACGTTGGAGAAGGCGTAGAACAGGCCGATCACGCTGCCGAGACCGACTGCCACCACAGGCACGGCCAGCCACAGCGACCAGCGCAGCACGCGGCGCAGTCGGGAACGCTTCGGGGGAGGGGCGAGCCTGGCAACGCGCGGCGTCATCCCAGGCCTCGTCGTCGTGCGTGCAGCCATGGCCGAGGACTCTACCGCAGGAACGGAAAAGCTTCTTCCGGCGGCAACTCCGGGACGCCTGAGCCGCGCCCGAGGGCTCAGCCGACCTGCCGGCGACGGAACAGGTAGCGCTGCGCCAGATGGTTCCAGTAGCAGGCGGTGCAGACTTCCACCACGTAGCAGGCGAATTCCTCCGCCGAGCGGTGCAGGTCGACCAGGCGGGCCCGCGGCCAGACGCGGCCGGACTCCTGCCGCAGCGCGTCGCCGAACACGTAGTTGACGTGGACCAGGCAGTCCTCGTCGCAGACCGGGCACGGCCGGCTGGCGCGCTCGCCGACGTTGCGGGCCGCGCGGAGCAGCTCCGGGTGGGCGTCGCAGACCTCGTCGCGGGACAGGCGTCCACCGCGGAGCTGGAGGAGCTTCGCCTTCTTTGCCAGGGTGTAGTCGACTAGCTGCATATGGCGGGGAGAGCGGTAGCGGGCCGGGACAGTGGGCGACCGGCGGATCCAGTCTACCCAGACATGTCGAGCCTAGCGGCGGCCGGGCCGCCGTGCGGCCGGACGTGTTGACAGGCGAGCGGCGTTGGATCTACCGTCCCGATACATCGATTCGATACATCGGGCCGCCGGCCCGACGGATCCGCAGTACCCATGAGGCACCGAGTGGTCGACCAGGCGTGCCTCCGGAGGGTCGTGTGCTCGAACTCGCCGTGCTCGGCCTGCTCAAGGAGACGCCCATGTCAGGCTACGAGCTGCGCAAGCAGCTCGGCGTCAAGCTCGGTGCCTTCTGGCGCGTCAGCTTCGGCTCGCTCTACCCGTGCCTCAAACGGCTCGCGGCGGATGGCGCGCTCGAGGTCGAGGAGTCCCGCTTCACCTCCCGGAAGAAGCACGTGTACCGCCTGACATCCCGCGGCGAGCGGCTGTTCCAGGAGCTGCTCGAGTCGGCCGAGGTGCACGATCTCGAGCAGGACCGGTTCCCCCTGAGACTCGCCTTCTTCCGCTACCTGCGCCCGGAGACCCGCCTGTACCAGCTCGAGCGGCGCCGGGGCTACGTGCAGGAGCGGCTGGCCGATCTGCGCGCGTCGCTGCGCGCGGCCCGCGACCGGATGGATGCCTACACCCTCGAGCTGGTGGACCACGGACTGGACGAGCGCGAACGGGAGATCGCCTGGCTCGACCGGCTGATCGCGGCCGAGCGGGACTCGACCCTGCGGGGCACCCCGCGCCAGGCTCCTCCGGCCAGCTCGCAGTCCATGAAGGAGCTTCAGGCGCGAGACCGCGAGGATCCGACCCGGCCTGACACCAAAGTGGTGTCCAGCCCGTAGCCCTCGCAATCCCGGCCAACCCCCCGGCTACCAAGCCGTGCGCCTGGTGCGGCTAGCCGCGCGCAGAGGAGGAGAACGCAGACCGATGGGAACTGTACGCGTCGCGATCGTGGGCGTGGGCAACTGCGCCTCGTCGCTGGTCCAGGGCGTGCGCTACTACGCCGCCACCGAGCCCGGCGAGGACCTGCCCGGCCTGATGCACGTGGACCTCGGCGGCTACCACGTGCGGGACGTGGAGTTCGTCGCCGCTTTCGACGTCGACGCCAAGAAGGTGGGGCGCGACCTCTCCGAGGCGATCTTCGCCAGCGAGAACAACACCATCCGCTTCGCCGACGTGCCGCCCCAAGGCGTCGAGGTGCAGCGCGGCCCCACCCTGGACGGGATCGGCAGGTACTACGCCGACACCGTCGAGGAGTCCGAGGCGGCGCCGGTCGACATCGCCGCGACCCTGGCGGCCTCCCGCGCCGACGTGCTCGTCTGCTACCTCCCGGTGGGTTCGGAGGCGGCCGCGCGCTTCTACGCCTCAGAGGCCCTCAAGGCAGGCGTGGCCGTGGTCAACTGCCTGCCGGTGTTCATCGCCGGCACCCCCGAATGGGCCGACCGCTTCACCGAGGCCGGCGTGCCGATCATCGGCGACGACATCAAGTCGCAGGTCGGCGCGACCATCGTCCACCGGGTGCTGGCCCGCCTGATGGAGGACCGCGGCGTCCGGATCGACCGCACCTACCAGCTGAACTTCGGCGGCAACATGGACTTCATGAACATGCTCGAGCGGGACCGCCTCGAGTCCAAGAAGATCTCCAAGACCCAGGCGGTCACGTCGCAGGTCGAGCGCGACCTGGGCAAGCGCAACGTCCACGTCGGCCCGAGCGACTACGTGCCCTGGCTGGACGACCGCAAGTGGGCCTACATCCGGGTCGAGGGCAGGGCCTTCGGCGACGTGCCGCTCAACCTGGAGCTCAAGCTCGAGGTCTGGGACTCGCCCAACTCCGCCGGCGTGGTGATCGATGCGGTCCGCTGCGCCAAGCTGGCGCTCGACCGCGGCATCGGTGGGCCGCTGCTGGGCCCCTCGTCGTACTTCATGAAGTCGCCGCCGGTGCAGTACACCGACGACGTGGCCCGCCAGGCGGTGGAGGAGTTCATCGCCGGCCCGGCCTCCGGGACCCCAGAGGGGTTCACGCCGTCGTCCAGCCGCGCCTGACCGCGCCGCCGACGCCGCCCGGAGTCGCCGGGCGGCGTCCGCGTTTCCAGGCCGGGGGGCTTGTGTAGCCTGGCCGGGATGGCCTGGGGCGGACGAGCAGGAGGCGAGCGGGTGGCGACTGGCGACTGGTGGAGGCACGGCGTGGTGTACCAGATCTACCCACGCAGCTTCGCCGACTCGAACGGCGACGGCATCGGGGACCTGCCGGGGATCACCACCAGGCTCGACCACCTGAACGACGGCACGCCGGCGTCGCTCGGGGTCGACGCCATCTGGCTGTCGCCGTTCTACCCCTCGCCCATGGCCGACTTCGGCTACGACGTCTCCGACTACTGCGACGTGCACCCTGACTTCGGCACCCTGGCCGACTTCGACCGCCTGGTCGCCGAGGCCCACGCCCGCGGCATCCGGGTGATCATCGACCTGGTTCCCAACCACACCTCCGACCAGCACCTCTGGTTCCAGGAGTCCCGCTCCAGCCGCGACAACCCCAAGCGGCACTGGTACATCTGGGGCGACTCCAGGCCGGACGGCTCGCCACCCAACAACTGGTCGAGCGCCTTCCGGCGCGTCGGCTCGGCCTGGACCTTCGACCCGGCCACCGAGCAGTGGTACCTGCACTCCTTCCTGCCACAGCAGCCCGACCTGAACTGGTGGAACCCCGAGCTCCGCCAGGCCATGGACGGGGTGATGCGCTTCTGGCTGGACCGGGGCGTCGACGGCTTCCGCATCGACGTGGTCCACCGCCTCAGCAAGGACCCTGAGCTGCGGGACAACCCGCTGGTGGAACTCGACGACCAGGACGACGTCGACGCGCCGACCCTGGCCCGCATCCTGGCCATGAAGAAGGGCCGCCGCTTCGACGAGGACTGGCCGGAGGTCCACGAGATCCTGCGGATCTTCCGGCGCACCCTCGACGAGTACGACGACCGCATGGCTGTCGGCGAGGTGTACCTGCTGGATCCGGCCACGGTCGCCCAGTACTACGGCGAGGCCGGCGACGAGCTCCACCTGGCCTTCAACTTCTCGTTCCTGTGGGCGGCATGGAAGGCGGAGGCGTTCCGCGCCGAGGCCGACCGGTGGGAATCACTGCTGCCGGCCGGCGCGTGGCCCGACTACACCCTCTCCAACCACGACGTCTCCCGCCCCGCCTCCCGCTACGACGAGGGCGGCAACGGCCAGGCCCGGGCCAGGGTGGCGGCGATGATGTTGCTGACGCTCCGCGGCACGCCGTTCCTCTACTACGGGGAAGAGCTCGGCATGACCGACGGGCAGATCCCGCCGGAACGGGTGGTCGACGTGGACGGGCGCGACCCGGAGCGGACCCCGATGCAGTGGGACGGCTCGCCGGGGGCCGGCTTCACCAGCGGCGAACCCTGGCTGCCGGTGGCGGCCAGCGCCGCCAGGGGCGTCAACGTCGCCGATCAGCGCGACGACCCCCGCTCGTTGCTCAGCCTCTACCGCCGGCTGCTCTGGTACCGCAAGGGCGCGGCCGCGCTGCGCCACGGCGACTACACCTCGCTGGACGCTCCTGACGGGCTCTGGGCCTACCTCCGCGAGGCCGGCGACGAGCGGCTGCTGGTGGTGCTGAACTTCGCGGGCCGCCAGCGTGCCTTCACCCCGGCCGACGGCCTCGCTACGGAGGGACGGCTGGAGCTGTCGACCGACCCGGACCGCCAGGCGGGCGCCGTCTCGCTCCGGCCGCTGGAGCTCGGCCCGGACGAGGGCGTGGTGGTACGCCTGCCCTGAGCCCGGCCTACCCGGGCGGTGTGACTTGGTGGGCGGCGGCCCAGGCGAGCAGGGCCTGGGTGGCCTCTTCCTCGCTCATCGGGCCGCGGTCGAGGCGGAGCTCCAGCAGGTGCTCGCGGGCCTGGCCGACCAGCGGCCCCGGGCTGATGCCGAGCAGCTCCATGATCTGCCGTCCGTCCAGGGGCGGACGGATCTTGGCCAGTTCCTCCTCGGCCTCCAGGCGGGCGATGCGCTCCTCCAGCTCGTCCATGGCCGCGGAGAGCTGGCGCGCCTTGAAGACGTTGCGGGTGGTGCAGTCCGAGCGGACCAGGAAGTCGAGCCGGTCGAGCAGCGGCCCGGCGTCGCGCACGTAGCGCCGCACGGCCGAGTCGGTCCAGCCCAGCCGATAGGTGTGGAAGCGCAGGTGGAGCGCGACCAGGGTGCGCACGGCGGCGATCTGCTGCTGCGGGTAGCGCAGCTCGGCCATGCGGCGCTCGGCCATCTTCGCGCCGACCACCTCGTGCAGGTGGAAGCTGACCCCTTCGGCCCCGAAGCGGCGCGTACGCGGCTTGCCGATGTCGTGCAGCAGCGCGGCCATCCGCAGGACCAGGTCGGGGTCGTCGGCGTCGAAGGCGGTGGCGTTCTCCACCACCGCGATGGTGTGGCGCAGCACGTCCTTGTGGCGGTGCACCGGATCCTGGGCCAGGGCCAGCGCCGGCAGCTCAGGCAGGAACTCCTCGGCCAGCCCGGTCTGGACCACGATCCACAGGCCCTTGCCAGGCGCCCGTCCGAGTAGGAGCTTGTTCAGCTCGTCACGGATGCGCTCGCGCGAGACGATCGCCAGCCGCCCGCGGCGCTCCACGATGCCGGCAAGCGTCTCCTTGGTCGGGACCAGCTCGAGCTGCGACGCGAAGCGGGCCGCGCGCAGCATCCGCAGCGGGTCGTCGTCGAACGACATGGCCGGAGACGAGGGCGTGCGCAGGCGGCGGGCGGCCAGGTCGGTCAGGCCGCCGTACGGGTCGACGAAGCGCCCGTCCGGCAGGCGCACGGCCATGGCATTGACGGTGAAGTCCCGCCGGGCGAGATCGTCTTCGACGCTGCGCCCGAAGGTGACCTCGGGCTTGCGCGACCCCTCGCGGTAGACGTCCGACCGGAAGGTGGTGATCTCCAGGCGGAAGTCGCCCTTGCGCACCCCGACGGTGCCGTAGCGGGCGCCCTGCAGCCAGGTCCCGTCGTCCCAGCCGCGGACCACGGCCAGGATCTGCTCCGGCGAGGCGTCGGTGGTGAAGTCCACGTCCGGCGAGGAGCGCTCCAGGAGCGCATCCCGCACGGTGCCGCCGACCAGGTACAGCTCGTGGCCGGCGGCGGCGAAGCGGCGGCCGAGCTCCTGCGACACCTTGGCGAACGGCGAGGCCTTCACCAGCGTGGACAGGGCACGCTGCTGCTCGGCGGTCAGGGAGGTCATAGCGGCCAGCATAACGGCGGCCCCCCACCCGGGCCCAACCAGTTCCCCCCGCGCCCGCACCGCCGGGGCCAGGGCTCCAAGCGCTCCAGCCAGGCCGGCCGGCGGCTCAGACCGGCAGGCCGGCCTGCTGGACGGCGATGCGGAAGTCGTGCGGACTGGACGCGGCCTGCATGGCCTCGGCCAGGGTGACGGTGCCGTCGCGGTAGAGCGCGAGCAGAGCCTGGTCGAAGGTCTGCATGCCGTAGAACTCGCCCTCGGCCACCACCCCGGGGAGCATGTGGGTCTGCTCGGGCGTGACGATCAGGTCGAACACCCGGCCGGTGGCCACCAAGACCTCGACCGCCGGCACCCGCCCGCGACCGTCGGCCCGTTGCAGCAGGCGCTGGGAGACGATGCAGCGCAGCGTGCCGGCCAGGGCCAGGCGGACCTGCCGCTGCTGGTGCGGCGGGAAGAACTCGAGCACGCGGTTGACCGTCTCGGTGGTGTCCGCGGTGTGCAGGGTGGAGATCACCAGGTGGCCGGTCTCGGCCGCCTGCAGGGCGGCCCTGACGGTCTCCTCGTCCCGCATCTCGCCGATGAAGATCACGTCGGGGTCCTGCCTGGCCACGTGCTTGAGCGCGGTGGCGAAGTCGGCCGTGTCCACCCCGACCTCACGCTGGTCGATCACGGCCAGGTTGTCGGTGTGCAGGATCTCGATGGGGTCCTCGATGGTGACCACGTGGCAGCGGCGCACCGCGTTGATATGGCTGATGATGGCCGCGGTGGTGGTGGTCTTCCCGGCGCCGGTCGGCCCGGTGACCAGGATCAGCCCGCGCGGCTCCTCGGCCATGCGCGCGATCACCGGTGGCAGGTGGAGCGCCTCGAACCCCGGGCTGCCGGGCAGGACACGGCGGCAGACGACCCCGACCGAGCCTCGCTGCCGGAAGGCGTTGACCCGGAAGCGGCCGAGGCCGGGCAGCGCGTAGGCGAAGTCGGCCTCGTTCGTCTCGGTGAACTTGGTCGCCTGGCGGTCGCTCATCAGCTCGAACGCGAAGCGTTCGGTGTCGACCTCGGCGAGCTCGGGGAACTGGGTGGGGACCAGCTCGCCGTCGATCCGCACGTAGGGGACGGCGCCGACCTTCAGGTGGAGATCGGACCCGGCCCGCTCGACCAGGTGGCGGAGCAGCTCCTGGATGACCACACCCCCTCCTCGGCCGTCTCGGCACCGGCGGCCGGGTGCCGCCTCCCTCCACATCGGTCCACGGACGGGCCCGGTTTACCCGCACGGACGGGCTGGGCGCTTCCGGCGCGACAGGTCCGAGTTGGGCAAGAAGATCGGTACAAGTTGGGGTGGTTTAAGGAGAAAGTGGGCAGGGCAACCGATCACGAGGAGGTGGACGGCATGGTGGATTCCAGAAAGATGTCCCGGGCTGAAGCCGGGAGGAAGGGTGGCCAGACCACCAAGCGGCGCTACGGTGAGGACTTCTTCGGCAAGATCGGCCGCATGGGGGGGAAGAAGGGCGGGGAGACCACCAAGCAGCGCTACGGCATCGAGTTCTACCAGAAAATCGGACGCAAGGGCGGCTCCCGCTAGACCGCCGCACCGCTCCGTCTAGCCCCAGCGCAGAGTTCCCCGGCGTCGCCGCGATCCCGCAGGATCGAACCCAGGCTCGTATACTCGGGCCGCTCGCCGACACCACGGGAGAGCCATGCGCTCCAGCATCGACGTCCACAACCACCTGCTGGCCGACGATGTCCCGCACGAGCTTTCCACGCTCCCCGGGACGTTGCGCGACCTCGCGGCAGCACCCGAGGTGCTCGGGCTGCCGGCGGGCGCCGTCGGTCAGCCGACCGTCTTCGTCGACGGCCGCGGCGTGGTGGTCGTCCTCG
The DNA here is from genome assembly GCA_035535495.1 of Actinomycetota bacterium. Classification (GTDB taxonomy): domain Bacteria; phylum Actinomycetota; class CALGFH01; order CALGFH01; family CALGFH01; genus DASUZB01. The sequence goes on along the minus strand of DATLQA010000087.1, from coordinate 2,392 downwards.
CTCCCGCCGGGTCCGAGGTCGACCGCGTGGGCGTCGCCTCGCTGCTCGGCCGTGAGGGCCTGGCACCGCTCGCGCCCGACCAGGCGCCAGGGGTAACCGGTTACCTGTTGCCGTTCGTCCCTCCCGTCGCTCTGGAAGGCGACACCACCGTGCTGGTCGACGAGCAGCTGGCCGGGCAGGACGTGATCTACACGGCCGCCGGCGAACCGGGGGTGATCCTCAAGGTGCGCGGCCGCGACCTGGTCAAGGCGACCAGTGCGCTCGTCACCCGAGTCACCAAGGCGGTCGATGGCAGCCGCTGACCTACTACGGCGGTGCCCGGGCCGCGCCGTGCCGGCCCGGAGGGGGTAACCCGTGCGCACCGCCCGGGCCGTCTCGGCCGGCGGCGTGGTGCTCGCGGAGCTGCGGGTGGACGCCGCCGTCGCCCTGGTCGCGCGCCGCTCGGCCAGGGGCACGCTGCAGTGGACCCTTCCCAAAGGGCAGCAGGAGGTGGGCGAGACGGTCCCAGAGACCGCCGTGCGCGAGGTCCACGAGGAGACCGGGCTCGAGGTGGAGCTGATCGGCCCGCTCGACACCATCGACTACTGGTTCGTCTGGGCACCCGAGCAGACCCGCTACCACAAGTTCGTGCACTATTTCCTGATGCGAGCGACCGGCGGCGACCTGACCAGGCACGACCACGAGATGGAGGACGCGGCCTGGTTCAGCCTCGACCGGGCCCACGCGGTCATGGCCTTCCCCAACGAGCGCCGCCTCCTCGACCTCATCCCGGACGCCCTCCGAGCCGTCCGCGAGCGCGGCCCAACGGGTGACGGGCAGTGGCGTGGTGGCGTCCAAGTTGATGACGGGGATGCGAGCGGGTGAGCAGACGGCGCGTCGCCGCGTTGGCCGTGGCCGTCGCGCTGGCCGCCACCGCCCTGGGAGCGTGGCGGGCGCCCGCCGACGCCCAGCAGCAGGAGCCGCAGGAACCGCTGGCGGCCAACCTGATCGAGATCTCGCCGTCGGTCGGCCCGCGCGACGCCCTGCGCTTCCGGGTGTCACTCTCCAACCGCGGCCAGGACCCGCTCAGCGACCTCAGCGTCCAGGTCTCGGTCGGCGACCCGGTCCGCTTCCGCTCGGCCTTCCAGGAGCTGGTCGCCAACCCTGAGTCGACCCCGGTGGGGCGCCGCCTCCAGACCATCCAGCTCCCAGGCGTCACCCTGCCGAAGGGGACGACGCGGATCGTCACCTCACCCCCCATCCAGGTGCACGACCCGGCCGCCGGTGGCGCGCCCGGGGCCGTGCTCCCCCTCACCCTGCGGGCGCGCGCCCAGAGTCCCAACGGTCTGTCGGACGCGAGCGTCCACACCTTCGTGGTCTACCTCCGCGGCCAGGTGACCGACCCACTGCGCGGCGCGTTGCTGGTCCCGCTGCACGAGCGCTCCCACCGGGACTCGGCCGGTGACTACGTGGACACCAACCTGGCCGTCCAGCTCGGCCCCCAGCAACCGCTCGGCGCGATGCTGGCCGAGCTGGCCAAGCCCGCGTCCGCCTGGGTCACCCTCATGGTCGACACCCTGCTGGCCGAGGAGATCCGCGGCATGGGCGGGGAGTGGCGGGTGCGGCGCGCCGGCCGCACCCTCCGCGAGGTGCAGCCGGGCAGCCAGGAGTCCGAGGCCGCCCAGCGGGCCAGGGACCTGCTCAGCCAGGCGGTCAGCCGCAGCCCCGCCGGCGCCTTCCCGTACGCCGACGCCGACCTGCCCGCCCTGGTCAGGGCCGGCCTGGACGCGGAGGCGCCGATCCCCGTCCAGGCCGGGCGGCAGCGCTTCGCCGCGGAGCTCCGCAAGGACCCGGACACGGCGCTGGCATGGCCGGTAGCCGGTGCGATCGACGCCGCCACGCTGCGTACCCTCGCGGTCACCTCCGCCCAGACGGTGGTGCTGGACTCCGGGCGCTTCGCGCCGCCAGCCAACGACGACGTCACCCCGAACGCCACCATCGACCTGGGGGCGGGCGCCGCCCAGCTGCGGCGCGCCCTGGTGCCCGACCCGACCCTGGCCGAGGCCCTCGATGACCAGCGCGCCAAGACCGACCCGGCCGCCTGGGCGCAGCGGGTGCTCGCCGAGACCGCGCTGATCTGGCTCGAGCAGCCGGGGAACGGCCCGGTCGCGCGCGGCATCCTGCTCGCGCCCCGTCAGCACACCTGGCGACCGGCACCGGCGTTCCTCCGCTCACTGCTGCGCGGGCTCACCGGCGCCCGCTGGCTCAGCCGCCAGCACGCCACCGACCTGGCCAGGGAGATCCCGCAGGGACCGGACAAGCGCCCCCGCGAGCTGCTTCCCTACACCGCCGCCGACGCGGCGCGCGGCCTGCCGCCGAGCTTCCTGCGCAACGTGGCCGCGATGCGCGCCCG
>DATLQA010000086.1:0-2130 GCA_035535495.1 Actinomycetota bacterium | reverse complement strand
GATCGCCTGCTTGGCCTTGATGGTGGAGAAGGTGACGATCTGGGCGACGTGGTCGGCGCCGTACTTCTCGGTCGCGTAGCGGATCATGTCGCCGCGCCGGCGCTCGTCGAAGTCCAGGTCGATGTCGGGCATCTCGTTGCGCCCGGGATTGAGGAAGCGCTCGAACATCAGCCCGTAGGCCAGCGGGTCCAGGTCGGTGACGCGCAGGCAGTAGGAGACGCAGGAGCCCGCCGCGCTCCCCCGCCCCGGCCCGACCCGGATGCCGTGCTCGCGGGCGTGGCGGCAGAGGTCGGCCACGATCAGGAAGTAGCCGGCGAAGCCGAGCTGGTCGATCACCTGCAGCTCGTAGTCGAGCCGGTCGCGGACGGCTGGCGGCAGCGGGTGGCCGTAGCGCTCGGCGGCGCCCCGCTCGACCTCGGTGCGCAGCCACGACTCCAGCGTGTGGCCGTCCGGCACCTCGAAGTGGGGCAGGAGGTTGGCGCCGAACTGGAGCTCGAGGTTGCAGCGCTCGGCGACCTCGAGGGTGTTGTCGCAGGCCTCCGGGTGGTCGGCGAACAGGGCGCGCATCTCGGCCGGGGACTTGAGGTAGAACTCCTCGGCGCCGTCCCCCAGCTTGAACCGCTTGGGGTCGGCCAGCACCGCGCCGGTCTGGATGCACAGCAGCACCTCGTGCGGGCCGGCGTCGGCCTTGCGGGTGTAGTGGAGGTCGTTGGCGGCCAGCAGCGGCAGGCCGAGGTCGCCGGCGAGCGCGAGCAGCTCGGTGTTGACCCGGCGCTGCTCGGGCAGGCCGTGGTCGTGCAGCTCCACGAAGTAGTTGCCGGGCCCGAACAGGTCGCGGAACTCGGCCAGGGTCGCCCTGGCGCCCTCCCGGTCGCTCTTGAGCAGGCGCTGGTTCACCTCGGAGCCGAGGCAGCCGGAGGTGGCGATCAGCCCCTCGTGGTGGCGCTGGAACAGCTCCCGGTCCATGCGGGGCTTGTAGAAGAAGCCCTCCAGGGAGGCGAGCGAGACCAGCCGCAGCAGGTTGGCGTAGCCGGTCTGGTTCTCGGCCAGCAGCGTCAGGTGGGTGTACGGCTCGGCGGTGTCGCGCCGCTGCTTCTCGAACCTGGACCCGGGGGCCAGGTAGCCCTCGACCCCCAGAATCGGTTTGACGCCGTGCTTGCGGCCGGCCAGGTAGAAGTCGACCGCGCCGAAGAGCTGGCCGTGGTCGGTCATGGCCAGGGCCGGCATCCCCATCCGGGCGGCCTCGGCGAACAGGTCGTCGACCCGCGCAGCCCCGTCGAGCATCGAGTACTCGGTGTGGACGTGGAGGTGCGCGAAGCTCCCCGGCATGACTGCGTTGCTCCCCTACCGCTTGCTCCCCTGCGACCCGCTCCGCCGGGATGCCCTGCGGGCTCCCGGGGCCCTCGCCGTCCACAGGAGTTTCCCACAGGGGTGTGGACAAATGACACGCTTGTAATTCCTGAAGCCGCAGGTTACACCGTTGCGGAGCCGGAGGCAACGACCCTCGGCGAACCGAAAGCCTTGCGCCGCAACGGTTCTGGCGGGAAAGCGGCAGGTCAGGAAGGAGTTGCCCGCCAGCTCGCGCCGAGCCGGTCGAGCACCCCCTGCAAGTCGGGCGGGAGCGGCTCGGTGAGCTCGACCGTGCGGCCGTCCTCCGGGTGGCGGAAACCGAGGCGCCAGGCGTGCAGGAAGGGGCGGCCGACGCCGAGGCGGGCGGCAAGGCTCGGGTCGGCGCCGTAGGTCCGGTCACCGACCAGCGGGTGGCGGGCGGCGGCCAGGTGGACGCGGACCTGGTGGGTGCGGCCGGTCTCCAGGGTCGCCTCGACGAGCTGCACGGCGGGGAACGTCTCCAGCACCCGCCAGTGGGTGACGGCGGCGCGTCCGCCCTTGGCGACCACGGCCATCCGCTTGCGGTCGCGGGGGTGGCGGCCGACCGGCCGGTCGATCGTGCCGGTGGCGCTGGGGAGCCGGCCCTGGACCAGCGCCAGGTAGCGGCGTTCGACCTGGTGGGCGGCCAGGTCGCGGGAGAGCGCGAGGTGGGCGGCGTCGTCCTTGGCGACCAGCAGCAGCCCCGAGGTGTCCTTGTCCAGGCGGTGGACGATGCCGGGGCGGTCGGCGGCTCCCCCGCCG
>DATLQA010000085.1:0-6054 GCA_035535495.1 Actinomycetota bacterium | reverse complement strand
TTGTCCAGGTACTGGCGGTAGATCTCGTCGATCAGCCCAACGTTGGCGCCGAACTCCGGTCGTTCGAACCAGCCCATGTCCTCACCCTCGGCCCGAGTCATCGTGTCACGTCCAGTTTGCCACCGATGCCACCCCGCTCAGGGCGTCCGCGGCCGGCTGAGGCTACTCGGCCAGCGGCGACGGCGGCAGCGGGTAGGGAGCGAGCAGGTCGAGGTAGGGCTCCGGGTCGCCGTCCCAGGCGAGCGCCCGGACCTGGTCGAGGCTGCGCCGGCCGCTGAGGGCGCGGAACAGCTCGAACGGGTCGGCGGCCAGGGACGCGGCCGGCGACCCGGTGCCCTCCACCCAGTCCTGGTCCCCGGCCCGCAGCCGCAGCGCCGGGCGGCCCCCTTGGTCCAGCCGCTGGCCGAGCCAGCGGGCGTAGATCCGCAGGCCGAGGGCGGTCGCCGGAGCGTCCCGGTCCCCCGGCCGGCCGAGGGCGCCGCGTACGTCGTGGAGGTGGACGGCCAGGTCGGCCACTGGCGCCGAGCGCAGCCACGCGGGCGACCCTGGCGGCGGCGGGACGGCCCCGGCGAGCATCGGCTCCAGGGTCGCCGCCAAGCCGGCCCACTCGGCGACCAGGGCCTCCACCGGCCGCTGGCGCCTGGTCCGCACCTGCCCGGCGGTCCACTCGTCCCGCGCGGCGGCCAGCCGGACGTCGCTCCAGGCGTCGGCGGCGCCGGCGAAGTAGGTCCCGCCGGCGGCGTCGGCGGCGACCCCGGTGACGTGCGCGAGGACGTCCCGGACGGTCCAGGCAGGGCAGGCCGGCACCGGCGTCGCCAGCGCGGCCTCGTCCAGGCCGGCCAGCAGCTCCCCCAGCCGCCGGCGGGCGTCGGCGTAGGCGCCGGCCAGGTCAGCCATGAGGGGCTCCTTCCGGAACCCGCGGGCGGTCCTGCCAGTCGGCCGCCCAGCGGGCCAGCCGGTCGGCGGTGAAGACCTCCGACGGCCGCCGCAGGCGGGTGAACAGGTCGCGCCACTGCTGGCCGGCCTCCGGGTCGGCCGCCAACCCGGCGAACACCGGGTGGCCCTGCTCCGGGCGCGGGAGGTGCGCCGACCGGAACGACCACTCGTAGTGCTCGGCGGCTCGGGCGTCGCGCCATCCCTGGTAGGTGTCCAGGCCAGGGTCGGCGCCACCCAGCGCGTCGGCGACGAACCAGGCCTGCTCGACGGCGTCCGAGATGCCCTGGGCGGTCACCGGGTGCTTGAAGTGGCCGGCGTCGCCGACCAGCGCCCAGCCGGGGCCGCACGCCGGCCGGAAGAAGCCGCGCAGCATCGGCTCGGGGGCGACCACAACCCGGGAGATCAGCTGGGCCCGGTCGACCAGCCGCGGGTTGAGCGTCGCGGGGAAGCGGCGGATCCCGGCCAGGTAGGTGGCCATGCGGTCGCCCCGCACCAGCGTCGGCCGGCCGGCCAGCACCAGCACGTGGACGCCGTCCTCGCACGGGCAGCAGATCAGGCTCGAGTCCTCCCGCACGTCCATCCGGAACCAGTCGCTCGGCGGGAAGCCCGTCCAGTAGGCGAACAGGAACGCGAGCGTCCCGCGCTGCTCGCCCGCTCCGGCGAGCCCCAACGCCCGCGCGACCGTCGACCCCCGCCCGTCCGCGCCGAACACCCAGGGCGCCCGCACCACCTCGCCGTCACCGAGGACCACCCCGCGCACCGGGTCGCCAGCCACGCCGCCGCCGACCACGCCGGTGACCCGCTCGCCGAAGCGGCCGACCACGCCGGCGGCCAGGGCCTCGGAGACCAGCGCGGCGTCAAGCGTGACCCGCCGGATGCAGGTCAGGCGCTCCTCGCCCCCGACAGGCGTGAAGGCACCGGCGACCTCGTGGCCGAGGACCCGCCAGCTCCACAGCACCCTCGGGATGTCGTGGTTGGCCTGGAGCCGGTCCATCACGCCGAGGGCCGTCAGCCGCTCCAGCGTGTTGGGGAACAGGAAGTGGGTGGAGACGGTGTCGCTGGGGAAGGTCGCGCGGTCGACCAGCAGCACCCGCCAGCCCTCACCGGCGAGCCGCATGGCGAGCACCGAGCCGGCGCAGCGCGCTCCGACCACGATCGCGTCATAGCCGCCCATCTCGCCTCCCGGCCGCCTCCGTACCCGACCGGCCCAGGATGGCCCACGCCGGCAGCGAGGCGGTAGAGTCCCGGTAGAGCGCGCCAAGGCCCCGAGAGCGGCGCGGACGACCATGCAGTTCCTTGTGCTCGGACCGCTCGAGGTGATCGCGGACGGCCGCCCGGTCGCGCTGCCGGCAGCCAAGCACCGGGCGCTGCTTGCCGCCCTGCTGGTGCGGGTCAACCAGGTGGTGCCGGCCGACAGCCTGATCGACGCGCTCTGGGAGGGTCAGCCGCCCGCCTCGGCCGCCAAGACCCTGCAGACCTACGTGTCCCAGCTCCGCCGCGAGCTGGAGCCGCGCGCCGCGGCCGGCGACTGGCGGAGTCTGCGGACCGTCGACGGCGGCTACCGCCTGCACGTCGACCCGGACAGGCTCGACGCCGGCCGCTTCGAACGGCTGGCCGAGGAGGGCCGCCGGGCGCTCGGCCGGGCGGAGGCGGCCAGCGCCGCCGCGTGGCTGCGGGAGGGCCTGGGGCTGTGGCGCGGGCCGGCCTACGGCGAGCTGACCGGCGCGCCGTTCGCCCGCGCCGAGGCGGCCCGGCTGGAGGAGCTACGGCTGGCTGCGCTGGAATGGCGGGTGGAGGCCGAGCTGGTGCTCGGCGGCCACGCGGAGCTGATCGGCGAGCTGGAGGAGCTGGTCGGGCGGGAGCCGTTCCGGGAGCGGCTCTGGGGCCACCTCATGCTGGCGCTGTACCGTTCGGGCCGGCAGGCGGAGGCCCTGGGGGCCTACCGGCGGCTCCGCCAGCGCCTGGCCGACCACCTGGGCATCGACCCCGCTCCGGAGCTGCGCCGGCTGGAGGAGCGGATCCTCCGCCAGGACCCCTCCCTCGACCTCGTCGCACCGCCGCCCGGGCGGCGGAGCGACTCGTTGCACCTCCCGCCGGTGTTCGCCGCCCCGCCGCCGGCGCCGCTGGTCGGCCGCGACGCCGAGCTGGACCGGCTGCGCCGGGCATGGCGCGAAGCCAGGGCGTCGGGGTCCGCGCAGCGGCTGGTGGTGGTCTCCGGGGAGCCCGGCATCGGCAAGTCGCGACTGGCCGCCGAGCTCGCTCGCGTGGTGCTGGCCGACGGGGGCGAGGTCCTGGTGGGCCACGCCGATGAGGAGCCCATGGCGCCCTACCAGCCGTTCGTCGAGGCGCTCGGGCAGCACGAGGGCCTGGCGGGGACGGCCGCCCGGCTCCCCGAGGCGGTCAGGTCCAGGCTGGCCCGGCTGCTGCCGGCGGCGGTGCCTGGTGCGATGCCCCCGGGGCCGGAGGACCAGGAGCTGGAACGGTTCCAGCTGCTGGCGGCGGTGGTGGCGCTGCTGGCCGCGATGGGCAGGGCCAACCCGCTGCTGCTGGTGCTCGAGGACCTGCACTGGGCGCACCGGGCCACCCTCGGCATGCTCCTGCACCTGGCCCGCTCGGCCGAGCGGACCCCGCTGCTGGTGCTCGTCACCGCCCGCGACGGCGGCCTCGGCGTCGGGAGCGCCTGGACCGAGGCCCTCGCCGAGCTTCGGCGTCACCGGCTCGCCGACCTCGTCAGCCTGGGGGCCCTCGACGACGGCGCGGTCGGCGGCCTGGTCGCGGGGTACGTCGGGCGGCGCCCGCCAGCGAGGCTGGTCGCTGCGATCAGCCGGGCGACCGACCGCAACCCCTTCTTCGTCGAGGAGCTGCTCCGCCACCTGATCGAGACCGGCGCGATCGACCCCCGCAGCGGCCGCTGGCCAGCGGCAACGGCAGGCGAGGACCTCGGCATCCCGGAAGGGGTCCGCCAGGTGCTCGCCCAGCGCCTTGCGCGCCTGTCGGCCCCGACCGCCGAGCTGCTGCAGGTGGCCGCCGTGCTCGGCCGGGAGTTCGAATTCACCCTGCTCGGGCGCATGACCGGCTGGGAGGACGCGCCGATCATCGAGGCGGTGGAGGAGGCGCTGCGCGCCGGCGTGCTCGGGGAGCGCGGCAGCTCATGGGTGGCGTCCTACTCGTTCCGCCACGCGCTGGTCCGGGAGGCGCTCTACGGCGGCCTCAGCCTGCCCCGCCGCCAGGGGCTGCATCTGCGCGCCGCCGCGGCGATCCAGGCCTCCGAGCCGCTCGACACCGCCCGGGTCGCGGCCATCGCGCTGCACCTGCGCCTGGCCGGCCCGCTGGCCGACCAGGGCAAGCTGGTCGAGCTGTCGCTGCGCGCCAGCGAGGCGGCGACCGCCGTGTACGCCTGGGACGAGGCGGTCGCCCACCTGCGGGCGGCGTTCGAGGCGAAGGAGCGGGCCGGGAGCCCGCTGGCCGAGCGGGCCAGGCTCGCCGAGCGGCTCGGCGTCCTCGTCCACCAGGTCGGCGCCGACCTGGAGGAGGCCATCGGCCACCTCGAGTGGGCGCTGGCCGGCTACAAGTCGGTGGGCGACCTGGAGGCGGCCGCCCGCACCCACTCCCGCCTCGGCATGCACCTGACGACCTACCCTGCGACGCTCGACGTCGCCGCCGGGCTGGCGCACTACCAGGCCGCGGAGGCGGTGCTGGCGCGCCAGCCGTCCCGGCGGCAGCTCGGCTACCTCTACGTCGGCATGGCCATGGGCGCCGTCTTCGGGGTGCGCACCGAGCGGCTGGAGGCGTCCTCGCGGCGGGCGCTCGATCTTGCCGAGGGCCTTGGCGACGAGCTGCTGGCCGGTTGGGCCGGCTACCAGCGCGCTTGGTGGGCGTTCAACCGCGGCCAACTGGCCGAGAGCCTGTCCCTGCACGAGCGGGTGCGCGACATCGCCGCCCGCCTCGACGACGTCAGGATGGGCTCCTGGGTCGCGTTCGGGCGGGCGCTCCTCAGCGGGATGTACCTCGCCGACCCGCACACCGCCAGCGCGTGGTGCGTCAGGGGCCTGGAGCTGCCACACCTGGAGGCGTTCCCCAGGCAGCGCGGCAGCCTGCTCGACCAGCTCGGCCAGGCCAAGGGCAGCAGCGGCGAGCTCGCCGAGGCCCGGCGGATCGCCGCCGGCCTCGACCCGGGCACGGTGCTCGAGCGGATGCTGCTCTACTGGCTGGGGGACTGGGAGCAGGCCGAGGCGGCCTGGACGGCGGCCAGGGACCGCGACGCCCGCTCCGGCGATCGCCTGGACGGCACCCTCAACGGCTACTGGCTCGGCCGGGTCCGGCGCCTGCTCGGCGCGACCGAAGCGGCCGAGGCCGCGCTCGCCGAAGGGCTCACCGTTGCGATGCAGGGACCGCAGGTCCCCGCCGAGGTCATGCTGCGCGCCGAGCTGGCCCTGCTGGCCGTCGGCACCGGCCGGCTCGAGGCGGCCAGGGCGGAGCTGGCCCGCTGCCAGGAAGTCGTCCGGTCCGGCGAGGACTGGCGGGGGCTGGCCGGCCGGGTCGCCCTGACCGCCGGGGTGCTGGCCGCGGCCGATGGCCGGAGCCGGGAAGCGGACGAGGCGTTCGCGTCGGCCGTGCGGACCTTCCGCGCCTACGCCTGCTCCTGGGACGAGGCCGAGGCCCGCTCTCTGTGGGACCAGGCGCTGCCGGCCAGGGCCGACCGGCAAGGGGGAGTGGCCGCCGGCCTCTACCGCCGCATGGGCGCCGGTCGCCGCTGGACGGCCTGGGCCGCCGAGCCCGTGACCTGACGGCCCCGTCCCGGCTCGCTCCACCGGAGTTCTACCAAGGCTCCACCCGCGCCGCGCACGCTTGCCGGCGACGGCAGACGTCACGTCACGGAGGAGGAGCCACATGCCGTTCATCAATGTGAAGCTCGTCGAGGGTGTGTTCTCGGCCGAGCAGAAGCAGCAGATCGTCAGGGAGCTGACCGAGGCCATGGTCGCCATCGAGGGCGAGAACATGCGCCCGGTCACCTGGGTGCTGGTCGAGGAGCTCAAGAGCGGCGACTGGGGCATCGCCGGCAACCCCCTGACCACCGCCGACGTCAAGGCCCTTGCCGCCGGCGCGCCGGTCGCCTGA
>DATLQA010000084.1:0-34228 GCA_035535495.1 Actinomycetota bacterium | reverse complement strand
CGGACTGGGTAGGGGAGCGGCCGGCGCTGGACCCGGACGCGGCCCTGGCCGAGCTGGCCCGCCGCCACCTGGGCGCCTACGGCCCCGCCGACGCGCACGACTTCGCCGCCTGGTCAGGCCTGGGGGTCGGCCGGGCCAGGCGCGGCTTCGAGCTGATCGCCGACGAGCTCGACGAGGTCCTGGCCGGCGAGCGGCCGGCCTGGGTGCTCGCCGCCGCGGCCGCGGAGCCGGCCGGCCCCGACCGCCCGCAGGTCCGCCTGCTCGGCCATTTCGACCCCTACCTGCTCGGGTATCGCGGTCGTGACCTGGTGCTCGACCGCAGGTTCGCGCGGCGCATCCAGGCCGGCGGCGGCTTCATCCAGCCGGCCGTCCTGGTGGACGGCCGCGTCGCCGGTACCTGGCGGCAGCAGCGCGGCCGCGACCGGCTGACCGTGGCGGTGGAGCCGTTCGAGCCGCTCGACCAGGCCGTGCTTCCCGGGCTGGAGGCCGAGGTCGCTGACCTCGGCCGCTTCCTGGACACCGATGCGGCCCTGGTGGTCGAGCGCGGCTGAGCCACGCGATCCGGCCTGACCGGGCGGCGGCCGGATTGACAGGGCTCGTCCGGGGTACCACGGTGCCCCATGGAAAGGATCCGGCGGGTGGACTGCTCAGGTCCCGGCTTCACGCGCAAGCGGCACGGCCGCGGCTTCGCCTATTTCGACGTGAGCGGCGAGCGCATCCGCGACCCAGAGGTGCTGGCCCGCCTGAAGGCGCTGGTCATCCCGCCCGCATGGACCGACGTCTGGATCTGTACCGACCAGAACGGCCACCTCCAGGCGGTGGGCACCGACGCCGCCGGCCGCCGGCAGTACCTCTACCACGAGCGCTGGCGCGCCCGGCGCGACTCCGAGAAGTTCGACCGCATGCTGGAGTTCGCCCGCCTCCTGCCCGACCTGCGTGAGCGGACCGCCGAGGCCCTCGCCGGCGAGGGTTTCACCCGCGACCGCGTGCTCGCCTGCGCCGTCCGCCTGCTCGACCGTGGCTTCTTCCGCATCGGGACCGAGGGCTACGCCGAGCAGAACCACACCTACGGGCTGGCCACCATGCACAAGCGCCACGTCCGCGTCGACGGCCACGAGATCGCCTTCGACTACCCGTCCAAGGGCGGCAGACGCTACCTCGCCTCGGTCGTGGACCCCGAGGTCGCCGAGGTGGTCGCCGCCCTCAAGCGCCGTTCAGGGGGCGGGCGCGAGCTGTTCGCCTACCGCGAGGGCGGCGCCTGGGTGGACCTCCGCTCCGACGACGTCAACGCCTGGATCAAGGAGCAGGCCGGCGGCGACTGCACCGCCAAGGACTTCCGCACCTGGAAGGCGACCGTGCTGGCGGCGGTCGCGCTCTCCGCATCCTGGCCGGCGGCCAAGTCGCCTACCGCCAGGACCAGGGCGATCAGCCGGGCGGTCAAGGAGGTCGCCCACTACCTGGGCAACACCCCGGCGGTCTGCCGCGCCTCCTACATCGATCCGCGCGTGTTCGACCGCTTCCGCTCGGGCCGGACGATCGCCCTCGACCACCTCGCCGACGTGGAGGAGCCCGGCCAGCCGGCCCACCAGGGAGCGGTCGAGCTGGCGGTGCTCGACCTGATCGAGGAGCGGCACGCCCCCAAGGACCAGCAGCCTCCCGTCGAGCTGATCGCCTAGACCGGGCTGTTCGTGGAAGAGCGCGGCGATCTGCTACCCTCGGGGCCGCCCCGCCGGAGCTGGGGCTCTTTGAGGCTGTTCGTCTGCTCCGCACACCGGGATTTCGAGGAGGTCCACCCCCCATGTCCGAGTACAAGCTTGCCGCCGAGCAGCGGGCGGAGACGGGGAAGGGGGCCGCCCGCCGTGCACGTGCCACCGGGCGGGTCCCGGCCGTGCTGTACGGCCACGGCATGGACCCGGTGCACCTGAGCGTCGACGCCCGCGAATTCGGCCACGCGTTGCGCACCGGCGCCGGCAGCAACGTGCTGATCGAGTTGTCGGTCGGTCGGTCCAAGCACCTCGCCCTCGCCAAGGAGATCCAGCGCAACCCGGTGCGCGGCAGCTTCATCCACATCGACTTCCTGGCGGTGCAGCGGGGCGAGACGGTCCAGGTCCGTGTGCCCGTCCACCTGGTCGGCGAGTCGCCGGGAGTGCGCGAGGGCGGCATCGCCGACCAGGACCTCCACCAGATCACGGTGGAGGCCGAGGTGACCGCCGTGCCGGACTCGATCCAGGCCGACGTCTCCGGCCTCGACATCGGCGACGTGCTGCGGGTGTCCGACCTGAAGGCGCCCGAAGGGGCGACCATCATGGAGGACCCCGAGGCGTCGGTGGTCTCGATCGTCTCCCCGACGGTCGAGGAGGAGCCGACCGAGGAGGAGGCGGCCGAGGGCGAGGCCGCCGCCGAAGGCGAAGGCGAGGGCGAGGCCGCGCCGGCCGCCGAGGGCGGCGGCGAGCCCGAGGAGGCGTAGGCCGCCACGGCCGCGCCGTCCCTCCTCGACCGCCTGCGCTCGGCCATGGCGACGACCAGGCGAGCCCCGCAAGGAACCGCCACCTCGGAGGAGGCCGGCGGGCCCTGGCTGGTGCTCGGCCTCGGCAATCCCGGGGCGGAGTACGCCAACACCCGCCACAACGCCGGCGCGCAGGTGATCGCGCTCCTGGCCGAGCGCTTCGGGGAGCGCCTCTCCAAGTCGCGCAACCGCGCCCTGGTGGCCGAGATGCGCGACGGCGACGAGCGCGTGGTGCTGGCCCGCCCCGCCGGCTACGTGAACGAGTCGGGCGGGCCGGCGTCGCTGCTCTCGCGCTACTACAAGGTGCCGGTGGACCGGATCGTGGTCGTCTACGACGACATCGACCTGGCCGCCGGCAAGCTGCAGGTCCGCCGTGGCGGCGGCACCGCCGGCCACAACGGGATCAAGGACGTGGTGAAGGCGCTCGGCTCCCCGGACTTCTACCGGGTCCGGCTCGGCGTCGGCCGGCCGCCAGGCCGCCAGGACCCGGCCGACTACGTGCTCGCGCCCATCCCGAAGCGGCTCGCCGAGGATTTCGGCGTGCTGGTGGAGCGTGGCGCGGACGCGGTCATGGACGTGATCCGGCTGCCCCTGGCCGAGGCCCAGAACCGCAACAACGGCTGAGGGAGCCCGCGGGCACGACCGCGGCGACCGTGCTTCACTCTTGGCCGGCGACGGCAACGAAGCGGTCGGGAAACGGGAGGTCGAGGTGGACGCAGCAGCGGTGCGGTCGGCGGCGGCGAGGATCGCCGGCAAGGTGCACCGGACGCCGGTGCTGACCTCGGCCACCTTGGACCGGGTCACCGGCGCCGAGGTGCTGGTCAAGAACGAGGCGGTCCAGAAGACCGGCTCGTTCAAGGCGCGCGGCGCGCTGAACCGGCTGCTCACCCTGCCCCGGGAGGAGCTCGAGCGCGGGCTGGTGGCGGTCTCGGCCGGCAACCACGCCGGCGCGGTGGGCTGGGCCGCCGGCGAGGTGGGCGCCAAGGCCACCGTGGTGATGCCGCTCGCCGCCCCGGCCGCCAAGGTGGCGGCCTGCCGCGGCTACGGTGCCGACGTGGTGCTGTACGGCGAGACCACGGTGGAGTCCTTCGCCGAGTGCGAGCGGCTGCAGCACGAGCGCGGGCTGACCTTCGTGCACCCCTTCGACGACCCCGAGATCGTGGCCGGCCAGGGGACCGCCACCCTGGAGCTGCTCGAGCAGGCCGGCCCGGTCGACGTGTGGGTGGTCTGCATCGGCGGCGGTGGCCTGCTCAGCGGCACGGCCCTGATGCTGCGCGACGCCAACCCGGCATGCCGGGTGATCGGGGTGGAGCCCGAGGGCGCCGCCGCGGTCAGCACCGCCCTGGCGGCGGGGGAGCCGGTGCCGATCGTGCCCCGCTCGGTGGCCGACGGCCTCTGCGCACCCTTCGCCGGCCCGGTCACCCTGCCGCTCATCCGCGACCTGGTCGACGAGGTGGTGCTGGTCAGCGACGCGGAGATCCTGGCAGGGGTGCGCTTCGTGATGGAACGGATGAAGGTGGTGGTCGAGCCGGCCGGGGCCGCCGCGGTGGCGGCCATGCTCACCGGCAGGGCGGGCGACCTGGCCGGCCGCCGGGTCGGCACCATCCTGTCCGGCGGCAATGTCGACCTCGGCGTGGTGGTGCCGCAACTCCCGCCGGCCGTGGCCTGAGACCGCGGGTCCTACGGGCCGCGGCAGTCGTCGGCGGCGCTCAGGTAGTCGGCCAGGGCGGCGTCGAGCCTGGCGGCGTCGCCGGATCCCCTGGCCAGCGCCTGCCTGCTGGCGGCGACGGCCCGGGCGGGCGAGACGCCGCCCCGGGCGAGCTGGTCCATGACCCGGGTCTGGTCGGTCAGGACGCGTTCGATCCGGACGGCGACGGACAGGCCTTCGTCGGCCTTGGCCAGCACCGCCCGGCAGGCCGCGCTGGTCTGAGAGGACTGGGGGACGGCCGGCGCGGTCCCGGCCTGGTTCCTCTGGCCGGTCGGGGCCAGCGACCAGCCGATCACGCCACCGGCGACCAGCCCGACGGCGAGGACCACGATGAGCGCCCAGGCGCCGCCCGGCCGCCAGGACCCGCGCGGCGAGGAGTGCCCGCTGCGGCGCGCCGACGCCTGCCTGCGGGAGCGCCGGTACCGGTCGGCTCGCCGTTCCTCCAACAGGTCCATCCACGCCCCTTTATAGAAACGCTCGGTGGCCTCCGCCGCCCGGTGCGCTGGCTTCCCTCGTCGCTCCTCCGTCGCCTGCGGCTCCTTCCTCGCTCCTCAGTCCAGCCAGCGCGCGCTCCGGCCACCTCGCTAACCGGGCGCGCACTCTAGTTCCAGACCCTCGAACATGTCCAAATGGCTGAACGGGACTTACCACGCTGGCGGCGGTTCGGCGCAGGCTCAAGACGGGTCGAACCCGGCCCCTGGGGGATCAGGGAGGACCCTCGCTGGCCTCGCGCTGTCGCGTGGCTGCGCTACTGTAGGACCTAGTCGTCGTACCCCCCGGTCGTCCCGGCCGGGGGGCGTTCGTGCGTGCCGCTGAAGGGATGCTGTCGTCGTGCGCCTCGCCCCATTACTCGACCGCTGGCCCGCCGCCCCCTCGTTCTCCCAGGTCCTCGCCGCCCTCGAGGAGGGTGGCACCGAGGTGGTCGTGCCCGACGTGGCCCGCGCCTTCCTGCTCGCGGGGGTTTCTGTCCATGCGGGGCGGAGCGGGTTGATCCAAGCGGGGGGGAGCACGCTCCCCCCCGCGCCCCCCCAGGAGCAGGCCCGTGCCGGGGGAAGTTCGCCAACCCTTGTCGTCGCCGTGACCGCGACCAGTGCGGACGCGGAGTCGCTGGCCGAGGACGTGGCCGCGTTCCTCGGGCCGGAGCGCGTGGCGGTCTTCCCTGCCTGGGAGACGCTGCCGCACGAGCCGCTCTCGCCCCGCTCCGAGACGGTCGCCCGCCGGCTCGCGCTGATCCACCGGCTGGCGCGCCAGGCCGCCGGGGCCGCTCCGGAGACGCCCGAGCACCTGCCGCTCGCCCTGCTGGCCGTGCCGGCCAGGGCGGTGATGCAGCCGCTCGCGCCCGGTCTCGACCGGATCGAGCCCGTCCGGGTCGCAAAGGGCGACCAGCTGGACCTCGAGGACCTGCTCGAACGGCTGGTCGCGGCCGGGTACGAGCGCACCGACATGGTCGAGCGTCGCGGCGAGGTCGCCGTCCGTGGCGGGCTGGTCGACTTCTTCCCGCCCGGTGACGACCACCCGGTCCGGGTCGAGTTCTGGGGTGACGAGGTCGAGGGGATCCGGTCGTTCGCCGTGGCCAGCCAGCGCTCCCTGGCCGAGCTGCCGGCCGCGATCGCCTTCCCCTGCCGCGAGGTCAGGCTCACCAGCGCCGAGCGCCAGCGCGCCCGCCAGCTCGCCGGCGAGTTCCCGGCGGCGGGTGAGCTGCTCACCCGGGTGGCCGAGGGCCTGGCCGTCGAGGGGCTGGAATCGCTGCTGCCCCTGCTGTTCGACGAGCTGAGGCTGCTGCCCGACTACCTCCCCGACGGCGCGGTGCTCGCGCTGGTCGACCCGAAGCGCACCCTCGACCGCGCCGAGGAGGTACGCGTCCAGGCCGAGGAGGCCGCCCAGGCGTCCTGGACGGCCGCTGCCGAGGGGGGCAGGGCACCGGTCGAGGGAGCCGGCTACCGGCCGCTCGCCGACGTCCTGGACGGCTCGGGCCGCCCGGTGCTGCGGGTGGGCCCGTTCGAGGGGGGCGGCTCCCGCGCGGTGCGGATCGACGCCCACGCGGTCGAGCCCTACCGGGCCAACATCACCCGGGTGGCGGCCGACGCCCGCGCGCTCGCCGCCGACGGCTACACCGTGCTGCTCAGCACCGAGGGGGCCGGACCCGCCGAGCGGCTCCGGGACGTCCTGCGCGACGAGGGCCTGCCCGTCCCGCTGGCCGCCGAGCCCCCCGAGGCCGGCGTCGCGGTCGGCACCGCCGCCCTGCTCAACGGCTTCCGCCTGCCCGAGCTCCGGCTCGCCCTGGTCGCCGAGGGCGACCTCTACGGCACCCGCCGCCAGACCAGGGAGCAGGCCCGCATGCCCGCCACCAGGCGGCGGGACAAGCACGCCGGCGGGGCGGTGGCCCTCGAGGAGCTGCAGCCGGGCGACATCGTGGTCCACGCCGTGCACGGCATCGCCCGTTACGTCGGCATGGAGCACCGCACCGTCGGCGGGGCCGAGCGTGACTACCTGCTGCTCGCCTACGACCAGGGCGACCGCCTGTACCTGCCCAGCGAGCAGGTGCAGATGATCTCCCGGTACGTCGGCGGCGAGTCGCCCAAGCTCTCCCGCCTGGGTAGCCGCGAGTGGGACCGCCAGAAGGCGAGGGTGCGCCGCAAGGTCCGCGAGATGGCGGCCGAACTGGTCCGCCTGTACTCGGCCAGGATGGCCTCGCCGGGGCACGCCTTCGGTCCCGACAGCCCGTGGCAGCGCGAGCTGGAGGACGCCTTCCCGTTCGCCGAGACGCCCGACCAGCTCGCCGCCGTCGAGCAGATCAAGGCCGACATGGAGGCGCCGGTGCCGATGGACCGGCTGCTCTGCGGCGACGTCGGCTACGGCAAGACCGAGGTGGCCGTGCGGGCCGCCTTCAAGACGGTCATGGACGGCAAGCAGGCCGCCGTGCTGGTGCCCACCACGCTGCTGGCCCAGCAGCACCTCGCCACCTTCTCGGAGCGCTTCGCCCCGTTCCCGGTCAAGGTCGGCGTGCTGTCCCGCTTCGCCTCCCACCAGGAGCAGGAGGAGGTGGTCGCGGCCATGGCGCACGGCACCATGGACGTGGTCATCGGCACCCACCGGCTGCTGTCGGCCGACGCCAAGTGGGCCGACCTCGGCCTGGTGGTGGTGGATGAGGAGCACCGCTTCGGCGTCGCCCACAAGGAGCACCTCAAGCAGCTGCGCACCGAGGTCGACGTGCTCACCCTCACCGCCACCCCGATCCCGCGGACGATGGAGATGGCCATCTCCGGGATCCGCGACATGTCGGTGATGGAGACCCCGCCTGAGGAGCGGCACCCGGTGCTCACCTTCGTCGGCCCCTACGACGAGGCCACCGTGGCCAACGCGATCCGGCGGGAGATGCTCCGCGAAGGCCAGACCTTCTTCGTGCACAACCGGGTCGACACCATCGCCCGCGTCGCCGCCCGCATCCGCCAGCTCGTCCCCGAGGCCCGCGTGGGCGTCGCCCACGGCCAGATGAGCGAGGACCAGCTCGAGCGGATCATGCTCGACTTCTGGGACAAGGCCTACGACGTGCTGGTCTGCACCACCATCATCGAGTCGGGCATCGACATCCCGACCGCCAACACGCTGGTGGTCGACCGCGCCGACACTCTCGGCCTGGCCCAGCTGTACCAGCTCCGCGGTCGGGTGGGGCGCGCCCGGGAGCGCGCCTACGCCTACCTGATGTACCCGCCGGAGCGCTCCATCACCGAGGCCTCCCACCAACGGCTGGCCGCGATCGCCACCCACCAGGACCTGGGCTCGGGCATGGCGATCGCCATGAAGGATCTGGAGATCCGCGGCGCGGGCAACCTGCTCGGCGCCGACCAGTCCGGCCACGTCGCCCTGGTCGGCTACGACCTCTACATGCAGATGCTCGCCGAGGCCGTGGCCGAGATGCGCGGCCGCCCGCTGGAGCAGCCAAAGGAGCTGAAGCTCGAGGTCCCGATCGACGCCCACCTGCCGGTGGATTACGTGCCGAGGGAGCGGCTCCGCCTGGAGGCCTATCGCCGCCTCGGCGGCGCCATCTCGGTCGACGCGGTGGCGGCGCTCGGGGCGGAGCTGGCCGACCGCTACGGCCCGCCACCGCCACCGGTGCGCAGCCTGCTGGCGCTGGCCGGGGTCCGCGCTCAGGCCACCGCGGTCGGTCTGGAGGAGGTGGTCTGCTTCGGCGGGCGGGTCCGCCTGGCGCCAGTCCGCGAGCTCGCCGAGTCCAAACGGGTCCGGCTCGACCGGCTCTACCCCGGCGCGGTCTGGAAGGCGACCGAGCAGACCCTGGTCGTCCCGCTCCCGGACGGCGCCTTCCTCCCCGCCTGGCTCTCCGAGCTGCTGCGGGGCGTGCTCGGTGCGCCGGAGGCGCCCGCCCTGCCCGAGGAGGCACGGCCCGAGCCGCGACCGGCGGCGTCCTGACCGCTCCCGGCCGGCGCTTGGCGCGCTCGCGTGGCGGGTCCGGCACGTCCATGCTTCTGCCGGGGGAGTCGTATCCTGGTGACCGCCGAACCGCCGATGAGGACATGAGGTCAACCGTGCGCCGTCTGTTTCCCGCCCTCCTGATCGTGGTCACGCTCGCCGCTGGCTGCGGGCCAGGGCGGGTGGCGCCCGACCAGGCCGCGGTGGTGGACGGCGCCGCCATCCCGATGGACGAGCTGACCAGGCTGGTCGAGGCGGGCCGTGCCCCCGGCGCGCAGCCGCAGCCGACCGAGGCCGTCGCCGGCGCGCGCGAGGCCCTGCAGAGCCTGATCGTGGCGCGGATCGTGCTGGGCGGGGCGGCGGAGGAAGGCATCAGCATCTCCGAAGCCGACGTCAACACCCGGCTGGAGCAGCTGAAGCAGCAGGTGACCGCGCAGGGCGGCAACTTCGAGCAGGCGCTCAAGGAGCGCAACCTCACCGAGGCGATCCTCCGCAACCAGCTCAGGGTCCAGGTCGCCGCCGAGAAGCTCTCCGCCAAGCTGGAGCCCGGCCAGAGCGACGACGCGCTGCTCGCCACCCTGGGACAACGCAAGCAGGAGTTCCTCCAGGTCCACGTCCGCCACGTGCTCGTCCGTGACGAGGCCACCGCGCGCAAGGTCAAGGCGGAGCTGGAGGGCGGCGGCGACTGGACGGCGGTGGCGCGCCGCTACTCGACCGACACCGAGACCAAGGAGCGCGGCGGCGACCTCGGCTTCCAGAGCAAGGGCGAGACCGTGCCGCCGTTCGAGAAGGCCGCCTACGACCTCGCCGGCAAGGGCACCTGCAAGGACAAGACCAGCGGCCGCTGCGCCTCGCCGATCAGCGACCCGGTCAAGACCGAGTTCGGCTGGCACATCCTGCAGGTCATCGAGTTGCGGCTGCCACCGGTCGACGACCAGCTCCGCGGCCAGCTCGACCCTGGCCTGCAGCGCCGCAGGCAGGACGCCGTGCAGAAGTGGTTCGAGCGGCGGCTCAAGGCCGCCTCGGTCCAGGTCAACCCGCGCTTCGGCCGCTGGGACGCCGCCAGCGGCAAGATCGTGGACCGGGAGACAGCGCCCCAGACGACCTCGGCGCCGGCCCGTACCGCGCCGCAGCTCCCGGTGCCGCCCACCACGGCGCAGCCGTAGCGCATGGCCAGGATCGTGCTCGTCGCCTCCAGCCCGAGGTTCCCGCTGCTGTTCCCGCCCCAGACCTGGCGGGCACTCGACGCCGCGCGGCCGGTGTACGTGCTGGACGCCGACCACCCCTCACTGCCGGCCCTGGACGTCGGTGAGATCCCGTGGGCGGTGCTCACGCCGGCCGCCGACACCGGCCCGGCAGGCCGCGACCTGCTGCTGGTCGGGCAGGGGCTCGACGCCGAGGGCGTGGCCGAGGCGCGGCGGCAGGCCGACGCCCTGCTCGACGTGGCCAAGCGGGAGGGGAGCGCCACCCTGCTGCTGCCGCCGCGCAACGACGGCCCGCTGGTCCAGCTCGTCTCGGACCGGGCCGCCCGCCAGCACATCGAGGTGGAGGCGGTCTACCCGCTCGGCGAGCCGAAGGGCTCGGCCCTGCTCGACCTGGTGGTGACCGAGGCACGCCTGCGCGGCCCGGGCGGCTGCCCGTGGGACCGGGAGCAGACCCACGCCTCGCTCGCCAGGCACCTGGTCGAGGAGGCCTACGAGCTGCTCGACGCGATCGACGAGGACGACCCCGGCCACCTCCGCGAGGAACTCGGCGACCTGCTGCTGCAGGTGGTGTTCCACGCGCAGATGGCCGAGGACGCCGGCGACTTCGACATTGACGCGGTGGCCCGCACCATCACCGAGAAGCTGGTCAGGCGCCACCCGCACGTCTTCGGCGACCGGCAGGTGGACACGCCCGCCGAGGTGATGCGGAACTGGGAGACGATCAAGCGCGAGGAGGAGGGCCGCACCGACCCGCTCGCCGGCATCCCCTCCGCCCTGCCGGCCCTGCAGCTCGCGGCGAAGCTGCAGAAGCGCGCCGCCGAAGGCGGCTTCGCCTGGCCGACCCGCACCGGCCCCGCCGACAAGGTCCGCGAGGAGCTGGGCGAGGTGCTCGACGCCACCGAGCCCGGCCACCTCGAGTGGGAGATCGGCGACCTGCTGTTCGCCGCCGTGGCGCTGGCTCGCGCCGTGGACGTCGACCCGGAGGCGGCCCTGCGCCGCACCAACCGCCGCTTCCGGACGCGCTACGCCGCCGCCAGGGCCGCCGTCGAGGCCGACGGCCACGACCCGGCCACCCTGGAATTGGAGCAGTGGCTCGCCTACTGGAAGGCGGCCAGGCACGCGGTCACGGCCGGCCCGGAGGCGACCACCACGGTCGAGCCGTAGCCGGCGTCCCGGCGGCTACGAGGGCGGGATCGGGTCGCCGCGGCGCTCCTCGGGGCGTGGCGGCTCGTCCTCCCCGCCGAGGACCTGGGTCTCCGCCTCCGCGTCGGCGGGCTCCGCCGGCGCGGGTGGGGTCGGCGGCTGCTGCCACCCGCCGTGGCCCTGCTGGCCGTAGGCGGAAGGTGGCGGCGGCGGGTACGGCGCCGCCGGCTGGCCGGCGCCCGGCTGCCACGGCGGCGGCTGGGCGGGCGGCTGGCCCTGCCCGGGCCATTGCTGGGCGGGCGGCTGGGCGCCGACGGGTGCCTGCCCCTGGGCGCCCCACTGCTGGTCCGGCGGTGGGCCGTAGCCAGGCTGCTGCGGCCAGGGAGCCTGAGGGCCACCTGGCGCCGCTGGCCAGCCGGCGGTGGGCGTCGGAGGCCGGCGCTTGCGGGCGGCGCGGACCACCAGCACGATCACCACGATCACCAGCGCGAGCAGCACGGCGAAGCCGATCGCGGCCCCGATGATGATGGTGCGGAAGGTGTTGCGGGCGTCCCGCTCGATGTCGCCCGAGCCCTGGTCGAGCCCTGACGGCCTCGGCCCGAAGCGGCTCTGCAGCTCTTCGCGTGAGTAGACCTGCGCGGGGACGTCCTCGATCTGCGGGTCGACCTCGAGCGTCGAGAACCGCTGCGGCAGGTTCCGCCAGATCACCTCGGCGGCCTTGTTCTCCTCCTCGACCAGCGCGTCGCCCGGCTCCTCGTTCGAGTCGTACGCGAGGTGCACCTCGTCGTCGGTGGTGCTGAGGTCGGCGCTGTTGATGCCGGCCTCCTCGAGCTTCAGGAAGGTGTTGGCGTAGCCGACCGCGGTGCCGCAGCCGGCGGCCAGCACCGCGGCCACGGCGGCCAGGCACAGCCACCGGGCGGTGCGCTTACGGGTTGGCGGTGCCAGCGTGCTCATCGTGACTCCTCGCCAGGCGTCGAAGAGACCCGAGGATACCTCGCGGAGTCGGCGCGTCAGCGCCGGACCGGGTGAAACGTCCCCGGCCTGGCCGAACGCCGGTGATATCCTCGCGGGCGGCCCGCTCGGACCGCCACGAGCAGCGAAAGGGAATCCTCCATGGCCATGGTCGGCATCGAGCTCATCCTCGCCAGGGAGGTGCTCGACTCCCGCGGCAACCCCGCCCTCGAATGCGAGGTCCAGCTCGAAGACGGCGCGCTCGGCCGGGCGATCGTCCCGTCGGGTGCCTCCACCGGCCGCTTCGAGGCGGTCGAGTTGCGCGACGGCGGCGAGCGGTACGGCGGCAAGGGCGTGCAGCAGGCCGTGCGCAACGTCAACGAGGTGATCGCCCCGCGGCTGCTCGACGAGGATCCCTACGACCAGCGCACCATCGACGCCCTCCTGGTCGACCTCGACGGCACCGAGAACAAGTCCGAGCTGGGCGCCAACGCCACCCTTGGCGTGTCGATGGCGATCGCCCGCGCCGGGGCCGCCTCCCAGGAGGTGCCGCTCTTCCGCTACCTCGGCGGGTTCGCGGCCCACGTGCTGCCCGTGCCGCTCATGAACGTGCTCAACGGCGGCGCGCACGCCGACAACGACGTCGACTTCCAGGAATTCATGGTGGTCCCCGTCGGCGCGCCCTCGTTCACCGAGGCGCTGCGCATGGGCGTCGAGGTCTACCACGCCCTCAAGGGGGTGCTGAAGGCCCGCGGCCTGTCCACCGGCGTCGGCGACGAGGGCGGCTTCGCGCCCGACCTGCCCGGCAACGAGGCAGCCCTGGAGCTGCTGGTGGAGGCGATCGGCAAGGCCGGCTTCGAGCCCGGCGGCGAGGTCGCCATCGCCCTCGACCCGGCCACCAGCGAGCTGTGGCAGGACGGCGGCTACGAGTTGCGCGGCGAAGACCGCACGCTCGACTCCGACGGCATGGTCGAGCTGTGGCGCACGCTCTGCGGCCGCTACCCGATCGTCTCCATCGAGGACGGCCTGGCCGAGGAGGACTGGCCCGGCTGGATGGCGCTGACCGGCGTCCTCGGCGACCAGGTGCAGCTCGTCGGCGACGACCTGTTCGTCACCAACGTCGAGCGGATCCGCCGCGGCGTCGCCGAGCAGACCGCCAACGCCGTGCTCATCAAGGTCAACCAGATCGGCACCCTGACCGAGACCTTCGACGCGGTCGACCTGGCCCACCGCAGCGGCTGGAGCACCGTGATGAGCCACCGCTCGGGCGAGACCGAGGACGCCACCATCGCCGACCTGGCGGTGGCCGCCGGCTCCGGCCAGATCAAGACCGGCGCGCCCTGCCGCAGCGAGCGGGTCGCCAAGTACAACCAGCTCCTGCGCATCGAGGAAGTGCTGGGGGAGAGCGCCCGGTTCCCCGGCCGGCGCGCCTACCCGCGCACCTGGCCGGGCGGCGCGTCGTGAGGCGTCCGCGGCTGGCCGGTGTGCCCGGTCGAGGAGCCCGGCTCCCTTCCGGCCAGGACCAGCGCGAGCTGCGGCCGCCGCTCGGCCTGACCGTCCGCGGCGCCCTGCTCCTGATGGTGCTGTTCGCTCTGGCCGTCACCGCCGTCTACCCGCTGCGGGAGTACGTCGAGCAGCGCCAGCGCATCGAGCAGCTCGGCGCCAAGCAGCGCGCGCTGCAAGCCGAGAACGAGCGCCTGCAACGCGAGCAGGAGCGCCTGCGCGACCCCGCCTACGTCGAGCAGCTCGCCCAGCGCGACTACAACATGGTCAAGCGCGGCCAGGAGACCTGGCAGATCAACGGCGACCCGCCCCAGGCGCCGGACGCCCGCCCGGCGCCTGCGGCCCCGCCGCCCAAGCCCTGGTACCAGCGCGCCTGGCAGTGGGCGACCGGCTGGCTTCCCTAGCCGGGCTGGCGCCCACGAACGTGCCGAAAGCCCAGGCAGCAGCGGTGTGAAGGGCCGCGGATATCGGCCTGCAAAGCCGATCGGGCGAAGCTGTTGAACGGCGAGCTACTACGCAAGCTTCGCTAAGTTCGTTTGTTGACGCCCGGGGAGGCCGACCCTACGATGAGCGGGAGCCGGCGTCGTCGGCTCGTGTCGTCACCCAGCGTCGTTCTCTACAGACAAGGAGTCGGTCGCCAGTATGAGTGCCGAGGTCGGGGCTGTCGTCTCGGGTACCGTTGCTCGCCTCGCCCCTTACGGAGCGTTCATCAAGCTCGAGACGGGAGAGACCGGACTGGTGCACATCTCCGAGATCGACCGGAACTACGTCCGTTCGGTCGAGGAGCACCTGCGGATCGACGACCAGGTCACCGTCAAGGTCGTCGGCATCAAGGACGACGGCAAGATCGACCTGTCGATCAAGCAGGCCGCGCCCGACTGGCAGCCCGAGCGGCCGAGGCTGCGCAAGGG
Source organism: Actinomycetota bacterium (assembly GCA_035535495.1). GTDB lineage: Bacteria > Actinomycetota > CALGFH01 > CALGFH01 > CALGFH01 > DASUZB01. The sequence continues at coordinate 19,873 of DATLQA010000084.1, read as the reverse complement.
CAAGGATCCCGAGTTCGAGCAGAAGCTCAAGCGCTTCATGCGCTCGAGCGAGGAGCGGTTGGTCGACGTCAAGCGCCAGCGCGAGGGCCGGCGCGGCTAGTCGCCGCGATCTCCTTGCCCCGCACGCCCAAACGCTCCCCCCGCCGGCCCGATCCGACCGCGCTGCCCGATCCCTTCGAGGTCGACTGGCGGCCCTCGCGTCCCACCGGCGCCACCTCTGACCCGCGTTCGGCGCCAGGCTGGGCCGCCAGCCTGCCCGAGGCGTCGAGCGGCGAGCGCCTCCTGGTCGAAGCCCAGCTCGGCCGGCCCGCGCGTGGCTCGCTGGCGATCGCGGCCCGCTGCCGTTACGGCCTGCCCGCGGTGGTGCGCACCGTCCCGCAGCTGCCCGACGGGACCCCGTTCCCGACGTTGTACTGGCTGACCTGTCCGGCCGCCCGCGTGGCGGTGGGCCGCCTCGAGGCCGCCGGCTGGAACGCCGCCCTGTCCGAGCGGGTCGCCGCCGAGGGGGAGCTGGCCGAGGCGCACGCCGATGCCCACGCCAGCTACCTGGCCCAGCGTGACGCCATCGGCAGGCTCCAAGGGGACCCGGGCGTTGGCGGGCTGCCCAACCGGGTCAAGTGCCTGCACGTGCTGTACGCCCACGAGGTCGCCACCGGGACCGACCCGGTCGGCCGCGTGGTGCGCCGCGTGGTCGACCCGGTCGACTGCCCCGGCCCCTGCGTCGGCGAGGAGGCCGGGTAAGCCTCATGCGGCTGGCCGCGCTGGACGTCGGCACCAACTCCACCCGCCTGCTGATCGGGGACGTGGCGGACGGGCGGGTCTCGGCGGAGCACGCCCGCGAGATGGTGATCACCCGGCTCGGCCGCGGTGTCGACGCCACCAGGCGCTTCGACCCGGCCGCACTGGCCAGGACGCTGGAGGTGATCGGCGGGTACGCCGACCGCTGCCGCGCCCTCGGGGTGGAGGCGGTCAGGGTGGTGGCCACCAGCGCCACCCGCGACGTGCGCAACCGGGACGACTTCGTGGCGGGGGTGCTGGACCGCACCGGGGTCGAGCCGGAGGTGCTCACCGGCGAGCTGGAGGCCGCCGCCACCTGGGCAGGGGCCACCGCCGACCTGCCCGGCGGGGAGCGCACCCTGGTGGTCGACATCGGCGGCGGCTCGACCGAGCTGATCATCGGCGTGCCCGGCCGGCCGGCGACCACGCCCGAGGCGATGGTCTCGCTGAACATCGGCTGTGTCCGGCTGACCGAGCGCCACCTGCGCGCGGACCCGCCCACCGCCGCGGAGGTGGCGGCGCTCCGCGCCGACGTCCGCGACCACCTCGCCCGGGTCGGCGAGGTGCTCGACCCGACCTCGGCCAGCCGGGTGATCGGGGTGGCGGGCACGGTGACCACGGTGGTGGCGCTCGCGCTCGGGCTGCCCGCCTACGACCCGCTGGCCATCCACCTCGCCGCGGCCGAGGCCGGACAGGTCAGGGCGACCTCGGAGCGGCTGCTGGCGCTGACCGTGGCCGAGCGGGCGGCGCTCCCGGTGATGGCTGAAGGTCGTGAGGATGTCATTGCGGCCGGATCGGTCGTTCTCGATGAGATCTGCGCCTACTTCGGATTCGCTCGAATCGTTGCCAGTGAAGCGGATATTCTGGACGGCGTGCTTCTCGGGCTGGCCGCCCGCCGAACCTCACCAGGAGGCAGGCCGTGGACCCCCGACGCCGAGGAGGAAGGCCGCTCGTCGCCCAGGCCGACCCGTCCGCCCGCTACCGGGTGACCGCGGTCCAGGTGATGACCGGGGTCCCGGCCAGCACGCTGCGTTCGTGGGAGCGGCGCTACGGCTGGCCGCAACCGGCGCGCACCGCTTCCGACCAGCGGCTCTACTCCGACCGCGACGTCGCGGTGGTGCGCTTCCTGCAGCGCCGCCGGGCCGAGGGCATGTCCATGGCCCAGGCCACCGGCCTGCTCGACCTTGCCGGGGCGGCCGTCCAGCAGGATCCGGAGACCGTCCTACCCGGCCTGGTCACGGCGTTGCGCGCCTTCGACGAGCTCGCCGCCGAGCGGGCGTTCGCCACCGGGGAGCGGCTGCTCGGCGCGGAGGGCGTGGTGCGGGAGCTGATCCCGCGGACGATCGCCGAGGTGCTCACCGGCGACGAGAGCAACGGCGACGCCGTCGAGGTCGAGCACTTCGCCTCCAATTTCCTCCGCCGCCAGGCGCTCCGCCTGCTCTGCGGGTTGCCGCTGCCGCTCGGCCGTCCCCTGCTGGTCGCCTGCGGTCCGGACGAGCAGCACGAACTGGGCGCGCTGCTGCTCACCCTGCTGCTCCGCGGCCGCGGTCACCGGGTCGTCTACCTCGGTGCGCGCCTCCCCGGCTGGGCGCTCGAACGGGCCGTTGCCAGGCTCGACCCGGTCGGGGTGGCGATCAGCCACACCATGCCCGACTCGCTGGAGCAGTCGGTGGCGTGGGCACGCGGCTGGGTGCATCTCCACGGCGACCCGCCGCGCCTGTGGTGGGGAGGAGCGGCCACCACGCTGGTCCCGGACCTGCCGGGCCGGCTGCCCGTGACCATCCTGCCCGGCCCGGTCGACCAGGGCGCCCACACGATCGACCTCGCCCTAAAGGGCGTCAGGAACTGAGCGCGGTCTAATGCCGGGGTTCGGCGGTGAGGAGCTTCACCGGTAGCTCCCTGCCGGTGGGGGTGACGTAGCTGAACTCCTCGCCGGGGCGGCGGCCGACCACGGCACGGCCAAGCGGCGACTTCAGGCTCAGCACGTCCATGTCCTCGACCGCCTCCTCGCGGCTGCCGAGCAGGTAGGTCTCCTCGTCGCCGTCGATCTGGAGGCGGATCACCATGCCGGGAGTGACCGTGTCCGATTCGGGAGGTTCGCCGACCACCGCCGTGCGCAGCAGCTCCTCGAGCTGGCGGATCCGCGCCTCCATCATCCCCTGCTCGTTCTTGGCCGCGTCATAGTCGGCGTTCTCGCGGATGTCGCCGTGCTCACGCGCCGCGCCGATCTGCTGGGAGATCCGCTCGCGACCCTCTGTCCTGAGGGTCTCCAGCTCGGACGCCAGGCGGTCGTAGGCTTCCTGGCTCAGGTAGTTGGCGCGTTGGGTGTTAGGCTGCGACACGGTCGAGACCTCCTTGGCCGGCCGAAGCCGGGGCCCGGACGACCGCCCTCGTCCCCCGTCGTGAGGGTGCCGCCGGGCCGAGCCGGTTCCCGGATCGTGGTACGCGGAGTCGGCTGCGTCGCCCACCGCCGCGCAGGTCCTCGAAGGGCCGGAAAGCGCGAAGGCGGGCAGGCCGCCCGCTTGTGGCCAACCCTACCGCTGCTCGCCGCCCTGCGCCAGGGGTATTGACCGGCTCAGCCCGGCTTCCGGGCTCACCGGTGGGCACCGACCGGGGCGGGGACGGTCCGGTCTGACCGCCCTGCGGTCAGACCGGCCAGGGTCAGTTGGTCGTCCGCGAACCGCAGCCGCAGCTCGAAACGGGCGCCGACGCCGTCGGCGGTGGCGGCGACGACCAGGTCGCCGCCCTGGGCCCTGGCCAGCTCGCGGGCGATGTGCAGGCCGAGCCCGACGCCGCCGGCGCGGTTGGCCGCGCCCGCCTCCAGCTGGATGAAGCGCTGGAAGATGCGCTCCTGGTCGCCGGCTGGGACGCCCGGGCCGAGGTCCTCGACGGCCAGGACCACCACGTCGCCGAGGGCCGCTCCTTCCAGGCGGATGGGGGTGTCCTTCGGCGAATACTTGGCGGCGTTGTCGACCAGGTTGCCGAGCACCGCCAGGATCGCGTCGGCCGCCGCCCTGACCGGCAGCAGGCCGGCGACGGCCACGCGGATGTCCCGGTCGGGATGGCACAGCCGCGCCGTCCAGGCGGCCTGGCGGACCAGCTCGCCCGCCTCGACCAGGGCGTCGGCCGGCATCGCCGACGCCGTCGCCTGCTCCACCCTGGCATCCAGCAGGAGCTGCTCGACCAGCCGCTTGAGCCGCTCGCCCTGCCGGGTGGCGAGGTCGAGGAACGCCTCGCGCTCAGCCTGGGAGAGCTGCTGGCCGCGGCGGGTCAGCGTGGCCAGCGAGCCGAGCACGGCGGTGAGGGGCGTGCGCAGCTCGTGGGAGACCGTGGCGAGCAGGTCGCCCTGGCGCCGGCTGTGCTCCTCGAGCTGGTGGATCAACGCCTCGTCCGCGTCGAGCAGGCGGTCCTGCTCGGCGGCGGCGGCCCTGGCGGCGGCCACCGCCGCCTCGGCCGACGCCCGGCGCCGCTCGGCCACGGCCGCGTCCCGGCAGGCGAGCCAGAGCGCGGCCGTGGGCAGGAGCAGCAGCGGGACCAGCAGGCCGGTGTGCCTGGCCGCGGCGAGCATCACCGGCGTGGCGGCCAGCAGCGTGGCCGCCGCCCAGGCGGGCGGCCGGGCGGTGGGCACCCACCCGGACGGGGCGGCGGCCGGCCGGCGGCCGGCCGCCACCGCCAGGCCGGCCTCGGCGAGCGCGTCGACCGCGAGGAATCCGCTCGCGGCCGCCGCCCAGGCGGGCAGGTCGGCGACTGTCAGGCCGGGCCCGCCGCCGAGCACCCGGTAGAGGCCCTCGGCCGCGACCAGGGCGAGGGTGGCCCGTCCCAGCGCGAAGGCGGTGCGCAGCGGCGTGGCCCGAAGGACCAGGCCGGCCGCCGCGCCCCCGGCGGCGAGGGCGAGGGCGCCGGCGGCGGCGCCCCAGCCGAGGGCGAGGGCGAGGGCGAACGCTCCCGAGGCGGCGGCGAGGTCGCGGTCCTCGCGGTGGCGCCGCCTGACCGGCACGGGCAGCAGCCTGACCACCAGGACGGACGCGGTGAACACCCAGAACACGTCCGGCTGCCGCAGCGCGGGGTCGGCGTCGGCGCGGGTGGCGAGCGCGCCGAGCAGACCCAGCCCGGCCGCGGAGACGGCGGTCATGTACGCGGTGAGGCGGACGGAGCGCCGGGCGCGCCGCGACGACCCGCGGCCCTGGCCCGGCCGGGTGGCCGTGGACGGATCGCCGGGCTGTCCGGCGGGCCCGGCCGGTTGGCTCCCGGACGGGCGGGAATGACGCGACCCCATGGCTAGCTCCACTTGCGCTGCGCGCCGATGAGCGCCACGGTGAGCGTCCCGAGCCGCCGCGCCAGACGGCGCGCGAACGATGCCAAGTCCCAACACCCCCCCGGATGGCACCCGGCCAGCCCGCGCGAACCGTGGACCTACGGGCGACAGGGACAGCCAGCTCCGGCGTCCCAGGACCCGGTCAGTATACCTAAAAAGGATCAAAGGTCTATTCGCAGGGAACCTTACCTATAGCGGGTTCCTGTCGATTGGTAGGAAGCGGTGCTCCTGGTCACCTTCGTGGTGCTCGCCGCGCTCACCGTGCCGCTCGCCGGCGGGCGGCTGGCCGCCCTGGCCGACGTGCGCGTCCAGCTGCCCTGGCTGCTGCCGGCCGCCCTGGTGATGCAGACCGCCGGCATCTACCTGCCCGGTCTGCCGGTGACCGCCCGGATCGCCCTCCAGGTGCTCTCCTATCCGGTGGCTGGACTGTTCCTGGTCCGCAACCGCCACCTGCCCGGCATGCTGCTGGTCGCGGCCGGAGGCGCCTGCAACCTGCTCGCCATGAGCGTCAACGGCGGCGTGATGCCGGCGGCGGCCGCCGCGGCGGCCGCCGCCGGCCTGCCTGCCGGGCAGGCCGGCTACAGCAACTCGGCGGTCCTCGCCGACCCGCGGCTGGCCTTCCTCGGCGACGTCTTCGCGATCCCCAGCTCCTGGCCGCTCGCCAACGTCTTCAGCCCTGGCGACGTGCTGATCGCCCTCGGCGTGGCCTGGGCCATGCACCGCCTCGCCGGCTCGCGGCTGGCTCCGCCCTGGCGCGCCTCGCTGCCCGGGGCCTGACCGGCACGCTGTCGGGCTGGTCCGCTAGGCTTGCCGCCACACCCCCGCAAAGGAGCTTCACGACCGTGCCTCGTACCCTGCTCGCCGTGCATGCGCACCCCGACGACGAGTCGTCAAAGGGCGCAGGCACCTTCGCCCGCTACGCCGACGAGTCCGTCCGCACGGTGGTGGTCACCTGCACCGGCGGCGAGGCCGGGGAGATCCTCAACCCGGCGATGGACCAGCCGGGCAACCTCGACCGCATGCCCGAGCTGCGCCGCCAGGAGCTGGCCAAGGCGCTCGAGATCCTGCGCGTCGGCGCGCACTACTGGCTCGGCTACCGGGACTCGGGCATGCCCGACTCCGAGTTCAACGCCCACCCGGACGCCTTCGCCAACGCCAGCCTGGACGAGGCCACCGGCCGCCTGGTCCGCATCATCCGCCTGGAGCGCCCGCAGGTCGTGCTCACCTACGACGAGAGCGGCGGCTACCCGCACCCCGACCACATCCGCACCCACGAGGTGTCGGTGGCGGCGTTCGACGCCGCCGGCGACCCGGACCGCTACCCCGACGCCGGCGTCCCCTTCCAGCCGCTGAAGCTCTACTACCACGCGCCGTTCACCAAGCGCCGGCTCGAGGCGATCCACACCGGCGCGGTGGCGCGCGGCATCGAGAGCCCGTTCGGTGAGTGGCTCGAGAACTGGAGCAGCGACGAGCGGCCCGAGCCGAACATCACCACCCAGATCGAGGTCAACAAGTACATGGCCCAGCGCCGTGACGCGCTCATCGCCCACGCCACCCAGATCGACCCCAACAGCTTCTGGTTCGCCATCCCGGACGAGGTCGTGGCGGAGGTCTACCCCTGGGAGGACTACGTCCTGGCACGCTCGCTGGTCGGTGGCGACGGTCACGAGACCGACCTGTTCGAGGGCATCGGGCCGGACGGCGAGCCGCTGCGGTAGGCGCTCCTCCAGCCCCGGACGCGCCGGCTGCACGGGCTACAATTCGCGGATCACGCCCGTGCCGGCTGGCGGCCGTTGCCTGGGCTCCACCAAGGAGGACCGCGCCCATGCAGGTGTTCGACTCGATCCTGGACGCCGTGGGGGGCACTCCGCTGGTGCGGCTGTCACGGGTGGGCCGCGCGGTCGCACCGGACCTGCTGGCCAAGATCGAGTACCTGAACCCTGGCGGCTCGGTGAAGGACCGCATCGGCCTGGCCATGGTCGAGCGCGCCGAGCAGGCCGGCCTGCTCGGCCCCGGTGGCACCATCATCGAGCCGACCAGCGGCAACACCGGCGCCGGCCTGGCCATCGTGGCCGCGCTCAAGGGCTACCGCTGCATCTTCGTGATGCCCGACAAGATCAGCCAGGAGAAGATCGCGCTGCTGCGAGGGTACGGCGCCGAGGTGGTGGTCACCCCGACGGCGGTGGCGCCGTCCTCGCCCGAGTCCTACTACTCGGTCGCCAACCGGCTGACCAGCGAGATCCCCGGCGCCTTCCAGCCCAACCAGTACGCCAACCAGGCCAACCCCGAGGCCCACTACCGCACCACCGGGCCGGAGCTGTGGGAGCAGACCGGCGGCAAGCTGGACGTGTTCGTCGCCGGGGTGGGCACCGGCGGCACCGTCAGCGGGGTGGGGCGCTTCCTCAAGGAGCGCCACCCGGACACGGTCGTGGTCGGCGCCGACCCCGAGGGCTCGATCTACTCCCAACCGGGCGACGTCCACCCCTACCTGGTCGAAGGGGTCGGCGAGGACTTCTGGCCGGAGACCTTCGACCGGTCGGTGGTGGACCGCTGGGTGACCGTCTCCGACCGCGAGTCGTTCCTGATGACCCGCCGCCTGGCCTACGAGGAGGGCCTGCTGGTGGGCGGCTCGTGCGGCCTGGCGGTGCACGCCGCCGTGGTGGTGGCCGCGGAGCTCGGCCGGGACGCGACCGTGGTGGTGCTGCTGCCCGACGGCGGCCGCGGCTACCTCTCCAAGGTCTACAACGACGACTGGATGCGCGAGTACGGGTTCCTGCCGAGGCGCCGCGGGGTGGTCTCCGACGTGCTCGCCGGCAAGGGCCACCACGACACCCCGGCGCTGGTCACCGTCGCCGCCCATCAGTCGGTCCACGAGGCCATCGACCTGCTCCACACCCACAGCGTCAGCCAGCTCCCGGTGGTCTCCGGCGGCGACCCGGCCGACCTGACCAGCGTGGTCGGGTCGGTGCAGGAGGGCTCGCTGCTCGAGCGGCTGTTCCGCAAGCCCGAGGTGCTCGACGCCGAGGTCATCGAGGTGATGGACGCTCCGTTCCCGACCGTGGAGCGGCACATGCCCGTCGAGGAGGCGTTCGAGCTGCTCTCCAAGGGCCGCTCGACCGCCGTGCTGGTCACCGAGCAGGGCCGCGCCGTCGGCGTGATCACCCGCTCCGACATGCTCGACCACCTCGCCACCGCCAGCCGCGGCAACTGAGAGGCGGAAGCAACCATGTCCTTCGACCAGGCCGAGTTCGAGACGCGGGCGGTCCACGTCGGCTCGGAGCCCGACCCAAGCACCGGGGCGGTGATCGCGCCCATCTACCAGACCTCCACCTTCGCCCAGGAGGGGCCGGCGCGGCACCAGGGCTACGAGTACGCCCGCACCGGCAACCCGACCCGTACCAACCTCGAGGCCTGCCTGGCCTCGCTGGAGGGCGTGCCGGCGGGGAGCGGCGGCGGGGCGCTGTGCTTCGCCTCGGGCATGGCCGCCACCACCACCGTGCTGCAGACGCTCCGGCCCGGCGACCACATGGTGCTGTCCAGCGACGTCTACGGCGGCACCTACCGGGTGGTGGCGCGGCTGTTCGCCGAGTGGGGTCTGGCCTTCACCGTGGTCGACATGACCAGCCTGGACGCGCTCAAGCAGGCGATCCGCTCCGAGACCCGGCTGGTCTGGGTGGAGACCCCGACCAACCCGCTGCTCGGCGTGGTCGACGTCGCCGGCGCGGCCGAGCTGGCCCACGCCGCCGGCGCGCTCTGCGCGGTCGACAACACCTTCGCGACCCCGTTCCTGCAGCTGCCCCTGGAGCTCGGCGCCGACCTGGTGGTGCACTCCACCACCAAGTACCTTGGCGGCCATTCCGACGTGATCGGCGGCGCGCTGGTCACCGGCCTGCCCGAGCTGTACGACCGCTGCAGGTTCCTGCAGAACGCCGCCGGGGCGGTGCCAGGGCCGATGGACTGCTGGCTGACCCTGCGCGGGATCAAGACGCTGCCGCTGCGGATGCGGGCCCACTGCCACAACGCCATGCGGGTGGCGAGCTTCCTCACCAGCCGGGCGGAGGTGGCCGAGACCCGCTACCCGGGCCTGGGCGGCGACCCAGGCCACGAGCTGGCCGCGGCGCAGATGCGCGGCTTCGGCGGCATGGTGGCGTTCCGGCCCGTCGGCGGCGTCGAAGCGGCCGAGCAGGTGGTCCGGCGGACCCGGGTGTTCACCCTGGCCGAGAGCCTCGGCGGCATCGAGAGCCTGATCGAGCTGCCCGGGGTGATGACGCATGCCAGCGTGGCGGGCACCGACGCCGAGGTCCCGGCCGACCTGGTGCGCCTCTCGGTCGGCATCGAGCATCCCGACGACCTGGTGGCCGACCTGGAGCAGGCCGTCGACGGCCTGCCCACCGCCGGCTGAGCACCCGGTGGAGCGGGAGGGCCGGCGCCGCGGGGTCCTGCGCCTGCCTGGCAGAGCCGGGACGAGGTCAGGCTCGGGGCCGGCCGCGCCGGGCCCGACCCCGCCCGCCGCCGGGGCGGTGTTCGAGGTCAGGCCGGCCCGGCCTGACGACCTCGACGCGCTGGTGGAGCTGTACGCCGACGTGGCGGCCGAGGGCCGCTGGATCGCCGCCGAGGCGCCGGTCGACCGGGCCATGCGCCACCGGCGGATGAGCGAGCTGCTCGACCGGCGGGACGCGCGCCTGCTCGTGGCGGTGGCAGGTGACGAGCTGGTCGGCCAGCTCGGCATCGAGCTTGCCCGCTACGGCGTGGCCGACCTGGGCATGCTGGTGGCGGCGCCGTGGCGCGGAAGGGGCGTCGGCAGCGCCCTGGTCGCCGCCGGGCTCGCCTGGGCCCGTCAGGCCGGCGCGCACAAGGTCGCCCTGCAGGTCTGGCCCCACAACCAGGCCGCCATCGCCCTCTACGAGAAGTTCGGCTTCCAGCGCGAGGGCCTGCTCCGCCGCCACTACCGCCGCCGCAACGGCGAGCTGTGGGACGCGGTCGTCATGGGCCTGGTCCTCGGTGACCCCCAGGTGGGCGGTTCGGGCCGCTAGTCCTGGAACAGGCCGCTGATGCTCTCGCGGTGGTGGATGCGGCGGATCGCCTCGGCGAACAGGGGCGCCACCGAGATCACCCGGACCTTGTCCGAGAACCTCACCGGCTGTGTCTCGATCGAGTCGGTGGTGATCAGCCGCCGGATGGGGCTGGCGTCGAGCCGCTCCATCGACCCTTCGGCGAACACCCCGTGGCTGACCGCCGCCATCACCGAGCGCGCCCCCCGCTCCACCAGCTTCTCGGCCGCCTCGACCAGGGTGCTCGCGCTGATGGTGAAGTCGTCGACCAGCACGGCGTCGTGGCCGTCGACCTCCCCGATCAGGTCGATCACCGCGGCGTGCTCGTGATGGTCGGCGCGGACCTTGTCGGCGATCGCCAGCGGCGCGCCCAGCCGGCTCGCGAACATCCGCGCCTTCTTGGCGAAGCCCGCGTCGGGGGAGACGATCAGCGGGTTCTCCAGCTGCTCGCCGCGGATCGCGTCGCACAGGTAGGAGCGGGCGTACAGGTCGTCGACGGGGATGCGGAAGAAGCCCTGGATCTGGGGGGCGTGGAGGTCCATGGTGACGACCCGGTCGGCGCCGGCCACCTCGATGGCGTCCGCGCAGACCCGGGCCCGGATCGACACTCTCGGCTCGTCCTTCTTGTCGCCTTTGGCGTAGCTGAAGTACGGGATCACCGCCGTCACCGAGGAGGCACTGGCCCGCTTCAGGGCGTCGATCCAGAACAGCAGCTCCACCAGGTGGTCGTTGGCCGGGAACACGGTCGACTGCACCAGGTAGACGCGGCGGCCCCTGACGTTCTCCAGCACCCGGGGGAACAGCGTGCCCTCGGAGAAGCGCAGCACCTCGCCCTGGCCGACCATGACGCCGAGGTACCCGCAGATCTCCTTGGTGAGGCGCGGGCTGGCGGATCCGGCGAAGACGAGCGGTGCCTCGGTGTCGTTCGCGTCCAAATTCCCGGCACCTCCCGACGCGCCGCGGCTCCGCCGCCGGGGACGGTCGCCGGGCGGCGGACGCCAAGAGCATCATCGAACCGCCCGGGCCGTCAACCGGCACCCCACCGCCGGCGGCGCGGTTTCACGCCGGGCTCCGTGGGTTACCGCACTCGACACATGGATTGACGAAATGGGAGCCCGGAGATGGAGCACGCGGACAAGGACCAGGTCGATGCGGGCCGGGTCAACCAGGTGGTGGTGGTCGAGGCGCCTCCGAGCCGGGTGTACCGGTACTGGCGCGACTTCGAGCACTTCGCCGAGTTCATGGAGGACGTGGAGCAGGTCCGCCGCAACCAGGACGGCAGCTGGCACTGGGTGGTCAAGGGACCGCTCGGCAAGCGGGTCGAGTGGGACGCGGTGGTCACCGAGGACGTCCCCGGCGAGGTGATCGCCTGGAAGTCGGTCGGTGACAACGACGTGGACCAGGTCGGCACGGTGCGTTTCGCGCCGGCCGAGCGCGGCACCGAGCTGCACGCAAACATCGCCTACAGCCCGCCGGCCGGCAAGCTCGGCAAGGCCGTCGCCGAGATCGTCAAGGACCCCGACAAGCAGGTCGCCCGGAGCCTGGAGCGGTTCAGGGAGCTGGTCGAGACCTGGTAGGGCCGGCTCAGGCCTCTCCCGGGGGAGGTCGGCGGCGGAGCTGCTTGGTGGCGGCACGGCGTCGCTTGGCGTCCACGCGGCGGGCGGCGACCCGGGCGCTCGGCCGCGTCGGCCGCCGCGACCGCTGCACCGTCAGGGCGCCGGCCAGCAGGGCGGCGAAGCGCTCCACCGCGACCCGCCGGTTGGCGAGCTGGCTGCGGTAGGTCTGCGCCACCACCCTGAGGGTCCCGCTGGGATCGACCCGCCGGCCGAGGCGGCGGATCGCACGCTGCTTCTGCTCGTCGGTGAGCGAGGGCGAGCCGGCCAGGTCGAAGAGGAGCTCGACGCGTGAGTCGGTGGTGTTCACGCCCTGGCCGCCCGGGCCGCCGGAGCGGCTCACCCGGAAGCGGAGCTCCTCGACCGGGATGGCCAGTCCCGGGGTGACCTGGACGACCTCGCCCACAGCCGCCTACCCGGTGCCGCGGGCGCGGGTCGGCTGATCCTGCGGGCGGGAGAGCTGGCGGGCCGTGTTGACCAGCGCGACGTGCGAGAAGGCCTGCGGGAAGTTGCCGAGCAGCCGCCCGGTCTTGGAGTCGTACTCCTCGGCCAGCAGCCCGACGTCGTTGCGCAGGTCGAGCAGGCGCTCGAACAGCTCGCGGGCCTCGTCGTGCCGTCCCAGCAGGGCGAGGTTGTCGGCCAGCCAGAAGCTGCAGGCCAGGAAGGTGCCCTCGCCGGCGGGCAGACCGTCGACCGACTCCGAGCCGTCGGGCGCGTAGCGCAGCACCAGCCCGTCCGGGCAGAGCTCGCGCTCGATCGTCGCGACCGTGCCGCGCATGCGCCGGTCGCTGGCGGGCAGGAAGCCGACCAGCGGGATCATCAGCAGGCTGGCGTCGGTCTGCTTGGCGCCGTAGAACTGCACGAACGTGCCCAGCTCTGGGTCGAAGCCGCGCTCCAGCACCTCGCTGTGGATCGTGTCGCGCAGCGCCCGCCAGCGGTCCAGGGGGCCGTCCTGGCCGTAGAACTCCACCGCCTTGACGGCCCGGTCGACCGCCGCCCACGCCATCACCTTCGAGTGGGTGAAGTGCCGCCGCGGCCCGCGCACCTCCCAGATGCCCTCGTCCGGCTCGCGCCAGTTCGACTCGAGGAAGTCCATCAGCGCCCGCTGCAGGTCCCAGGAGGGCTCGTCGCTGGGGATGCCGGTCTGCCTGGCCAGGTGCAGCGCGTCCATGACCTCGCCGTAGACGTCGAGCTGGAACTGGCGGACGGCGGCGTTGCCGGTGCGCACCGGCGTCGAGCCCTCATACCCGGGCAGCCACTCGAGTTCGCGCTCGTCCATGCGCCGCTCGCCGGCCACGCCGTAGAGGATCTGCGTCTGCTCCGGGCTCCCGGCCACCGCCCGCAGCAGCCACTCCCGCCATGCCTCCGCCTCGGCCTGCATGCCGGCCTGCATCAGCGCGTCCAGCGTGAAGGTCGCGTCCCGCAGCCAGCAGTAGCGGTAGTCCCAGTTGCGGACGCCACCGAGCGCCTCGGGCAGCGAGGTGGTCGGCGCCGCCACCACCCCGCCGGTGGGGCCGTAGGTGAGCGCCTTCAGGGTCAGCAGGGAGCGGGTCACCGCCTCGCGCCACCCGCCGTCGTAGTCGAGCTGCCCGACCCACTGGCGCCACCAGCGCTCGGTGTCGCGCACCGCCCTGACCGGGTCGATCGCCCGCGGTGCCGGCCGGTGCGAGAGGTGCCAGGTGAGCATGAACGGCACCCGCTCGCCCTCGGCCACGTCGAACTCGGCCACGGTGGTGAGGTTCCGCCCCCGGATCGGCACCGGGGTCCGCAGCCAGACCGAGTCGGGCCCGGCGATCGCCTGGATGGCGTTGTCGCGGTGCCGCACCCACGGCACGATCGAGCCGTAGTCGAAGCGGATCACCAGCTCCATGCGCATGCGCACGCGCCCGTGGACGCCCTCGACCACGCGGGCGACGTCCGGGTCCTCCTGCCGTGGCGGCATGCAGTCGACCAGCCGCACCGTCCCCTCCGCGGTGCGGAACTCGGTCTCCAGCACGAGCGTGTCGCCCCGGTAGCGGCGCTGCAGGTCGAGCACCTCGCCGACGGGGCTGATCAGCCAGCGGCCGTGCCGGTGGTCGCCGAGCAGGGCGGTGAAGCAGGCGGGGGAGTCGAACCGCGGCAGGCAGAGCCAGTCGATCGAGCCCTCCCGGCTGACCAGGGCGGCGGTGTGGGTGTCGCCGATGATCGCGTAGTCCTCGATCGGTAGCGCCATCTCACCGCCTCTCGTCTCAGCCCCGCCGGTGCCACAGGATATGCAAGCAGGCGCGGTCGCGCCGGGTTCAGAAGGGGCGCCGCCGCACGCCGAGCCGCGCACTCGCCAGCAGTCTGGTGGCGGTCAACTCGGCGGCAGGGGCTCGCCGTCGACCACCTTGCGGGCCAGGTCGACCACGCGTTCCTGGCGCGAGCGGGCACGCCTGCGCAGCCGCTCGAAGGCGACCTGGGCGTCGATACCGTGGCGCTCCATCAGGACGCCCTTGGCCTGCTCGATGATCACGCGCTGGTCGAGGGCTTGCTGGAGCTGCGTGGCGAGCGTGTCCTTGGCCTCGGCCTCGACCACCGTGGCGAGCATGGTCCCGGCCACGCGGGCATACGCCAGGACCGCCTCCTCCTCGTTCTTGTCCCAGTCGTGCGGCTGGACGGCGTAGACGTTGAGGGTGCCGATCGGCCCGCCGACCAGGTCGATAGGGACCCCGAGGACCGCTCGGATGCCGTGCTCGGCGGCGAGCCGGCCGAACGCCGGCCAGTGCTGGTCGGCCGGTGCGTCGGCGGTGGCGCGGGCTTCGGCCGCGGCGAACGCCGACAGGCACGGCCCTTCGCCGACCTGCTCGTGGATCTTCTCGAGGATGCGGCCGCGCTCGTCCGAGGCGGCCACGTAGCGGAGCTGGTCGTCGTCGGCGAGGAGCATCAGCCCGGCACCGTCGACCTGGAACACCTGTTCGGTCTCGTCGACGATGCGCTGCAGGGTCTGCGCCAGCCCCTCATGGTCGAGCTTGGCTCCCTGTAGGTACTCGATGCTCTGGGCCAACGCCCCCGGGTCGATGGACATCTGACCCTCCTGGGAACCCCACATCCGCGGGAACCCTCCGCCGACCGCAGCGCCGGCCAGGCGCGCCGCGCGGCCACGCTGCCACACCGACCTCGGGATGGCAAGGGAAACGGTGGGCCTCTGCCGGCGGAGACCCACCGTCGCCCCGAGACACGAGGTCCCGAGGTGGAAGGGCGGGGTTTCGGCCCTCCCACACGTGCGGATTGCCGCCGTGCGATTTCTCAAACCGCCCCAGGTGGCCATCCTGGTTCGAGCAGGGGCTCAGACGGCCGACCACCAGGCCCAGGCCACCGGGGTGATCGCCACCGCCGGTCCTGGCGGGGGAGCGTCCCGGTAGGGGGCGTAGCGGGCCGCCAGCGCGGCGATGGCGGCCGCGGCCGCCTCGCCCTGCAGGACCGCGGCGGTGCCCCGCAGCTCCACCCACCACAGCCGCGCCCAGTCCTCGCTGTAGTGGTCGGCGAGCAGGGACACGCGCGGGTCGGCCTCGATGTCGGCCAACCGCCGCAGCCGGCGGCCCCGTTTCGGCTTGACCGTGTCGACCGCCCACACCGCCGCGCCCCGATGCCAGGCGAAGGTGACCGGCACCAACCGCGGCCCGCGTGCCGTCAGCGTGGCCAGCCTGGCCACCCGGGACTCCGCGAACCACTCGAGCACGTCGGCCGGGGGGCCTTCGGCGCCGGCGCTCCCGCCGCTCACCGGTCCGGCCCGCCTCGTCCGGTGGCGGACCTGTCGACCCTTCCGGTCCCGTCCGGGGCGGTGGCAAGGAAACGGGCGGGGTCGAAGGGAGCGGCGTCGCCCGTGGGCTGGCCGTCCACCAGGTGGCTGGCGAGCATCCGGGCGGTCGAGGGGGCGAGGACCACGCCGACCGGGCCATGGCCGGCGGCCACCCACAGACCGGGCAGGCCGGGGACCGGGCCGACCAGCGGCTGGCCATCGGGGGTGATCGGGCGGACCCCCGACCAGGAGGCGACCACCGGCACGCCGGCCAGGCCAGGCACGAAGCGCAGGGCACGGCGGGCCAGGCCGCGGACGGTCTCCGGGTGTTCCGGGTCCTCCCGCAGCGACTGCGCCAGGCTGGCACCGACCACCGCCGCACCGGTTGGACGCTGCTGCAGCGTGAACGCCGTGCCCTCGTCGGTCGCACCCGTCTCCTCGGCGGCCAGCTCCGCCATGGTCAGCGGAGCGGCCTGGTCGCCGACTTCGTCCTCGCCTGGCCAGGTGGCCTCCTGGAAGGCGTGGGTCACCTGCCACGGCAGCGGCGCGGTCTGCAGCAGCCAGCCGCGCGCGCCGGTCACCGGCAGCTCCACCCCGGCACCGGTCGCCAGCGACCTGGTCCACGGGCCGGCCGCGACCACCACGGCACCGGCCGCGAGCAGTCCGGCGTCGGTGTGGACGCCCGTCACCCGCCCGCCGTCGACCCTGAGACGGCGCGCCTCGGTCCACGTGCGCAGCTCGGCGCCGGCCCGGCGCGCGTCCTCGGCCCAGGCGAGCGTGGTGGTGGCGGGGTCGAGCGCCCAACCGTCGGAGGACCGGAACCCGCCGGCCAGGTCGGGCGCGAGGCTCGGCTCCACCCCGACCAGCCCGGCCGCATCCAGCTCCTCCACCGCGAAGCCCCGCGCGGCCAGGGCGTCCGCCTGGTCCCTCGCCGCGGCCAGGGTGGCCTCGTCGGCCGCGAGCAGGAGGTGGCCGACGGGCCGCAGGTCGAAGTCGACCTCGCCGTCGGCCGCGAGCCGCTGGTAGGCGGCGACCGCCTCGCGGAACAGGAGGTGGGCAGGAGGGTCGAGGCCTGGCAGCAGCAGGCCCTGGTTGCGACCTGACGCGCCGGCGGCCAGCTGCGCCCGTTCCAGCACCAGCACGTCCAACCCGCGGCCCGCCAGCTCGCGCGCGCAGGCGCAGCCGACCACGCCTCCGCCCACCACGATCACGTCAACCGCCACGGCTGCCTCCCTGCCCATGCTGGGGACTGGTCGATAGGTCGGCCGGCCTCCGCGCGTCAAGGTCCGGAACGCCCGTAGGTGTATACCAAGCCGCGCCGGAGCGCCGGTGCCCGGATGGCGGCATGGCTCGTCGCGGGCGTGCGATCCTTCGTCGAGCAGCCGAGCACGGGTCACCTGGTGGTGGCGGCCGGCGAGCGGTGGCTGCGGTAGCGTGCCGGCGACCCGCGGCAAAGGAGGCCGGATGCGGCTGTGGCTGGTGCGGCACGGGCAGACGGACTGGGCACGCGAGCGGCGGCACACCGGCCGGTCGGACATCCCGCTGAACCCGACCGGGGAGGATGAGGCGCGCCGTCTCGGTGTGCGGCTGGCCCAGCACCGCTTCGACCAGGTCTTCACCAGCCCGCTCAGCAGGGCCGCCGACACCGCCCGCCTGGCCGGGTTCGGCGCTCGCGCCGAGCCACGCGACGAGCTGCTCGAGTTCGACTACGGGCGCTACGAGGGGTTGACCATGCCGCAGATCCGCGCGGAGCGGCCGGGCTGGGACCTGTTCCGGGACGGCTGCCCCGGCGGTGAGACGGTGGCGGCGGTCGCCGACCGGGTGCGCCCGTTCCTGGCAGCGGTCACCGACGCCGACGAGGAGGTGCTGGTGTTCGGCCACGGTCATGCCATCCGTATCATGACCGCCGCCTACCTCGGCCTGCCCTTGGACGCCGCCCGCCACCTGTTCCTCCTCACGGCGAGCCTGTCGGTGCTCGGCATGGAGCACGAATGGCGCGCGGTGCACCGCTGGAACGACCAGGGGCTGGGCTAGTCGCGCGGCTAGGAGCCGGTGACCCAGTACGCCACCCAGGCCAACACGCCGAGCACCACCACGTGCTCCCGCCAGCTGTGCGTCGGGAAGGCCAGGGCGCCGAGGAAGACCACGCGGCGGCGCCGCCACGGCCACCACAGCGGCACGCCGGCCACGGTCAGCCCGTCGGCGACCACGTGGGAGAGCGCCCCCGCCAGGACCGCGGACCCCAAGAGCTGCCCCGAGGTCCAGCCGGCGGTCACGACGGTTACCAGCAGCGCGAGCGCGGCGCACCAGGCCAGCGAGTGGGTCGGCCCGCGGTGGCCCGGGGTGAGGCGATGCCACCAGCGGGGCAGGAACCGGCCGACGGCGGAGCTGGGGTGGTCGAGGTCCGGAAGGACCGCGGCCAGGCAGGCGACCACCCCGCCCGCCACCATCGAGTCGCCGATCGCCTTGGCCGTGGCGACGCCGGCGGCGGCGCCGATCAAGGCGTGGCTGCGTTTCATCATGGCGGGGAGTCTCCGCCATGGGTGCGACAGCCGGCGCCGGCGGCTAGGCGCGGCTGTCGAGCCAAGGATCGCGCAGGTCGAAGTAGCGCAGGTCGGCCATCAGGCTGAAGACCTCCCGCATGCCGGGGTCCGACTCGGCTGGGCGCTCCCGCTCGGCGCGCCGCGCGTCCTCTTCGGAGGTGAAGTACACCGCCTGGGTGAAGTCCCCCGGACGGTCGGCGTGCTCGGAGACGGTCATCCCGAGGACGTGCGGTGCCTGCTCGGCGAGCACCTGCTCCTGGGCGCGGCCGAGGTCGCCGAGCCGGTCCATGTCGTCGGTGTGGCCCTGGATGACCTGGACGAAGCCGGCCGCGTCCGACCCGCCGCCCTGGTAGAGGTGCACCCTGGCCGAGTCGTGGAAGGCCACCTCCGAGAGATGCTGCGACATGGCGTCCCACCAGGCGCCCTGCTCCGGCCGGTCGCTGTTGCGACGGGCCAGCTCCTCGGACTCGAAGCGCGCCAGGGCGATGAACTGGCCGTCGTCGGTGACTCCCGCGGTGGAGCCCAGCCACCCCTCCGCGCCCGGCGCGAGCTCCGCCCTCCACCGGTCCAGCTCGGCGCGGACCCCGTCCGGGTTGGTGACTCGTCCCTGAATGACCTGGATGAACATGTGCCCCCCTTGAGCGATGGCCAGATGCCGTCTGGCCGAATCTAACCGCATCTTGATCCGGCGGCGCATCCGGAGCCGCGCCTCCGGAGTTGCGTGGCGACTCGCGGACGGCTCGCCGGTCGCGACCCAGGCGCTGGCGGCGGCAGGTGCCGACCTGGTCGAGGCCGTCAAGCACGCGGAGCGGGTGATCCTCGAGGCTGGTATCCCGCTCGGCGGTGTGGCCTTGACGGAGGAGCGGACCCAGGCGCTGCTGCCGAAGGGCTACCGGCTCCTCGTGCACCAGTTCGACGTGCTGATCCTCAAGCAGTTCGTCTGGCAGGCGGCGGCGTGGCGCGACGCCTAGCCCTCAGCCGTAGATCGTGATCTTCATGGTCGCCGGGTGTTCGATGTGGAGGGTCCGGCGTCGCCGCGCTCTACTGGTATCAGCTGGGCTCTGCCAGCACGGCCTATGCCTACGGCGCCTCCTGCTGACCAGCAGGAGGCGGTAAGGTGCCAGCGTTGCGCTGGGCGACCCGAGTGCGGGGAACCGCGGGCGGGCCAACCTGGCGGGCGGGGAGCGTGCATGACCACGGCTGACATACTGGATCGGGGCCGGGAGTCCTTCGAGCGGCGGGCGTGGGCGGATGCCTTCGACAAGCTGTCGGCAGCCGACCGGGAGACCCCGCTGGCGCCGGAGGATCTGGAGCGGCTCGCCATATCCGCTTACCTGGTGGGCAGGGACGCTGACCGCGACGAGGTCTTGGCGCGGGCGCATCAGGAGTGGCTGCGGCTGGGCGGCACGGAGCGGGCCGCCCGGTGCGCGTTCTGGCTGGCCTTCGGCCTGTTGAACCGCGGCGAGCTGGCCCGCGGTGGCGGCTGGCTGGCCCGGGCCCGGCGGCTGCTGGACGACGGCCACCTGGACTGCGTGGAGCAGGGGTACCTGCTCATACCGGTGGCGATCCAGCGGCTGGTCGAGGGCGACGCCGCGGCCGCGTACGCCACCTTCGGTCAGGCTGCCAAGATCGGCGAGCGCTTCGGTGACCGGGACCTGGCGACGCTGGCCCGAGCTGGCCGGGGCCAGGCGCTGCTGCGGTTGGGGGAGACCGCCGAGGGCGTGGCGTTGCTGGACGAGGCGATGGTCGCTGTCGAGGCCGGTGAGGTGTCGCCGATCATGGTCGGGAGCGTCTACTGCGCCGTGATCGAGGCG
>DATLQA010000083.1:0-13973 GCA_035535495.1 Actinomycetota bacterium | reverse complement strand
GCGGCACCGTGCACCTGCTGTCCACCGCCGACCTGCCGATGTGGACGGGGGCGCTGTCCGCCCTGCCCTCGTCGGTGCCGGCCCATCCCGAGCCGGTCCGCTTCACCGCCGAGCAGGCTGACGAGGTCATCGCGGCCCTCGGCGAGGCGCTGGCGGAGGAGGAGCTGACCGTCGACGAGCTGACCGAGGCGATCGTGGATCGTACCGGCCCGTGGGCCGGCGAGCAGACGATGGAGGCGTTCGCGGGCAGGTGGCCGCGCTGGCGCCAGCTCACGAGCACGGCCGCACACCGCGGCATGCTCTGCTTCGGACCAGACCGGGGCCGCAACGTGACCTACACCAACCCGCAGCGCTGGCTGCCCGGCTTCCGGCCCGACGACGGCGACGCGGCCTTGCGGACCCTGGTCACGCGCTACCTGTACGCCTACGGCCCAGCCACGCCCCAGCACTTCGCCAGATGGCTCAGCATCCCGCCGCGGCGCGCCGTCGAGCTGTTCGACGAGTTGGCTGGCGAGCTGGACCAGGTCGAGCTGGACCAGGTCGAGCTGGACGGTGCGCCGGGCTGGGTCGTGGCCGGCGACACCGCGACGCCACCGCGGCCGCACACAGGGATCCGCCTGCTGCCCTACTTCGACGCGTTCATCGTCGCGGGTCAGCCTCGGGAGCGGCTGTACCCAGGCGTGGCCGCGACCCGCGGGCTCACCCCGGCGGGCCAGGCCGGCAACTACCCGGTGCTGCTCGTCGACGGCGTGGTCGGAGGGGTGTGGCACCAGCGGCGCTCCGGTCGGAAGCTCGCCATCACCGTCGAACCGCTGCGCGAGCTGACCGCGACGCAACGCCGGCAGCTCGACGACGAGGTCGAACTGGTGGGCGCGGTCATGGAGGCCAAGCCGACGCTGACGGTCGGCACCGTGGCGGTCGGCCCGCACGCCTGAGCCACGCACCATGGACCTGCACGCGATCGTGAAGCTACGACGCGGTCAAGTCGGTCAGCGGTCATTCCTTCGGTGGGGTCGGCCGGTGCCAGCCGCTGACGTGGTCGGGCACCGGCACGTCCCGCGTCAGGAGCGGGTCGGGCTCGGGCGTGCCGGCCGTCAGGCCGAGGGGGAGCAGGCCGGCCCAGATCGGCAGCTCGTAGTCCTCGTCCTCGTCCTTGGGCGGGCCGGTGCGGATCTTCGCCGAGACCTCCTCCAGCGGCAGCGCCAGCACCACCGTGGCGGCCACCTCCTTGGCGGTGCCGCCGCGGACCGCCTGGCTCCGGCCCGGCGCGATGTGCTCGACCAGGGCGCTCAACGCCGCGTCCTTCTCGGCCGGGTCGGTGACCCGCCGGGTGCGGCCGAGCACCACCACCGAGCGGTAATTCATCGAGTGGTGGAACGCCGAGCGGGCCAGCACCAGGCCGTCGAGCAGGGTGACGGTCACGCAGATGTCCATGTCGGGGCGGAGGCCGAGCCGGCTGCCGGTGGAGCCGTGCAGGTAGAGCGTCTCGCCGACGCGGGCGTAGCCGGTCGGGATCACGAACGGGTGGCCGTCCAGGACGAAGCCGACGTGGCAGACGAAGCCTTCGTCGAGGATGGCGTGGACGGTGTCGGTGTCGTAGCTGCCCCGCTCGGGCAGCCGCCGCAGGCGGGTCCGGTTCGTGGGCGCGTACACGGGGTGCCACCTCCTCGCTCCACCGGACGGGCGGCAGGGCGGAAGCTTGCTACCGTCGATATTTGTTATAGTACAAAGATATGAATGTACTGGCACGATACCAGGTTGCTGGTCGCCACGCCCAGGAGATCGTCGCCAGCGTGGAGGCGGCCGTGCACGCCGGCCAGCTCGCGCCGGGAGACACCCTGCCGACCGTCCGCGACCTGGCCGCCGAGCTCGAGGTCAGCCCGGGCACGGTGGCGGCCGCCTACGCCGCCCTGCGCCGCCGCGGGCTGGTGGTCACCGCCGGCCGGCGCGGCACCCGCGTCAGCGGCCGGCCCCCGCTGCCGGCACGGCCGGCGGTGCCCCGGCGGGCAGGCACCCGCGACCTGGTCAGCGGCAACCCCGACCCGGAGCTGCTGCCGGCGATCGGCCCGGTGCTCGCCGGGCTGGCGCCGGGAGTGCGCAGGTACGGCGAGAGCCCCAACCTGCCCGCCCTGCTGGACCTCGCCCATGCCCAGCTCGACTCCGACGGCGTCCCGGCCGGGCCGATCGCGGTGGTCAGTGGCGCCCTGGACGGCATCGAGCGGGCGCTCGCGGCCCACACCCGTCCCGGCGACCGGGTGGCGGTCGAGGACCCTGGCTACCCGCCGGTGTTCGACCTGCTCGCCGCGCTCGGCCTGGCTCCCGAGCCGGTCCGGCTGGACCACGACGGACCGGTGCCGGAGGCGCTCGAACGGGCGCTGGCGGCGCGCCCGGTCGCCTGGGTGGCCACCCCCCGGGCCCAGAACCCCACCGGCGCCGCGCTCGGCGCCGAGCGGGCGGCCGAGCTGGCCCGGGTCCTCGACCGCCACCCGGACGTGCTGGTAATCGAGGACGACCATGCCGGCCAGGTGGCCGGCGCTCCCTACCGCACCCTGGCGGCGGGCCGGCGGCACTGGACGGTGGTCCGGTCGGTGTCCAAGGCGCTCGGTCCGGACCTCCGCCTGGCGGTGCTCCGCGGCGACCAGGACACCGTCGGCCGGGTGGAGGGCCGCCAGCTGCTCGGCCCCGGCTGGGTCAGCCACCTGCTGCAGGCCACCGTGGCCGCGCTCTGGGCCGACCCGGCCACCGGGCGGCTGCTCGAGCGGGCGGCCGGTGCCTACGCGGACCGCCGGTCCGTGCTGGTGGGCGCGCTGGCCAGGCACGGCATCACCGGCTACGGCGACTCCGGCCTGAACGTCTGGATCCCCGTCCCGGAGGAGGCGCGCCCGGCCGCCGCCGTGCTGGACGCGGGCTGGGCGGTGGCGGCGGGCGAGCCCTACCGGCTGCGCTCGGCGCCGGCCCTGCGGGTCACCGTCGCGACCCTCCGCGACCAGGAGGAGGCGGAGCAGCTCGCCGCCGCGCTGGCGGCCGCGCTCGCGCCGGCGCGACGGACCCGGCCGGCCTGATCGCCCGCTCGGCTGCGGACTGTCAGGTCGCTGCCGTACGGTGGTGGGCCGAACTCCGCCTCCCGGGTGCCGCCGGGGGTGGAAGCGCGGGCGAAGCGCCACCATCGACGCCACCCGGGGGTCGCAACTGGGCTACATGGCAACGCCGCCGCCCGAAGGGCTGGCCCTGTCCACCCTGAGGCGGATCGTCGGGCTGCTCCGCCCCTACTGGCGGCGCGCCCTGTTCGCCTTTGTGCTCGGCCTGGCGATGCAGGCGATCACCACGGTCGTCCCCCGCATCACCCGCACGGTGATCGACCAGGGTCTGACCCGCCACGACGCCGGCGTCCTCCGCCACGAGATCGTGGTGCTGCTCGCGCTTGGGCTGGCCCGCTGGGTCTTCGGCGGGCTGCGGCGCTGGATCTCCGGCGGGGTCGGCACCGACGTCGAGGTCGACCTCCGCGACCGGCTCGCCCGGCACCTGGTCGCGTTGGAGCCTGGCTGGCACGACCGCGCCCAGACCGGCCAGCTGCTGTCCCGCTTCGGGGCGGACATCCGCTCGGTGCGCTACTTCCTGTCCTGGGGGCTGGTCTTCAGCGTGCTGAACCTGCTCACCTTCGTGATGGCGGCGGTGCAGATGTGGCTCCTGTCGCCGCAGCTCACCCTGGTCGCGGTGGCGCTGGCGCCGCCTCTGGTGCTGGTAGCGGTGCGCTACAACCGCCGCCTGCACACCGTCTTCTGGCAGATCCAGCAGGAGCTGGGCGACCTGGCCACGGTGGTGGAGGAGAACGCCGCCGGCATCCGGGTGGTCAAGGCGTTCGGCCGGGAGGCCCAGCAGGCCACGCTGCTGCAGCGCGAAGCGCGCTCGATCATGACCGAGAGCCTGCGGGCCGCGCGGCTGAGCGCCTTCTACAACCCGCTGCTCACCGCGCTCCCCCAGGTCTCGCTCGCCGGGATCATCTGGTACGGCGGCCGCCTCGCCTCGGAGGGTGAGATCAGCCTCGGCACCCTGGTCGCCTTCACCTCCTACCTGGTCCTGCTGGCCTGGCCGCTGCAGTCGCTCGGCATGCTGTTCGGCTTCGCCCAGCGGGCCACCGCCAGCGCCGAACGGATCTTCGAGATCCTCGGCCGGACGCCGGCGGTCGCCGACCGCCCCGGCGCCGTCGCCCTGCCGCCGCCCCGACCGGACCGGCCCTGGGGCGCGCGGATCGCGTTCGAAGGCGTCCGCCTCCACTACGGCGGCCCGGCCGGCGGCGACGGGTCCGGGCCCGACCGGCCGGCGGCGCTGGACGGGATCGACCTGGAGATCGAGCCGGGTGCCAGGGTGGCGCTGGCCGGCGGCACCGGGTCGGGGAAGTCGACCCTGACCGCGCTGGTGCCGAGGCTGTACGACCCGAGCGCCGGCCGCGTCCGCCTCGACGGCCACGACGTCCGCGACCTCACCCTCGACAGCCTCCGCGGCGCGGTCGCGGTGGTCCCGCAGGAGCCGGTGCTGCTCTCGGCCAGCCTGCGCGAGAACGTCGCCTTCGGGCGCCCGGACGCGGACGACCGCGAGGTGCTGGACGCGCTGGCGGCGGCCGCCGCCCTCGACGTGGTCGAGCGGCTCCCCGACGGGCTCGACACGGTCGTCGGCGAGCAGGGCTGGACCCTGTCAGGCGGCCAGCGCCAGCGGGTCGCCCTGGCCCGCGCCCTGGTCGCCAGGCCGCGGGTGCTGATCCTCGACGACGCGCTCAGCTCGGTCGACATGGCCACCGAGGCGCGGATCCTCGCCGGCCTCGGCGAGGCCCTCGGCGCCGCCACCGTCCTGCTGGTCGCCCACCGGCAGGCAACCCTCAGGCTCGCCGACCGCGTGGTGCTGCTGGACCAGGGCCGCGTGGTCGCGACCGGCCGCCACGCCGAGCTGGCCGCCGGCGAGCCGCGCTACCGCGCCGTGCTCGCCGGTGCCGCCGCCGACGTCGACCAGCTCACCGGCGGGGCCCATGTCTAGGTGGGGCGTCAAGGGCGGGCAGGACCGGCCGGCCGGCTCCGGCCGCCAGGCGCGGGCATGGCTGTGGCCGCTGGTCCGCCCCCACCGCGGCCTGGTCACCCTCGGCTCGCTGGCGGTGCTCACCCAGAGCGCCATCGACCTGGCACTCCCCTACCTGGTCAAGGTGGCGATCGACGACGGGGTGGTGCCGCGCCGCCCGGAGGTGGTCACCCGCGTCGTCCTCGCCTACCTCGCCCTCGCGGCGGTCCAGCTGCTCGCCGGCCGAGTCGAGGAGCTGGCGGTCGCCGGCGCCGGCCAGCGGGTGCTGTACGCGGTCCGCCGGCGGCTGTTCGCGCACCTGCAGTCCCTCTCGCTCGACTTCTACGAGCGCGAGCGCACCGGCGGGCTGGTCGCCCGCATGACCAACGACGTCGAGGCGATGAGCAACCTGCTCTCCAGCGGCCTGGTCAACCTCGTCTCCAGCCTGGTCAGCCTCTTCGGGATCGTGGTCGTGCTGGTCCTGCTGGACTGGCAGCTCGCCGTGGCCACGCTGCTGGTGGCGCCGCTGGCCTGGGCGGCGGCGAGCTGGTTCCGGCGGCGCTCCGCCACCGCCTGGCGGCAGGTGCGCGAGACCGCCGCGGTGGTCACCGTCCGACTGCAGGAGGCGCTCACCGCCATCCGCGCCATCCAGACGTTCCGCCAGGAGCCGGCCACGTTGCGCTCCCTGTCCGCCGCCAACCGCGCCGAGCGCGCCGCCCACCGCCGGACGATCGCGCTGACCTCGATCTTCTTCCCCGGGATGGAATTCCTCGGGGTGGTCGGCACCGCGGTGGTGCTCGGCGTCGGCGGCCGCCGCGTGCTCGCCGGCGACCTGGAGCTCGGCACGCTCGCCGCCTTCCTGCTCTACCTGCGCAGCCTGTTCGAGCCCGTGCAGCGGCTCTCCGAGCTGTACGACACCGTCCAGGCCGCCACCGCGGGCGCCGAGCGGATCGGCTCGGTGCTGGCCGAGCGGCCCACCGTCGCCGAGCGCCCCGACGCGACCGGCCTGCCGGCGCCACGCGGAGAGCTCCGCCTGGAGGAGGTCAGGTTCGCCTACCCGGCGGCGGGCGAGACCGCGCCCGAGGTCCTCCACGGCGTCGACCTGCACGTCCCCGCCGGTTCCACCCTCGGCCTGGTCGGCCCGACCGGCGCGGGCAAGTCCACCATCGCCAAGCTGATCGCCCGCTTCTACGACCCGAGCGGCGGCCGCGTGCTGCTCGACGGCTTCCCCCTCGACCGCGTCCGGCTCGCCGACCTCCGCGCCTGCCTCGGCTACGTGCCGCAGGAGGGCTTCCTGTTCTCGGGGACAATCGCGGACAACCTCCGCTTCGGCCGGCCGGACGCCACCATCGACGAGGTCCGCGCGGCGGCTCGCGCGGTCGGCGCCGACCAGGTGGTGGCGCGGCTCCCCGACGGCTACGACACCGAGGTCGGCGAGCGCGGGGTCCGCCTGGCCGCCGGCGAGCGCCAGCTGGTCGCGTTCGCCAGGGCCTGGCTGGCCGACCCGGTCCTGCTGCTGCTCGACGAGGCCACCAGCCAGCTCGACGCGGCCAGCGAGGCGCGGGTGCGGGAAGCGCTGCGCACCCTGCGCCAGGGCCGGACCACCATCCTGATCGCCCACCGGCTGACCAGCGTGCTCGACGCCGACCAGGTCGCCGTGGTCGAGGACGGCCACGTGGTGGAGCACGGCCCGCCCGCCGACCTGCGGAGTGCCGGTGGCCGTTTCGCCGAGCTGTACGACCGCTGGCTCGCCGGCGCCGCCTGAGCCGCAGGCGGATCGCAGCCGTCGCCCGGACCGGGCAGGTGCTCGGCATGGCGGGTTGAGATCGTGCCAGCGGCGTCGTCCTACGGAATTGAGAGCAGCGCCGTCGAGCACTCGCCGAGCGTGAACTCGTACCGGGTGGTTCCAGGGACCGCGTTGATCAGCGTGCCCGTCCAGGTGTAGCTGCCGTTGGCGGGCAGGGTGGAGCCCTGGATGCTGGCCGTCTTGGCAGGGCAGCCACCAGCGTCGGTCATGACGTTCAAGAAGCCTGTGCCGGTGTGCCCGGCGGGGGCGCTGACGCCCACCTTGCCGCTCTTGCCTGGGCCGCCTTTGTTGATCACGTAGGCGTAGATCCGGTTGGTCGACGGGTCGGTGAGACACCACGTGCGGACGAGTTGGCCGCTGGCGTTGGCGGTCGACACCCCGCAGAACCTCCGGCCCAGCGCGTACTTGAACAACGCCAGCGCGTAGAACCCAGGCCGCGGCGAGGTCTGACCGTCACGGATGACGAACGGCGTATACCAGCAGGTGCGATTGTCGCCGGGATAGTAGTGGCCATCCCACGCGTGGTTGTTGCACCCGCGCAGCCCACGAGCGGCGCCAGCGAGCAAGGAGTCGATCAGCCACGCGGTCTTCCCCACAACGTTGCTGACCTTGTCCAGCCCACCCTTGCCGGTATCGTTGCCCTCACCCATACGGTGGTTTCGCGAGCCAACCGCACCGTTCATCGCCTCGATGCGGGTGGTGAACTCGGTGATCTTCGAGGTCTGCAGCAGCAAGGCCAGGCTGGACGAGTTGGCATAGTCATGCCAGGTGGTGAATGGCATGCGCCCCGTGGCCTGATACCTGGCCCAGAGGTCGTGCGCCCAGGTCACGTCGGCGTTCTCGCTGATCGCCGGCCCGGTGATCGGCTTGTTGGCGGTTGCGGGATCACCGTCCAGCTGGGCCACGTACGCCTGGTAGCGGGCGAGATACGCGGTCAGGCTCAAATACGAGTTCGGCTCGTTGCCGATCTCGAACGCCAGCAGGTTCCCGCCGGTGTCCTGGCCCACGACGTACTTCGCCAGGCTCTGCGCCATCCCGGGATGGTTGTTCCTGAGGTTCAGCCCGAGGATGACCTTCCAGCCGGATTGCCTCGCCACCTCCAAGATCGCGTCAACCAGTCCGGCGTTGATCGTGCCGGAGAACAGGGTGTTGCCGGTCGTCGAACCATGCTGGTCCCACTGGTAGCCGTCCTGGCTGTTCCCGCCGATCCGCAGCACCCCCCGTGTGCTCGGGCTGCGTTCGAGGCTGTTCAGGAGATTGACCAGCGAGGAGTTGATCGACGTCCGACTCGTGCCGAACCAGTGCTGGATCATGCTCCACTCGATGCTCAGGCCCAGGTAGTCAGCGGGCACGGTCACCCCGGTCTGGGGACAACTCACGACGGTCGAATCCGCGATATGCCCGGGGATGACGCTGGCGGCCTGCTGGGGCAACGGTGCTGCTGAAGCCATCGTCCTTTCCTTCTTTCGGTTCTCTCGCCTCCGAACACTAGGACGGGCAGGTGCCGTCGACCATCACCCGGCGAGGCCGTGGATGTCGGTGAGCAGCGACCGGGCCTTGGCGGCCGACGCGAGGTTGCCCTTGCGTTCGTAGAGCCGCCCGGCGCGCTCGACGGCGGCGAGCGCGTCCGGCTCGCGACCGGCGGACCGCAGGACGTCGGCGAGGTCCATCAGCGCGTCTCCGCGTACGTTGAGGTAGTCGATCGCCTCTGCGAGCCGCACCGCCTCGCGGGCGAGCCGCTCGGCTGCCCCGGTCGCGCCTTGCCTGCCGAGCAGCCTGGCGCGCGCCCCCCGCCACAGGATCTGCGAGAGCACGTCGTCCTTGCCGGCCGCCGCCTGGCTGACCTGCGTGAGCTGGTCGATCTCCTCGTCGTGGTTGCCCAGCTCGTCCAGGGCCCTGGCGAGCAGCGCGGCGACCGTCGAGAGGTAGGCCTTCTCGCCGAGCTGGTCCAGGATCGCGTAGCTCTCGCGTAGCAGCCGCTCGGCATCGGCCGGCCGCCCGGCCCAGAGGTAGAGGTAGGCACCGACGTCGGCGGTGCCGATCACCTTCCAGCCGGGAACGGCGATCTCCCGGCGCAACGCCTGCGCGTCGTCGTGCAGCCGCTCGGCCGCGGCGGCGTCACCGGCCATCGCGTACAGGCCGCCGAGGAGGTCGAGGATCCATGTCTCGGCGCGCGGGCTCCAGGCCAGCTCGGCGAAGATCCGCCGGCAGCGCTGGATGCCCTGGACCGCCGGCGTCGGCCCGTAGAAGACGTAGAACGCCGACTCGACCAGCGACCACGCCTCCAGACGCTGGTTGCCTGCCTGGCGGGCGTAGCGCAGGACCTGTCCGCACGCTGCCTCTCCCTCGGCGACCCGACAGTCCTCGCGGTGCACCAGCCCCAAAAGGCGCCACGCCTTGGCCAGCCCGAGCGGGTCGCCGGTCTCCTCGAACATCCCGATCGCCCGCTCCGCCTCGAGCCGTGCCTCCTCGGAGACGAACCCCGGGTCGGTCAGGACGCGCAGCGAGAGCTCGGCCATCCTGGCTCTGGCGGTGACCTGGCGGTCCCCGGCAAGGGAGGCGAGCCGGGTCGCCTCGGCCACGACCTGGCCGGCCCCTTCGAGATCGCCGGCTCCCTCCATTGCCTCGGCGAGGTCGGGCAGCACCGCCAGCCGGGCCGGATCCGCCTGCGGCAGCAGCCGCGCCGCGCGGCCGAGCAGCTTGACCGCCGCCGGCACGTCGTTGTTGCCGTGGGCTCGCCGGCCGGCGGCGGCCAGATGGCCGGCGGCCCGGCTGGCCAGCCGCCGACCGGTCTCGTCGACCGGGCCGAGCTCGGCCCGGTAATGGCAGGCTCGCTCGAGGTGATGGCCGAGGATCTCCTGGTACTCGAGGAGCCGCTCGCCGGCCGCGCTCTCCAGCCACCCGGCGAAGCGCTCGTGCAGGTCGGCTCGCGTCCGCTTGGGCAGCGCCCGGTAGGCCGCATCGCGGACGAGCAGGTGGTGGAAGCGGAACGAATCCTGCCCACCGAAGTCGGACCGGGTGGGACGTATCAGCTCCTTGCTGGTGAGGCTGAGCAGGTGCGCGCCCACCCGCGCCTTGACGGCCTCTGGCGACAGCGCGGCCACCGCCCCCTGGTAGAACGTCTCGCCCACCACGCTCGCCCGTTCGAGCACCGCTCGCTCCTCGGGCGCCAGCCGGTCGATGCGGGCGGCGAGCACCGCCGCGATGGTCGGGGGGACCGAGATCGTGGCCCGCTCGGCGGTCGTCCAGCGGTCGCCCTTGCGCCTGAGCACGCCGTCGTCGACCAGCATGGCGACCAGTTCCTCGATGAACAGCGGGTTGCCCGCGGCGGTGTCGAGGATGCGGCGCTGGGCCGCGGCCGCCAGCTCGGCGTTCCCCAACAGGCGGTTGGTGAGCTCCACGCTGTCCTGGTCGCTGAGCGGCTCGAGCGCGACGACCAGCCCCTGAGGCCCGCGCTCCCCCCAGCCTGGACGCAGTTCCAGCAGTTCCTGCCTCGCGACGCAGATCAGCAGGATCGGAGCGTCGGTCGCCCACTCGACCACCTGCTGGATGAGATCCAGCAGGGTGGGCTCGCCCCAGTGCAGGTCGTCGAACACGACCACCAGCGGCCGTCGTCGCCCGAGCGCCTCGAACAGCTTGCGCACCGCCCAGGGCAGCTCCTCCCCGACCCGTTCGGCCAGACCGAGCAGCCCGGCGAGCCGGTCCACCACGACGTCGGCGCGTTCGCTCTCGGCCAGCACGGCGCCCAGCCACGCCCGGGGGTCGGCCCGGCCCTCGCCGTCGGCGGCCATCGCTTCACGCAGCATCTCGGTGACCGGCCAGAACGTGATGCCTTCGCCGTAGTCGAGGCAGCGGCCGTGCAGCACGGTCGTCCGCATCCCGACCATCGCCAGGAACTCGTGGACCAGGCGGGACTTGCCGACCCCGGCCGAGCCGAGCACGGTGGCGAGCTGGCATGTGCGCGTGGCCACGGCATGCTCGAAGGTCGCGTTCAGCGTGGCCAGCTCGTCGGCCCGGCCGACCACCGGGATGTGCAGGCGCTGGGCGCGGCCGGCGGCGCCCGGGTGCACCGAGAGGAGCCGGAAGGCGGCCACGGGCAGGCTCTTGCCCTTGAGGGTGAGCGGCGTGACCGGGTCCACGACCACCGCGTCACGCACCAGCCGGTAGGTGTCCTCCCCGAGAAGCACCTCGCCGGCCTGGGCCGCCTGCTCGAGCCGTGCGGCGACGTTGACCGCATCACCGACGGCGACGTCCTGGCCCCAGACCGCGTTGCCGGCGACTACCTCGCCGGTGTTCACGCCGGTGCGCACGCCCAGGCGCACACCGTAGGCGGCCCACAGCTCCGCGTTCAGCTCGGCCAGCGCGGCGTTCAGCTCGGCGGCGGCGCGGACCGCGCGCAGCGCGTCGTCTTCGTGGATCACCGGGATCCCGAACAACGCCATGACCGCGTCACCGATGAATTTGGCGACCGTACCGCCGTGCCGGGTCAGTACCGAGGCGGCGTGCTGGTAATAGCGGAGGACGAGTTCCCGCAACGGCTCGGGATCCAGCCGCTCCCCCAGCTCGGTCGAGCCGACCAGGTCGACGAACACCACGGTGACGGTCTTACGGACCTCATGGGGCTTGACCGACGGCGCCGACAGCCTGCTGCCGCAGGCGCCACAGAACCGAAAACCCTCCGGGTTCTGCAGGCCGCAGGCAGCGCAGGTCATACCCAGGAGTCTACGGTGGGAACTCCACCGGCTCGAAGCGGTAACCGCGGTGGCGCCGATCGCAGCCGCCGTCGCTGGACGGCGCCGGGCCGCCGGCGGCGGCCGGAGCCGCCGCCAGACGGCCGCTCAGGGTATTAACCGGGCCGCGTGGTCGACGAGGAACTCGGCGAGGTGGCGCGGCTGGTGGCCGGTCAGGGCGCGCACCGCGTCGGTGACCTGCGCGGCCGGGTCCTCCCGCAGCATCCCGAATACTGTCACGAGGTTCTCGGCCATCCAGTCCGGCATGCCCGCCTTGACGAGCCCTTCGAGCGCCGCGGCGTCGGGGACGGGTACGAACTGGACCGGCCGGCCGGTCACCTCGGCCAGCTGGGCGGCGACGTCGTGGAAGGTGATCGCCTCCGGCCCGGTCAGCTCATAGGTCCGCCCCTCGTGGCCGTCATCGACCAGCACGACGGCGGCGGTCGCGGCCACGTCCAGCGGGTCGATCATCGGGATCTTCACGCCTTCGGCGGGCGCTACGATGGCACCGGCCGACCTGATCGTCTCGACGGAGCCGAGCAGGTTGGACATGTAGAAGCGGGGGCGAAGGATGACCCAGGGAACTCCCGAGGCTTGCAGGTGCTGCTCGATCCGGGCGTGCCAGTCCCAGTAGGCGACCCGCGACCCGATCTCGGCTCCGAGGGCGGACAGCTTGACCAGCCGGCGCACGCCCGCGTGGGCGGCGGCGTCGATCACGTTGCGCTCGTACCCGATCTGAGGCGGGAGGTTGGCGCAGGCCAGGAAGAGGACGTCCATCCCATCGAGCGCGGCCCGGATGGACGCCGGCTCGGCGAAGTCGCCGACGGCCAGGTCGACATCCGGGCCCAGGGCGGCGGACGCCTGCCGGGCGTCCCGGACGAAGGCGCGCACCGGCACGCCACGGCCTCGCAGCTCCTGGATCACCCTCGAGCCGACGTTCCCGGTCGCGCCGGTCACCAGTACGGTGGTCATCGTGCTTGCTCCTTGTCTGGCCAGCCGCGCTCGCGGCTGGGCGGGATGTTGGCGTTCAGGCGGAAGAAGTTGGTGGGGTCGTAGCGGTCCTTCAGGGCCGTCAGCCGCCATAGCCGCGCGCCGTAGGCGGCCTCCACACCGGCGGTGCCCTCGTCGGAGAGGAAGTGCGCGTACACCCCGGTGCTGTGCGGGCGGAGGTCCGTCCAGCCCTGCCGCACCCAGGCGGTGTGGCGCTCGCCGGCACGGTCGGGCGGCGGCCAGCCGGCGACGATGCTGACCTCGAAGCCGTCCCCGCGCTCGCCAACCGCCGTGGCGCCGGCGTCGACCCGGCCGGCGGCGCCGCCCATGGCGAACCCGGCCACGTAGGAGAGCGGCGAGGTGATGCCCTCGACCAGCCCGGTGATCACGTCGATCACGTCGCCGGCAAGCTTCGGGAGCCGCTGGGATCTCCAGTAGTAGTGCATGCCGTGCTGGTTGCCGGCATCCACCATGGACTGCAGGAACAGGTACGGCAGCGGCCGCACCCCCTCGGCGATCGGCCGGCCGATCCGGCGCAGCGGCGCGATCGCCCGCAGTCCCTCGGCTGGGTCGCCAGCCCACACCGGCACCAGTCCAAGGATCGGCTTGCCGTACTGCTCGGGTGGCACCAGCGGTCCCGGCGGCGCCAGCCGCCCGAACATGACGATGCCCAGCTCGTCGGGTGCCTGGGGCGCGAAGTCGCGGACGAAGCTGAGCACCTCCGGGGCGTCGGCGAGCGGCCAGAAGATCGGCCCGCCGAGCACGATCGGGCCGACCGGGTGCAGCCGGTACTTGAAGGCGGTGGCGATCCCGAAGTTGCCGCCGCCGCCGCGCAGCCCCCAGAACAGCTCAGGCTCGGCGGTGGCGTCGACCCGCATGCGCTCGCCCGCGGCGGTCACCAGGTCGACCGCGAGCAGGTTGTCCACGGTCAGGCCGTACTTGCGCATCAGGTGGCCCAGGCCACCGCCGAGGGTCAGCCCGCCGATCCCGGTGTGGCTCACGATCCCGGACGGAGCGGCCAGCCCGAACCGTTGGGTCGCGCGGTCCAGCTCTCCCAGCAGCACCCCGCCGGCGGCGCGGGCGGTGCGGGCCGCCGGGTCGACCAGGATCCCCTTCATCAGCGACAGGTCGATCATCAGCACGCCGTCGCCGACCGCGTGCCCGGCCACGGCGTGCCCGCCACCGCGCACCGAGACCTGCAGGCCGGACTCCCTGGCGAAGCGCACCGCTTCGACCACGTCGTCGACGCCCGCGCACCGGGCGATCAGCGCCGGCGGCCGTGCGACCGGCTACCAGCTGACCGGCGCAGGAGTGGAACTGGGCATGGTGGTCTGCGCCCTCAACGACTGGGGCGTGCGCTGGCGCATCCCCGATGGCGGCCCACCCGACCTGGACCCTGA
>DATLQA010000082.1:0-2106 GCA_035535495.1 Actinomycetota bacterium | reverse complement strand
ACCTGACGCTGGTGCCGCCCCAGACGGTGGCCGAGCGCGACCTGGACCGTGCGGTCGCCCTGGTCGGGCGGGCGGCCGAGGGGGCGGTGCCGTTCCTGGTCGAGCTGGACGGCGCCGCCACCTTCCTGCCCGGCAGCCCGGTCGCCTACCTGGTCGTGCGTGAGGGCGGGCCGGCGCTGCAGGCCCTCGAGGCCGCCCTGCGCGAGTCCCAGCTCGACCGCCGCACCCACCCGTTCCATCCGCACGTGACCGTCAGCCAGGACCTGCCCCCGGACCGGATCGAGGCGGCCGCCGCCGAGCTGGGCGGCCTCCGGGCCGCGTTCCCGATCCGCGAGCTCGCCCTCATGCGCGAGGAACGCGACCCGGCGGGGGACCGGGTCTGGCGGCCGCTGGCGGTGGTGACCGTCGGCGCCTCCACGGCCATCCGCGAGGTGCCGTTCGCCGAGGCGGCCAGCGCCGCCCTGCTCCTGCTCGACCCGGCCGGCGGGCGGGTCCTGCTCGGCCGGCGCACCCGCGGCCAGGGCCGCCGCTACCCCGGAGCCTGGGACGCCATCGGCGGCAAGCCCGACGAGGGCGAGACGCTGCTCGAGGCCCTGTCCCGGGAGGCGTCGGAGGAGGCCGGGATCGAGCCGCTCGACCTGACCGCCCTCGGCTGCTTCCACGACGGCGACCGGGCCGACGCCTGGTACCTGGCCACCGCCTGGAAGGGCCAGCCGCGCAACCGCGAGCCGTCCGAGCACAGCGAGCTGGACTGGGTGCCGCTGCACCAGGCGGCCGAGCGCCCGCTGACCCCGACCACCCGGGCGGCGGTGGCCCGGCTGGCGGCCATGCTGGCCGCCCGGCGGCGACTGCATCCGCGCCGGTGATGTGCGATAACTCTGGCCATGGCGGGGTAGGAAGATCGTGGGACGGCGCTACCGCCGTCCCATCGACCTTCACAGACGACGGTAAGGGGGACTGCCTTGGCAACCCAGGACCCGCAGTCGGGCGCGCGGACGACCACGCGGCCCGCCGGGGCGGCGCCCACCGAGGAGCCATCCACCGGTGAGCTGCTGAAAGGGCTCGCCGACGACGCCACCACCCTCATGCGGCAGGAGATCCTGCTGGCCAAGCAGGAGCTGCAGGAGGGGCTGACCGCCAGCGCCAAGGCGAGCGCGCTGCTGGTCGCGGCCGGCGTCCTCGGGCTGTACGCCTTCGGCTTCCTGCTCTACACCATCGGCGAGGCGATCGGCGGTCCCCGCTGGCTCGGGTTCGCCATCGTGACCCTGGTGCTGCTGATCGTGGTCGCGGTGCTCGGGCTGGTCGGCAAGAAGCGCCTGGCCGCCTCCAAGGTCGCTCCGGAGAAGGCCAAGGCCGAGCTCCAGACGACCGCCAACGAGCTGAAGGAGGAGATCACGTGGGGGAAACCTCAGCAGCAACCGCCCGGGAGGTAGAGGAGACCCGCAAGCAGATGGAGGACAAGGTGGCCAAGCTCTCGGAGCGTGCTCCCGAAGAGGCCCGCAAGCTGATGAAGCGGATCGCCTTCGGCGTGGTCAGCGCCATCGTGGTGCTGCTGGCCCGCAAGCTGGTCGACAAGCTCTGGGAGCGGGCCACCGGCGAGCTGCCGCCGACCAAGGTCGAGCGCGACAACGACTGACGGCTCCTCGGAGACGGCGCCGGGACCGATTCCGGCGCCGTCTCTTCTTGCCCGAAGATTTCATTCGCCGTAGACTTCACCCGATGATGAATTCTGCGTCGGGAGGAGCCGCCGGTATGTGGGCCATGGCGATGAAGGAGTTCCGTCAGATGCGCCGGGACCGGCGCACCCTGGCGATGATGATCCTGCTGCCGGTGCTGCTGCTGGTGGTGTTCGGGTACGCGGCCAGCTTCGACGTCGACCAGGTCAAGACGGTGGTGGTCGGGCCGCAGGCCGACCAGGTGGCGGCCGCCCTCCCCGACCGGCTGGAGGTGGTCCGGACCGCCCCCGGCGAGGGTCGCCAGGACGCCGTGAAGGCCCTGCGCGACGCCGAGGCGGCGGTGGCGATCGTCACCGGCGACAGCAGCCAGCCCCAGGTGCTGGTCGACGGGGCCGACCTGTTCTCGGCCCGGTCGGTGGTCACCGAGCTG
>DATLQA010000081.1:0-5475 GCA_035535495.1 Actinomycetota bacterium | reverse complement strand
GTGACCTGTTATGACCTTGCGCGCACGTTCAATCTGGTCGCACGATCGGCGAGCAATGACCAACGCGCAGGACCACCCGGCCGCGCCGAGCGAGCGGGGTGCCACCGGGTCTCGGCCGCAGCTCCCGCCCGTGCCTCCGCCGAGCCGCGGCCGGCCCGTCTACCGCCGGCTCTGGACAGCGGTCGTGCTGACGCTGCTGTTCGCGACCGGGATCTGGTTCGGTCGCCTGGTCGATTTCAGTGAGCCGGCCGTCGCGCGGGTCACGCCAACCCCGCTCACGACCATCGTCACCGTGCCGGGGCGCGCGCCCTCCTCCTGCGTCAGCGCCCTCGATCGTGGCGACGCCGCCATCCAACTCCTGGTCAAGGGTGTCAGGGACCAACGCCTGACCGGCCAGCTCAAGTCCTACTTGAAGGCCGCCAACGCGTGCCGCAAGGACATGCCGTCCAGGTAGGACCTCTGGTCCCTGGCTGAGCGAACCGGAGCACCGGTCGCCGGTGTGTACTGGTGACCGCACCAGCGCCCGACCGCGAGGCTCCATGACCACTCCTCCGTCCAGCTTCCAGGCGTTCTATGCCGCGGCCTGGTCGCGGCTGGTCGGCCAGGTCTACCCGCTCACCGGCGACCTGGCGGCGGCCGAGGACGCCGTGCAGGAGGCGATGGTCAGGGCCGCGGACCGGTGGGACCGGATCCAGCGGTACGAGCTGCCTGAAGCCTGGGTCCGGCTGGTCGCGATGCGGCTGGCCAGCAATGGGCTGCGGCGGGTCCGGCGGCAGGCGGCCCTGCTCGCCCGGCTCGGCCCGCCCGCGCCCGTCCAGCCGTTCGAACCGGAGGACCGGGCCCTGGTCGACGCCCTCGCCAAGCTGCCCCGCAAGTACCGCGAGGTGCTCGTCCTGCACCACCTGGCCGACCTCCCGGTCGACCAGGTCGCAAGGCACCTCGGGATGCCGAGCGGGACGGTCAAGGGCCGGCTGGTCGAGGGTCGCCGCCGGCTGGCGCTGCTGCTCGGAGACGACGAGCAGCAGCCTGTCCACGGAGCGAAGGAGGAGCCGGACGATGCCCGCTCCAGACCTTGACCAGCGTCTCAGGGACCTCAGCGAGGCGGTGAGCGCCGCCACCACCCCTCGCGATCCCGCCCGGACCGAGCGGCGCGGCCACTGGCGGCGACGCGCCCGCCGGTCAGGCGCCGGCCTGGCGGTCGCCGGCCTGGTCGCCGCGGTCCTGGTCACGCGGAACCTGGTGCCGGTCACCCGGGACGGACCGGCGAGCCGGCCGAGCGCCCCCACGGGCACCACCAACGAGATCGCCCACGGCGGCCTGGTGTTCTCGGCGCCGACGGGATGGGCGGTCGGCGTTGCAGGCCCATGCCTCGGCCTCGAGCAGCCGGAGATGGCGGTGGCGATGCTGCCCGATCCGCCGCCCGCGCCCGGCAGGGAGATCCGGAAGGCGATCGCCTGCGACGCCCGCCACCCGTTCGCGGTCCTCCGCAGCATGCCCGACGCGGAGCTGCCAGGCGGCACGGAGCGCACCGTCAACGGCCTGAGGGTGCCGGTGAACACCGTGGTCGACCTGCACGGGTGGGGCGCCAACAACCAGGTTCCCGCCAGCTGGTCGATCCACCACGCGGTGTTCCACGCCACCCAGGACGGCGCCGGCCTGCTGCTCGAGGTGGTCGCCCCGAGCGCCACCAGCCAGGCGCTGTTCGAGCGCATCCTCACCTCGGTCCGGCCCGGCCGGCAGGCGGGAGCGCCAGGCACCAAGCAGGTCGCCTACGGCGGCGTGGCGTTCGGCGCGCCACGCTCCTGGCGCGTCGTGCGCGAGCACGACGACCCGTGCGCGAGCAGGACCGAGGCCGTGTTCCTCGGCGTCGACCTCGCCAAGGTCACCTGCACCCTGCCAAGGAGCTACCTGGCGGTCAGCAGGTCCAGGGCGCCAACGGGGCCGTTCGTGAAGCTCAACGGGTTCGGCCTGCGGTACGGCTCGTCCGGTCGGGCCATCGGCACCGGGCGCTGGCCGGAGGAGGACGCGGCGGAGCTTGCCGTTCCCGCCCTCCGCTTCCGGATGGTCACGGTGAGGGGTGCGGGCGAGCCATCAGGGGCCCACCTGCTCGACGCGGTGCTGATCACCCTCGCCCGCGCCTGACAGACCGGGCCCCGGCCCGTCAGGCGCACCTCGAATCCGCGGTCACCAGCTCGCGGTCCTCTGCCGCGGGCAGGTCGTCTTAGCCGTCGGCGCGCGCCACGGGCCGACAACCCCGCCTGGACGGCGTCAGTGATCGCCTCGGCCCTGCGCCTTCGGGTCGTCGCGATCTCGTGGTCGCTCATGCCCGACCGCGCGGCCGTGCTGACCACTGCGGTCAGGTTTTCTGGCGCGCTTCACGCGCCCGGCTTGGGACGGCGTCGACGTGGGTGAAGCCGCGGTCGTGGCCGGCGGGCTGGTGGACGCCGGCGCGATGGTCGGGGTGGCCTGGGCGCGCCCGGCCGGCGCGGCACTGTCCGGCCACAGCATCGCCATCATCAGCGCCACCACGATCCCTGCCGCCGCCAGCAGCCGCACGGGAGCCCACGCCGGCCGCCGGGCGGCGGACGCCGGCCCGGCGGCCACTGGCAGGGTGGGGCGCGTGACGGTCGGCGCCTCGGCCGCACCTGGTCCGGTCGAGAGGGACCGTCCGGCGAGGACACGGGCGAGGTCGCCGTGCATCGCCTGCGTGCTCTGATAGCGCTGGCCGGGCTGCTTGGCCATGGCGGTCAGCACCACCGCGTCCAGCGGCGCGGGGATCCGCGGGTTGCGCCGTGAGGGTGGCTCGGGCGGCTCGCTGACCTGCCGGATGGCGACCGCCACCGGCGGGCTGTCGGCGGCCGACCCGAACGGCGGCGCGCCGGTCAGCAGCTCATAGAGCACACAGCCAAGCGCGTACACGTCGGAGCGAGGATCCACCGGCTCGCCCTGGGCCTGCTCGGGCGACAGATATGCCGCCGTTCCCAGCACCATCCCATCACCGGTCAGGGCGGGAGCGGCCGCCGCCTTGGCGATCCCGAAGTCCGCCACCTTCAGCCGCCCGTCACCGCCGAGCAGCACGTTGCCGGGCTTGACGTCGCGATGCACCACCCCTCGGGTGTGCGCGGCCGCCAGCGCCGCGCACACCTGGCTGGTGAGTTCGGCTGCCCGCCGTGGCGGTAGCGGGCCGTGCCGCCGCAGCAGCTCGGCCAGGCTCTGGCCCGGGACATACTCCATCACCAGGTAGTGCACCCCGGCATCAGAGCCCGAGTCGAAGACCGCCACGATGTTGGGATGGCTCAACCTGGCCGCGGTGCAGGCCTCGGCGCGGAACCGTGCCACCGCCAACGAATCCTGCGCGTACGACGAGTTGAGCACCTTGACCGCTACCTGGCGTTCCAGCAACCGGTCGTCGGCCAGATACACGGTGGCCATCCCGCCAGCCCCGAGCACCCGGCCCAGCTCGTAGCGGCCGGCAAGCACCCGCCCCCAGAGCTCCGTCACGGCCTGAACAATCGCCACCCACACTCACCACCAGGTAGAGCCCCGTGTCCGATCACCCACGACTACCACCGCCGGCAGCGCGTTACCCCGCGGGAGCCAACTGGATGCGCCGGTGCGGTCATCGGCCTCGACATCGCCGGGTGATCCTGAAACCCTGCGACCGCGGACCTGCCGGCTTGCCTGGCACTCCGTGGGAGATCCAAGGGGAAGGATGGGGCCACCCGCCACGAGGCACGACCTCACGGGCATCGTGGCCCCCGTCGCGAAAGGGCGCTGCCATGGCCCAGAACCGCAAGCTGTACCGCAGCAAGACCGATCGCAAGCTGGCCGGTGTCTGTGGCGGCCTGGCGCAGTACTTCAGCCTCGACGCGACCCTGATGCGGGTGCTGTTCATCGTGCTGGCGGTGCTCGGCGGCTCCGGCCTGGTGATCTACCTGGCCATGTGGATCATCGTCCCCAGCGAGCCGTAAACCACCGCCTGACCAGCGGATCCTGGGTGAGCGGTGACCAGCTCAAGGCGCCACGACCTGTTTACCGGCCCCACCCACACCTACCTCGCCTGGGAGCACGACAGCCGCGTGACGCTGGCCGACAACACCAGCGGCGCGTTCCGCAGCCACACCTTCGCCACCCCGGGCGACTACCCTTCGGTGGCCGCCTCGAGCGGCAAGGTCTTCGTCACCTGGGGCGGTGACCGCCTTCCGCGGCAAGGCGACCGTGCTGCTGTATGGAGCTCGCGGCAGCGTGGACGTGGTGCTCGCCCGCACCCAGGTGTGAGGTAGCAATCGATCCGCGCATGGTACGGGGCCATGTCCTTCACCCGGGGACGCCGGATGGAGTCCCCGGGTGAAGGCGTCACGAGCCTGGCCGGGTTACCGGCCGGCGATCACCACGAACGAGCGCTCCTTGAGCTCGGGGTGGGCCGCTCGCACCTTGGCCAGCTCGGCGCTGGGGTCCACGCCGCCGGAGACGCGGCGGAGCAGGATCCAGGCGCCGGGGCGGACCGCCATCGGCGCGTCGTCGTGGCCCGCCACGGTCCAGGCGGCCGCGTCGGCCAGGCGGGCGCGGGCGGCGGCGGCCGCCGCCTTGGAGCCGAAGTCGCCGACGGCGACGCCCAGCTCGGCCTGGGCGGGGATCGGCCCGGACGCGGCCGGTGCGGCCACCGGCGGCACGTCGGGGTCGGGTACGGTCGAGGCGACCAGGGTGCTGCCGCAGCCGGCCGGCACCAGGCCGCTCGCCTTCAGCCGCGCCATCCGCCAGACGCCCTGCCTGGCGTCCTGCTGGTTGACGGCGAGGTCGTCGCCGAGCCGGCCGGCCAGGTAGGTGTCGGCCGGCAGCGCCCGGTCCATGCGGGCCTGGCCCTGGTGCAGCCGCCACAGGCTGAACGCCGGGACGACGGTCGCGGCGGCGTCGCCGGTCACCCGGACGAACAGCACGTCACCGCTGGGCGTGGCCATCGGCGTGCGGATCGACGACCAGCGCGTCCCGGCCGCGGTGAAGGCGGTCAGCCTGGTCCAGGTCCCGGTGGCCAGGTCGTGGGCGTACAGGTTGTTCAGCGTGGTGGTACCCGGGTGGTGCTCGGCGCCCGCCGGCGCCTCCTCCACCACCGCGACCAGCCGGGTCGGGCTGGTGAACACCGGGGCGTAGACCCCTACGGTGCCGGCAGGTGGGGAGACGGTGCGCACGTCACGGCCGTCGGCGCCGGTTAGGCGCAGGCTGTGGGCGTCGACCGACCAGGCCAGGCCGCCCTGCGGGGTCCAGGTGAGGCTGGACACCTCGCCGCCTCCTGGCAGCACGCGGGTGCCGGACGTGCCGGTGACGCTGACCTGGTCAGGGCCTTGCAGGTCGTCGATCACGGCGACCCCGCGCGCCTGGTCGCGAGCGACCTGGCGGGCGGCCCCGCGCACCGCCGGGGTGGTCAGCTTGCGGGCGGCCTGGCCTGGTGCGACCAGTACCGGAGTCGAGCCGTCGAGG
>DATLQA010000080.1:0-20978 GCA_035535495.1 Actinomycetota bacterium | reverse complement strand
CTGCCGCTGGCCGAGCAGCGCCGGCGGGCCAGCCCCCAACAGCCGCTCACGAACGGGCTGCGGCTGACCTCGACCATGGTCTCCGGTCACGAGTGGCGCTTCGCCCTGACCAGCAAGGCCGGCCAGCTCGTGCGCGCCTGGCGGGTCACCAGCAAGACCGACATCGGCGGCCTGCTCGGCACGCCCGCGCTGGTCGGCGGCGACCCGGTGGTCACGCTGGAGGCCTCGCAGCAGACCAAGACCAAGTTCCTGTGGGAGCACCTGGTCCTGCGCCTGTCACCGACGGGAGTGACCCGCCAGCGGTTCGCGCTCGACGCCCGCGCGGTCTGGGGCGACACCCCGATCACCGGGGTGCGGGTCGGACCCGACGGCCGGCTCTACCAGCTCCGCACGTCCCGCACCACCGGGGTCAGCGTCGCCCGCTACGCACTTGGCCCCACCCAGGTCAGCATCGACGGCGGCGGCATCGGCACGCCGCCCTCGACGATCCCGCCGGTGACCACTCCGAGGGTGACCCAGCCGGCCGGGCCGGCGCCCACCGTCACACCCTCGCCCGCCAACTCGGCGATTCCGGCAGCGGCCAATCCAGCCAGCCGGCGGATCATCGCCGGGCTGGGCGCCCTGGCCACTGGCTTGCTGGCCGCGCTCTGCGGATGGCTGCTGTACCGGCGGCGGCACCCGGCCGGCCCCCGCCAGCACAGGCGGTCTCGCATGGCGCTTTGACCACCAACAGCACGCTCATCGGCCCGGCATCCCGCCGGGCCGATGGCGCAACAGGCCTGTCTGGTCGAGATCGAGAAGCGGTTTCGTCGACAAGCAGCCCAACACCCGGGCTGTGTGATTCGGGCCGTCGGTTAGCTGCAGGGATTGGCGTTGCAGTACGGCATGACGTTGACGCTGGCGCGAATGCGCAGCTCGACATCGCCGGTCTTGTAGGCGAGCGGGCCATCGTGGCCGCCAGGCTCGGGGCCAGCGTAGTGAACGATCTGGGTCCCGATGATCCGCAGCCGCACCGACGTCGTCGTCGCTGCGATGACCGAGATGTTATCGGGGAGGTTGGACTGGCCGCCCGCCGGGGCGAGCACACTGACTAGGACGATGCCGCCGTTGGCAGGGGTCGGCGCGGCGGACAATGCCGCCACGCCGGTGGGGAACGTGCAGTTGATGACGGCGTTGGCATCGGTGGTGCCTGTGCAGGTGAACACCCGAGTCTCCGGGTTGGGAACAACCTGTGCGGAGACCGAGGCGAGGTTGGCTGCCACAACGATGGTGAGCAGGACCGCCAGCGCGGCGGCAGTGGCGAGCAAGCGTTTCATGAGCCGGCCCTTCCTTGGGCAACGAACAGCGGACCAGTGCGTAGGTTGGCCTTCCGGTCGCCGAGCGTGGGGTGGATGACTGACTGCGGTCTGGGCAGCACCTCCTTGTCCTCAGGCCGGACACGCTCCGCCCGGGCCGGTTGGTGGCGCGGCTTCGGCCAGGCCTCCCCTGCGTAGCTGACGGCTGGGTACGGTGAGAGGCAGCGCGGGCCCTGCCAGGCACGTTCGGGGTTCTCCCGCTGCGGTTGGCAGGCCGGGTACTGGCCACGCCTCCGGCGTCGCGTCGTGAGCAGGCAGCACGTCGAAACGCCAACACCACGATCGTCCCAGGCCCACACCGCGACCTCGCGCTAGCTTGTCGCCGTCCACTACTCGCTGACGCCGTCTCCTGACTGCGCGTGCACTCGCGCATGACCAGTCACGCTGCGGCGGGTCGCTGGCAGGGCTCGCACGGGCAAGTCTCGCCGGGATACCGACCGTCCAGGGTGGTGATTGGCATCTCTGCGAACAGCGTTTCCTTCAATAACCAAGAGCGCTGTACGACGTTCGGGCGTTACAGCTCGCTACCATGCCTGGCGCAGGCAGGGCTGCTGGCCCTTGGTGACCGCATCTGGCGAGCGACCTAGAGTGACCCCACCATGAGCACCGACGTCATCCGCACCGCCGAGGGCTGGTACGTCCAGCGCGGAAGCCAGGCCTTCCCGGTGGACGGCGAGTTCGCCACCACCGCCGAAGTGCTGGTCGACGGCCTCGAAGCGGTGCGAGTGGCGGCCGCGACCACGGTTGTGGGCGTGCCAGCGGACGAGCTGTCGCTCCTCTCGCCGGTCACGGCGCCATGCAGGGTGGTGGCGCAGGCGGTGAACTACCGCACGCACGCGCTCGAGTCTGGCTTCGGCGCCGACCCGCCGGCGGTGTTCTTCCGCAAGAGCTCGGCGTCGATCAGTGGACCGACGGACGACGTCGTCCGCCCCGCGCACGTGCGGCTCCTCGACTACGAGGTCGAGCTGGGCCTGGTCATGGGGCGCGGTCTGGCGATCGGGACCACCGTGACCGACGCCGACCTTCCAGTACGCGTCGCCGGCGTGGTGATCGGCAACGACGTCAGCGCCCGCGACATCCAGCTCGAGAAGGGCCAGTTCTACGAGAGCAAGTCCTACCCGACCTTCACCCCGACCGGACCGCGCCTGGTCCTGCTCGATGCGGAGGAGTTCCCGCTGCTGCGCGGGCTACGGCTGCGGCTGTGGGTCAACGGCGAGCTCCGGCAGGACGGGACGGTCGCCGACATGAT
This sequence comes from Actinomycetota bacterium, assembly GCA_035535495.1. GTDB lineage: Bacteria > Actinomycetota > CALGFH01 > CALGFH01 > CALGFH01 > DASUZB01. The sequence goes on along the minus strand of DATLQA010000080.1, from coordinate 18,374 downwards.
CAACCGCCCGGCGGCGGCACTGAGCCTGCTGGCCGGGTTCCAGCCGCTCGATCCTGGTGATCTGGTGCTCACCGGAACGCCAGGCGGCACCGCGTTGCAGGCGCCATCGGCGATCGTGGAACGGCTCGGCGGGCTGCTCCCCACGCCCCTCAAGTGGAGGACGTTCCTCTCGCGCGAGGAACGAAATCCCAGCTACCTCAAGGACGGCGACGTGATCACCGCGTCCATCGCGACTCCCGACGGGCGCCTCGACCTCGGGACGCAGCGCACCGTCATCCGGGACGCGGCGCAGGAGGCGTGACCGTCGTTTCGTTGACCTCCAAGGAGCGCCGGCCGACAATCAGGCGATGGCCGGCCCAGCCGCCGACGCGCGTGCGTGGTCCATCCCGCCCCGTCGACACCCGGCGGGGCTCGCGTCAGGCGGAGCGGGTCGGCCGCTTGGGGGCGACCGGGACGGTGGCGCGGGCTGAGGGGCCAGCGGGAGCGCTGGGCGGCGGGGGCGCCGCGAGCCATGTCATCCGGGCGAGCGACGGTGTGGAGCTGCACTGCCTGCGCTGGCCGGACGGGCAGGTGGACCCGTGGGCGGTGATGGTCTTCCTGCACGGCATCGCCAGCCATGGGGGCTGGTTCGGTGAGACCGCCGTCGACCTCGAGAAGCAGGGTGTGGCCGTCTACGCGCCCGACCGGCGCGGCTCGGGCCGGTCGGGCGGCCGGCGAGGAGATCTCGCCCACTACGAACGCGCGCTCGACGACCTCGACGACGTGCTGAGGTTCGTCGCGTCCGAGCACCAGGGGACGCCGGTGTTCCTGGCCGCGTCGAGCTGGGCCGCCAAGCTCGCCGTCGTCCACGCGGCGCTGCGGCCCGCGCCGCTCTCCGGCCTGATGCTGCTCGGTCCCGGCCTGATACCCCGGGTCGACCTCGCGCCGGCTCGCAAGCTCCAGGTCGTCGTCGGCCACGTGATCGTTCCGACGGCGCACATCGGCATCCCGCTGACGCCGGAGCAGTACACCACCACCCCCCGCTACCTCGACTTCATCCGCGCGGATCCGCTCCGGCTCCTGGAGGCGACGGCGCGGTTCTTCTGGCAGACCGGCCGCCTCGACCGGCGCCGCCGATCCGCCTCCGCCCAGCTGCTCCTGCCGATCCTCGTCCTGGTGGGCGAGGGCGACGCGATGATGGACGTTCCGAAGACGCGTGGCTGGTTCGCGGGGCTCGGCACCGAGGACAAAACCTACGTGGCGTACCCGGGCGCTGGCCACACCCTGGACTTCGAGCCCGATCGCTCACGGTACCTGGCCGACATGCTCGCGTGGCTGTCGAGCCGGGCCTCTTCACCATCTCCGCACCAGGCGGGCAGGCCGTGACCGCCTGCCGCGCTCGGCCGGCAGGAGGCTCACGATGCCGACAGTGACCGAGTTGCAGCTGTTCGCGGTCGACCTCCCCTTCAAGGTTGCCTTCCGACACGCCGCCGCGGCACGGCACAGCTCCGAGAGCGTGTTCCTGCGGGTCGGTCTGGACAGCGGCGTCGAGGGCTGGGGGGAGTGCCTACCCCGCGCCTACGTCTCGGGCGAGAGCCGCGAGGAGGCGTTCGCCATGCTTCGCGACACGATCCTGCCGGCCCTGCTCGGGCGGGCGTTCGAGTCGCTCGCCGAGGTCGTCTCGTTCCTCGAGAAATGCGATGGCAAGGCTCCGGCCGAGTGGGTCCGCCCCGGCGTCCCGCAGTCGTCGGCATGGTGCTGCGTCGACCTGGCACTGCTCGATGCGTTCGGGAGGGCTGGCGGCGAGCCGGTGCGGCTCGGCTCGGCCGGCGGCGCGACCGCCGCGGCCGCGACACGGCCCCGCTACAGCGGGGTCGTGTCCGCCGATCACGGCTGGCCGTACGTGAAGTCGCTGCTGAAGATGCGGGCGTTCGGCTTCCGGCACGTCAAGCTGAAGCTCGGACCGGCAGGCGCCGTCCAGGCGGCAAGCACCGCCCGGCGGGTCCTCGGCCGGCGGGTCGACCTCCGGGTCGACGCCAACATGGCGTGGGAGGTCGACCAGGCGCTGGCGGTCATCGGCGAACTGCGCGCGATCGGGATCGAGTCGTTCGAGCAGCCGATCGCCTCGCACGACCTCGTCGGCCTCGCCCGGCTGGTCCGGGAGTCGTCCGCCGGGATCGTGGTGGACGAGGGCCTCACCGACCGCGACTCGTTGCAGGCGCTGATCAGCCACCAGGCGTGCACCGGCGCGAACGTGCGGATCTCGAAATGCGGCGGGCTCGTCGGGGCGCACGCACGGTGCCGGGACGCCCTGGACGCCGGCCTGATGTTGCAGGTCGGATGCCAGGTCGGGGAGTCGTCGCTGCTGTCCGCGGCGCACGTGACGCTGCTGTCGGCAATGGCGCCGCTGACGCCGGGGGTGCGGTACGCCGAGGGCTGTTTCGGGCGGCATCTCCTCAGGGAGGACCCCGTGTCGCCGCTGGTCCAGTTCGGCTACGGCGGCCGTCCACCGCGACGGCCGGCCGGAGCCGGGCTGGGCGTCCAGGTCGACCAGGCGATGCTGCGGCAATGGACGGTCGACGAGGCCCGCGTGTCGTAGGAAGGCGAAAGGGGGCGACCGATGTCGCGCGTAGGACGGCTGCTGCTCTGGGTCAAGGCACCCCGGACGGTGAAGCGGTTCGCCGCCGTCAGCCAGGACCCAGCCAAGGCGCAGCAGCGCCTGCTCCGCGAGATCGTGGGGACCAACGCCGACACCGAGTTCGGCCGCCGCCACGGCTTCGCCGGCGTCACCTCGTTCCGGGAGTTCCAGGAGCGGGTCCCCATCTCCACCTACGAGGACCTGGAACCCTACATCAACGCGGCCATGCTCGGACGGCCCAACCAGCTGACCAAGCAGCCGCCCGTGCTGTTCACCACCACCAGCGGGACCACCGGAGCGTCGAAGTACATCCCGATGACCAGCGAGAGCCGCCGGGCCAAGTCACGGCTCACCTGGCTGTGGCTGTGCGGCCTGTACCGCGATCATCCCGGGATCGCCGGCGGCAGAATGCTCAGCGTGGTGAGCCCGGAGGTGGAGTCGCACGCACCCGACGGGACGCCCTGCGGCGCCGAGTCCGGCCACGCCTACCGCACCATGCCCGGACCGGTCAAGTCGATGTATACCGCGCCCTACGGGGTGTTCACCATCGAGGACTACGAGGCCAAGTACTACACCCTGCTGCGGCTGGCCGCCGGGCAGGACATCAGCTGTATCGCCACCGTCAACCCCAGCACGATCGTCCTGCTCGCCGACCGGCTCGGCCGCCACACCGAGGCGATCATACGCGACGTCCGCGACGGCTCGCTCTCCCCGGACGGCGAGGTCCCGCAGGACTTCCGGGCGTCGCTGCGCCTGCGGCCCGATCCTGAGCGCGCCCGGCGGCTGGAGCGGGCGGCCACCCGTGGCGACGGTGTCCTGCTGCCCGGGCTGGCGTGGCCGGAGCTGGCCGCGGTCGGCTGCTGGAAAGGCGGGACGGTCGGCGCTTACCTCGCCAAGTTCGACCAGTACTTCCCGCAGGGACCGCCGGTCAGGGACCTCGGGTACTACGCCACCGAGCTGCGCGGCTCGGTGCCCTTGAGCGACCAGGGCGACGCCGGGGTGATCGCGGTCGGCACCAACGTGCTGGAGTTCTTCCCCGCCGGCGAGGACCGCGCGCCAGAGGGCCGCGAGCTCCTGCCGGTCGAGCGGCTGGAGGACGGGCAGCGGTATTTCGTCTACGTCACCAACGCCTCCGGGCTGTACCGCTACGACATGAACGACATCGTCGAGGTCGCCGGGCGGTACGGGCAGACCCCGCTGATCCGGTTCGTGCAGAAGGGCAAAGGGGTCGTCTCGTTCACCGGCGAGAAGCTCTACGAGACCCAGGTCATCACCGCGGTCGACCAGGCCCTGGCCGAGTTCCGGGGCAGCTACCACTTCATCGCGGCGGTCGCCGAGCTGGTGGACGGCACCACCCCCCGGCTGGTCTTCCTGATCGAGTTCGACCATCCGGTCGCCGAGGGCGACGGGTCGGCGCTGGTCGACCGCCTGGACGCGGCCGTCGCCGTGCAGAACAGCGAGTACCAGACCAAGCGGAAGTCGTTGCGGTACGGCGCCCCGGTCATCCGGGTCGTGCGCTCGGGGGAATTCGACCGCTACCGCCGCCGCATGGTGGAGACCGGCCAGCGCGCCGACGGCCAGTTCAAGGTCCTCCGACTCACCAGCGACACCTCCTTCGCCACGGAGTTCCAGGCCGAGCGGGAGTTCTCCGGCAGCCACGCCGGGACCCCCTGACCGTCGGCGGGCCGGTCACGCTCAGGTCAGCAGCTCGGCCAGGGGGAACGAACGGTTCCGGCGCGGTGGGATGACGTAGTTCTGGCGGTGCGAGGCATGCATCCTGGCGTTGATGCCGTTGTTCTCGTCGGGGATGGAGTACGGAGGGTTACGGAAGTTGGTCCCGTCCGGCATCACCCCGTCCATCGCCAGCCGGGCGCGATGGAACAGGTGGTGGCCGGGGAGGAATGCCACGAAGTGCATGCCCGGCTTGTTGGTGGGACCCACGCCGCCGGGGGCCCAGGCGAACGGGTCGTCCAGGGTGTTGAAGTCCTCCCGCAGGGGCACCGAGGTGCCCTTGCGCCGGAACCGGCCGTAGTTGTCGGTCTGGTCGTTGCCGAGCCGGGCGGCCTGCTGCAGCAGGGCGTTGTGGCCCAGCAGGCCGCTGGCGGCGTCCTGCTTGACCTGCGCCATGGTCGAGACCTGCGCGGGACCGTTCGGGATGGTGACGGTGTTGGAGTTCGACGGGACCGGGGTGCGGGGCGAGAACATCCGCTTGACCCGGCCGGCGTAGTCGAAGCTGCTGTACCAGATGTCGAGGTCCAGGTAGAGGTGGGACAGGTGCATGGCGCAGCCGGCGGTGAAGTAGCCGTTCGGGTACTGGTTGGTGACGCCGCGCAGGGTCTCGAAGCTGGGGATGAGGTCCGGGCCGAGCGCCTGCGCCTGGGTGCTGGTGAAGCCGAGCATCAACTGGGCGGCCTCGGGGATCTTGTCGGCGCCGGGGACGCCGGCGGCCAGGGCGAGCGTCTTGGCGATGCTGCGGCTGCCGAACCCGCGGCCGAGGAAGCCGATGCGCTTGCTGGTCAGGTCGAACAGGTCGCCGATGTAGGCGCCGCTGTTCTGGTCGTCGAACAGCGCTCCCTCGGCGCCGCCGACGATCGAGGCGGAGTCGCTGCGGAACTTGAACATCACGTGGTTGTCTTCCAGCACCACGTTGCCGGGGTCGCTGGGAAACTTGATCGCGTCCAGCACGGCGTACTGCGCCGGGTTGGTGTTGGGGATCTTCGGCAGGTAGGTCGGCCACAGGGTGGGCGTGAAGGTGCGGAAGTAGGGGAGCCCCCAGCCGACCACGATGGTCAGTCCCGCGGCGGTCGAGGGGTAGGGCGCCTCCACCTTGGCGATCGCGTTCTCGACCCGGGTCTTGGCGCTCTTCAGCGCGGCGGTGGTCCAGTTGGTGCTGCTCTTGAGCTTGGCGGTGAACACGTCGTTGTGCAGCGGCGGGATGGCGACGCCAACGCCGTTGTCAACGATCCCCTCGACCTGGTCGATGAGGTACTGCTCCTGGAACCGGCGGAACACCGTCGCCGCCTCGGCGCGCGTCGGCCCGTCGAACTCGTCGAGCACCTCGTAGACCCCGCGGGCGGCGAGCGAGCCGAGCCCCACCGCGGCCGCGCGCTTGAACAATCCACGCCGGCTGACGTCCCGCCGCTGCTCGTCGGCTGTCCGCTGGTCTTCGTTGGTCATGGTTCTGCCCTCCCTGGCCCGTGCTCAGGCGCATCCAACCGCCGTGGGCCACGCCGGACGCGCTCCCAGCAGGGGATACCTAGACGTGCCTGCTCGAACAGGTCGGCCGCGCACAGACGAGGAAGGCGCGCTCGAACACCGGCACCACCGTCCCGTCCGCCAGGACGGTCTCCCTGAGCACCAGCACGAGGTACATGGTCGGCGCGGGGGCCTCGGGAACGAGCCTGGTCCAGTGCACCACCCGGAAGGTGGACGGGTAGGGCGGCGGCGCGTAGTACGAGAAGGTGTTCTCGCCGTCGTCACCGTGGTAGCCGATCGGCGGTGGCGGTGCCGCCCGCTCGCCCTGCAGGTTGCGGGCGATCGCGGTCGAGCGCACCGTGTAGCCGCCGTTGCGGGTGGGCGTGGTCCTGGTGATGATGCGCAGGTCGCCGTGGAGGGTGACGACGTCGCCGTTGCAGAGGTTGTCCAGGAACATCAACGGGATGTTGAGGGTGACGTCGGTGGTCGTGCCCCTGCCGGCCGTGGTGGCGCCGTCGGCCTTGGCGCGAGTCGGTATGGAAAGGCCGGCCGCGACCACGGCAAGTGGAATGCCGACCGCCAAGACGACCATCAAGGCACGGATTCCACGCGATGGCCGAAATTCATGCTTTCCCCGAGGCATGCGCCGCCCCCTTCTGCAGACACGAGAGTCCCAATTGAAGGCACCTGACTGGCTCCTACCCGGCTTCCGCAAACCACCCGGTTGCGGCGATCGGTCCCGAGCGACCACATTCGCGTACGCCGCAAAAGGGCTGCTGAGCAGCGGAAACGCGGCAGCTCGCACCCAAAGGCTTCCAGAAAAGTACGCAGGTTCGCGCGGGGTTTGCGGCGCTTGGGAAGAGCTGCGTGGCAAATCGCCCCTGACGGCCGGGCGGCGCGAACCGGTACCCTTCCCCGGGACGGCCAGCAGGGGCATGGCGTGGCCGGGATCAGGCACGGGAGGGAGTCGAGCAGGCATGAAGATCGTGCGCTTCGCCGCGCCTGGCGGCGCTCAGGTCGGCTACCTGGACGGGGAGACGATCGTGCCGGTGGGTGACGGCGAGGGCCTGACCGGGCTCGACGCCGTGCTCGACCTGGCGATGGCGGCCAACGAGGACCCGGAGCTGCGGCCGGCGCCGGTGGCCGAACCGCAGCCGCTGGCGTCGGCCCGGCTGCTCGCGCCGGTCGCCGACCCGCCCAGCGTGCGTGACTTCTACGCGTTCGAGCAGCACGTGCGCACGGCCAGGGCGCGCCGCGGCCTGGAGATGAACCCGGACTGGTATGAGCTGCCGGTCTTCTACTTCACCAACCCGCACGCGATCGTCGGTCCAGGCGACCCGGTGGCCGCCCCGCCGCGATCCGACGAGCTCGATTACGAGCTGGAGGTCGCCTGCGTCCTCGGCAGGGACGCCGGCGCGGCCGGCCTGGACGACGCCGACCGGGCGGTGGCCGGGTTCATGGTGATGAACGACTGGTCTGCCAGGGACGTCCAGCGCCGCGAGATGGCGCTGTCGCTCGGCCCCGCCAAAGGCAAGGACTTCGCCACCTCCCTCGGGCCGTGGCTGGTCACCACCAACGAGTTCGCGCCGAGGGGCCTGCGCGAGGTGCCGAGGGCGGCGATGTCGGCCAGGGTCAACGGGGTCGAGTACTCGCGGGCCGACCTGGACGGGTTGTGGTGGAGCTTCGCCGAGATGCTGAGCTACGCGGCCGAGGGGGCGCCGGTGCGCCGCGGCGACGTGCTCGGCTCGGGCACCTGCGGCACCGGCTGCATCCTGGAGCTCGCCCTGGTCCACGGCTCGGAGAAGTACCCCTACCTGCAACCGGGAGACGAGGTGGAGCTGGAGGTGGACGGCTTGGGCGTGCTCACCAACCGGGTGGAGGAGACCAGCACCCGCGCGTTCACGCCCGACCCGGAGCGGGTCCGTCCCCGGCTCGGCCAGTGAGCGCGACACCGCCGCCGGACCAGCGCTCCGCCGGGCAGGAGTCCTCCCGGGGACGTGACCTGGCGGCGCGGCTGCTCGCCGCGGCCGGGCGGATCCGCGCCAACCTGGGCGCCTGGCGGCCTGGCACCGTCACCGAGGCCGACCCTGGCACGGGTGAGCGCTGGGAGGCCGGCCAGGTGCTCGCCCACGTGGCTGAGATGCTGCCCTACTGGGTCCGCCAGGCCGAGACGGTCGCCAACGGGACCGACGGCGTCCCCTTCGGCCGGGTCAAGACCGACCCGGACCGGGTCACGGCGATCGAACGGGATCGCCGCGACGACCTCCTGGTGCTGCTCGGCCGGATGGACCAGGGCGTGGCCGGGGTGCTCGCCCTGCTCGACCGGCTCGACGACGCCGCGCTGGCCCGTACCGGCACCCACCAGACGCTCGGGCGCATGACCGTCGCCCAGATCGTGGAGGACTTCCTGGTCCGCCACCTGGAGGAGCACGCCGACCAGCTCGCCCACCCGCTGGCGAGCTCGCCAGAGACCTGATCCGTCCCGGCTGGCGCGTCCACCCCAGGTCAGCTTGCGGAAACGTGGTCCACGGGCGTACCAAGTCGGCATGAGCGAGCAACCTGTCGCCCACGACGTCGTCATCGACGTCGGCGAGGCTGACTTCCAGGAGCGGGTGCTGCGCCGCTCCTTCGACGTCCCTGTGGTGGTCGACTTCTGGGCCGGGTGGTGCGCGCCGTGCCGCGTCCTCGGGCCGATCCTTGAGCAGGCGGTGACCGCGCGCGGCGGCCGGGTGGTGCTCGCCAAGCTCGACGTCGACCAGGCCCCACGACTCTCGGCCGCCTTCGGGATCCAGGGCATCCCGGCCGTCAAGGCGTTCGCCGACGGCCGCATCGTCGACGAGTTCGTCGGCGCCCAGCCACCCGCCGTGGTCGAGCGCTTCATCGAGGCGCTGGTGCCGAGCCAGGCCGACCTGGCCGCCGCCGAGGCCGCGTCGCTCGACCCGGCCGACGCCGAGGTCCGCTACCGCGAGGCGCTCGCCGCCGACCCGGACAGCGTCCCCGCCAGGGTCGGGCTCGCGGGGCTCGCCATGGTCCGCGGCGAGGTCGACGAGGCACTGGAGCTGCTCGGGCCGGTGGAGCAGGCGCCGGAGGCGGCCGCGCTGCTGGCCCGTGCCCGGCTGGCACGGGAGGGCGCCGACCAGGCGTCGCCGTTCGCCGCGGCGGCGCGCATGGCCAGCGACGGCGCGCCAGAGACGGCGCTGGACCAGCTGCTCGCGGCCGTGCGCGAGGGCGGCGAGCGGCGCGAGCCCGCCCGCAGGCTCATGCTGGACGTCTTCCAGCTCCTCGGCGACGACCACCCGCTGACCATGCGCTACCGCCGGAACCTGACCAGCGCGTTGTTTTGATTGATTCGGGGGAGCCCGAGACAGCTCCCCCGAGCCCCATCGGGTCCTTCGGCGGGATCCTCTCGGTGAGTTCTTCGCCGGGATCCCTTCTGGCCGGTCCTCGGCGGGATCCAGTGGCCGCCAACGGCAGCGCCGAAGGCGTTTGTCTTTTGCCCGGGTCGCCCAGCCTGGGTACGCTGCGACTCTTGGCTCCCACACCGCGGAGGAGGCGGAAGGCTCGTGGCCAACCAGGCCGTGCTCACCCCCCAGGGGGAGGATTTCCCCCAGTGGTACCAGGACGTCGTCGCTCGGGCCGAACTGGCCGAGACCGGCCCGGTGCGGGGGACCATGGTCGTGCGACCGTGGGGGTGGGCCATCTGGGAGCTGATGCAGGCCGACATGGACCGGCGCATCAAGGCCACCGGCGTGCAGAACGCCTACTTCCCGCTGTTCATCCCGATGAGCTTCCTCGAAAAAGAGAAGGAGCACGTCGAGGGGTTCAGGCCGGAACTGGCCGTGGTCACCCACGGCGGCGGCGAGAAGCTGGCCGAGCCGGTGGTCGTCCGGCCCACCTCGGAGACGGTCATCAACCACCTGTTCGCCAAGTGGATCCAGTCGCACCGCGACCTGCCGCTGCTGATCAACCAGTGGGCCAACGTGGTGCGCTGGGAGCTGCGCCCGCGCATCCTGCTGCGCACCACCGAGTTCCTCTGGCAGGAGGGCCACACCGCCCACGCCACCTACGAGGAGGCGCAGGCCGAGACGCTGCAGATGCTCGAGGTCTACCGCGCGTTCATGGAGGACACGCTCGGCGTCGCGGTGGTGGTGGGGGAGAAGTCGGAGCGGGAGCGGTTCGCCGGCGCCGACCGGACCTACACCTGCGAAGGCCTGATGCGGGACGGCAAGGCGTTGCAGATGGGCACCAGCCACAACCTGGGCCACAACTTCGCCCGCTCGTTCGACATCCAGTACCTGGACGCCGAGGGCCAGCGCCAGTACGTGGCCACCACCTCGTGGGGCTCGTCCACCCGCATGCTCGGCGCGGTGATCATGGCCCACGGCGACGACCACGGGCTCAGGCTCCCGCCGCTGATCGCGCCGCACCAGGTGGTGCTGGTGCCGCTGGCCGAGGGCGAGGTCGCCCGGGCGGTCGACAAGATCGCCGCCGAGCTGGTCGCCGACGGCGTCCGCACCCACGTGGACAGCCGCTTCCACCTGTCGTTCGGGCGGCGCTCGGTCGACTGGGAGCTGCGCGGGGTCCCGGTCCGGATCGAGCTGGGCCCGCGTGAGCTGGAACGCGGCCAGGCCACCCTGGTCCGCCGGGACACCAGGGACAAGTCGCCGGTCCCGATCGACGGCGTCGCCAACGCCGCCAGGGACCTCCTCGACGTGTTGCAGCGCAACCTCCACGCCGACTCGCTGGCCTTCCGCACCGACCACACCTATACGGTCACCGACCTGGAGGAGTTCCGCCGCCGCATCGACGACGGCGGCTTCTTCCGGATGGCCTGGTGCGGCAAGGACGACTGCGAGGGAGTGCTCGGGGAGGGCACCGGCGCCTCCATCCGGACGATCACGGCCGAGGAGCCACCCGCGCCCACCTGCGTGGTGGACGGCGCCCAGGCCGTCCACGACATCCTGGTCGCCAAGGCGTACTGATGCGCGCGTCCCTGGACCAGCAGCACACCCTCCTCGAGCTCCAAGCTCACGACTCGGCGATCGAACGCCTCACCAACCGGCGTGCCAACCTCCCGGAGCTGGCGCAGCTCGCCGAGCTCGAGACCGCGCTGGCCGCGATCGACCAGCTCACCGCCGAGCGGCAAGGCTCGCTGGCCACGGTCCAACGCGAGCAGGCCCGACTCGAGAACGAGCTGGACATGGTGACCCGCAAGGCGTCCAGCGAGGAGGAGCGGGCCATGTCCGGCAGGGTCACCAGCCCCAAGGAGCTGACCTCGATCCAGGAGGAGCTGGGCGCGCTCAAGCGCCGCCAGGGCACGCTCGAGGACGATCTGCTGGAGCGCATGGAGCGGCGCGAGACCCTGGAACGCGAGCTTGCCGAGCTGGCCGGAAGGCGGGAGGGGGTCGCCGCCGAGCACGCCAAGGTGAGCGAGGCCCGCGACGCCGCCACCGCCGAGATCGACCGGGAGCTGGGCGTGGAACGGGCGGCCCATGGGACTGTCGCCGCCAAGGTCGACCAGGGCCTGCGCACCCTCTACGACCAGCTCCGCAAGCGCCATAACGGGGTCGGAGCGGCGGCGCTGTCCGGCAACACCTGCCAGGGCTGCCGCGTCTCCCTGTCCACCGTGGAGCTGGCCAGCCTCCGCAAGCTGCCCGCCGACGAGATCAAGCGCTGCGAGAACTGCCGCCGGATCCTGGTGATCGAGTGAGCCCCGCGACCGGCGGGCCGACCGATCAGGAACTGTACGTCTGGACCGACGGTGGCGCCCGCGGCAACCCCGGCCCGGCCGGCATCGGCGCGGTGGTGACCCGGCCCGACGGCACCGTCCTCGCCGAGGTCGCCGAGGGCATCGGCTGGGCGACCAACAACGTGGCCGAGTACCGAGCGGTGATCGCCGGCCTGGAGCGTGCCAAGGCGCTCGGCGCCCGCCGCGTCCGCGTCCGGGCCGACTCGCTGCTGCTGGTGCAGCAGCTCCGCGGCGTGTGGAAGGTCAAGAATGCCGGCTTGCAGCCGCTCCGTGACGAGGCGCTCCGCCTGGTCGCCGGCTTCGACCGGGTGGTCTTCGAGCACGTCCCGCGGGGTCGCAACCGCGCCGCCGACGCGCTGGCGAACCAGGCGATGGACGCCCAGGGTCCCCTCGATGCCCCGACCGGTCCGGCCGGGCCGCCCCGCGCGCGGCGGCCGAACGGCGGCCCCGAGGCCAGGCGGCGGCCGTCCGACGAGCCCGACGGCCCGGTCCAGCAGCGCTTCGGCCCGCTGTAGCGGCGGCCGGGCACGGCGCAACCAGGCGTCGGACGTCCGGAGAAGCCGGGCTCAGCTCGATCCGGGCGAGGTCGGGCGCGTCGGCTGCTCGACCTCGGGTGGCCCCCAGGTCACCGAGGTCCCCGCGCCGTCGCCGCCGGGCGGGCCGGTCGGCCGCGACCGGCCTTCCACCCACCGGTCGCGGCGGCGTCGGCCGCCAAGCAGCCGCCGGGCCGCCAGCGCCGGGAGCCAGCGCCGCAGCACGGCGCGCACCGGTGGCAGCAGGAACAGCACCCCGAGCACGTCGCTGAGGAACCCCGGAGTCAGCAGCAAGGCGCCGGCCAACAGGATCATCGCCCCGTCGGCCGCCTCGGCGGTCGGCATACGCCCTTCGGCCAGCGCGGCCTGCAGCCGCCGCCACGCCCCCAGCCCCTCGCGGCGGGCGAGCCAGGCGCCGGTCAGGCTGAGCACCACCATCACCGCGAAGGTGGCCAGGTAGCCGAACTGCTCCCCCAGGGCGATCAGTACGGCCAGCTCCGCGACCGGCACCACCAGGAACGCAAGGGCAAGAACAAGAACCATGCTCAACCTCGACTGGACCGCCAGAACCCCCTTGACCCAGTATGCCCGAGCCGACCCGGCAACGCCGGGCCGCCACGCCACAGCCAGCGTGTCCGAGGTGGTCGCCGGTCCATACCGGCTGGTCAGGCAGTGAGTCGCGGCGCTCCTGCCACCGTGGCGGCGCCCTGCCCGCGGGGCGGTCAGTGGCATACTGGCCAGGTAGAGGGAGCCGGCCGGGCGGCCGCGGTCCCGGTCCGCCGGGATCGAGGAAAGTCCGGCCTCCACAGGGCGGGGTGCTGGCTAACGGCCAGTCGGGGTGACCCGCAGGAAAGTGCCACAGAGAACAGACCGCCGCCTCGCCGTCCGCGGCGAGTGCGGCGCCTGCTCCCGGATTCCGGGTGCGGGCGCCCGCGGCAAGGGTGAAACGGTGCGGTAAGAGCGCACCAGCGGCCGGGTGACCGGTCGGCTTGGCAAACCCCACCCGGAGCAAGGTCAAGTAGGGGGCGCACCGGTCGCTCGCGGCCGGAGGAGGCTGGCCCGGTCGAGGCCCCCTGGTGGACCGCACGAGGCCGGCGGCGACGCCGGTCCCAGATGGATGGCCGCCACCCTCGCTTGCGAGGGCCACAGAAGCCGGCTTACAGGCCGGCTCCCTCTGCGCCTACCAGCCAGGTACGGGCTCGAGCCGGTGCGTTGCCCGGGGTCAGCCCGCTCTGGCACGTGTAAGCTGCGCGCCCGTCGGCGCGTGGCGCCGAGCCGACCCGCCGAGGACGTCACATGGATCCCAGCCAGCGCATCCCGTCCCGTATCCCTCCCGGTGTCCGGGTCACCGTGCTGCTCCGCCTGCTCGTCGAGGGCTACCAGGACGCCTTCGAACGCAAGCCGGACTGGCTGGAGCTGCCCGCCGCCGACCTCGAGGAGCTCAACGACGCCGTCGGCGCCGACCATGCCGCGAAGCTGGTCGACGCCAGCGGGTTGCGGCCGGGCGGCAACTACACCGCCGGCGGGCCGCTCGGCACGGTCACCCTCGCCCCGGCCGCGCACAACGGCCTGCTCGGCCTGCTCGGGCTCGCCGCCCTCCCGCCCGACGTGATCATCGACCACACGCCGGACGGTCCCCGCTACGCCGTCCCCGACGACTGGTTCGTCACCACCCCCAGCCTGGACGGCCACGGCTGACGCTGGGCCGTCGTCGACCCGCGGGACGGTCAGCTAGACGCCGAGGACGAAGCCGAACGAGGCCTGCCTGGCGGCGCCGCCGTCGCGCTGCTCGACCTGCAACTCCGGCCGGAACAGCCCGTCACGCTGGTTGGACGGCTCCCCGGGGAAGTAGAGCTGGGTGGTGAGGACCGGGCGGTCGGGCGCCTGCACCTTCACGTGGATGTGGCGGGTGCGGCCCGTGTAGAGGCCCGGCACGATCGTTTCAAGGCGGTAGCGACCCTTGGCGTCGGTGAACTGGTGGCCGCGCAGGCGGAAGCCCTGGTTGTCGTAGGCGCCGCCGTCGTCGGCCTGCCAGAAGTCGAGCAGTGCCCGCTCCACCGGGCGGCACGAGGTGCTGAGCACCACCCCGGTGAGCGTCAGCCTGGTCCCGGTCAGCCCGGGCTCCAGCAACGACGTCCGCTGCGGCGAGTTCGGCGTGAAGAACGGCCCTTCGGTCTCCTCCGGGGTGGGGTCGTCGCCGTCGTCACAGGCCGGCGTGGGGGAGAGCTGCCCACCCGCGGTGGTCGTCGCCGACGCCGCCGCGCTGGTCTGGGTGGCCCCACCGGCCTGGACGGTCGGATCGTCGGGCTCGCAGGCGGCGAGCACCAGCGGCACCGGCACGGCCATGCCCAGCCGCAGCAGCCGCCGTCGGGTCAGGCGGGAAGGGTCGCCACCGGGCTCGTGCGGCGAGGCATCCATGGCGATCGTGCTCCTTCCCGCTCACACCGAAGGCGCCCGCGCACCCTCGCCGCACCTCCTGCTCCTCTACGGTAGCCCAGGACCGGTCGGTCGGTGACCGGTCGGCCACCACGGTTGCGGTTGCACGATTCACGGCGCCGTGGGGAGATAGTTGGCGTCGGCTCCGTTCGAGACGGTCAGGTGATGCCGGTCATGTATGCCGCCCGACGCCTCTTCCTCCTGCTCACAGTCACGACCTTGGTGGGTCTCGGCGCCTCCGCCGCGGTGGCCACCCCCACGTCGACCCATGGCTCCCGGACGCATGGGTCCCTGCCAAGCACCATCCAGCTACCCGACGGCTTCCAGCCCGAGGGCATCGCGATCGCGCGCGACGGGACCTTCTACGTCGGCTCGATCCCCACCGGCGCCGTGTTCAGCGGCGACGTCCGCACCGGGCGCGGCGAGGTGGTCGTCCAGGGCCGCGAGGGTCGCGCGGCGATCGGGCTCAAGGTCGACCGCCGCGGCCGGCTGTTCGTGGCCGGCGGCCCCACCGGCATGGCGTTCGTCTACGACGCCCGCAGCGGCACGCCACTGGCCAGCTACCAGCTCACCACCGCCCAGACGTTCATCAACGACGTGGTGGTGACCCCGACGGCCGCCTGGTTCACCGACTCCCTCAACCAGGTCCTGTACCGCGTCCCGATCGGGCGGCACGGCAAGCTCGGACGCCAGCGCGACGTCACCACCCTGCCGCTGACCGGCGACCTCCAGTTCCAGGCCGGCTTCAACACCAACGGCATCGACGCCGCCCGCGGCGGTCGCGTCCTGGTGATCGTGCAGACCAACACCGGCCTGCTGTTCACCGTCGACCCGCGCACCGGCGTCACCAGGAAGATCGACCTCGGCGGCGAGACGGTCCCCAACGGCGACGGCATCCTGCTGCGCGGCCGCACCCTGTACGTGGTGCAGAACCAGCTCAACCTGATCGCCAGGATCCGGCTCCGCCACGACCTTTCCTCCGGCCAGGTCGTCGAGCGGATCAGCGACCCGGACTTCGACGTGCCCACCACGATCGCGTCGTTCCGCGGTCACCTCTACGTCGTCAACGCCCGCTTCACCACGCCACCGACCCCGACCACCCCGTACACGGTCGTCCGGGTCGACCGGCGCTAGGCGGCCACGGAGGTTGGCTCCGGCGCGACAGGTCGCAGCTTCCCCGCGCCGGAGCCACCCGCCGCCCGCCGGGCCACGGCCGGTCGGGTTCTGCCTGGCGGCAGGGGCGGGCACCCGCCTCCGCCCACTCACCCGCCAGCTGCCGAAGCCCCTGCTCGCACCGGCCGGCCGTCCGCTGGTCGACCTGGCGGTCGAGGCCCTCGACCGCGCCGGCGCGGTCGAGGTGGTGGTGAACACCCACCACGGCGCCAGCCAGCTCGGCGAGCACCTCAGCGGCCAGCCAGGCCGCCGCGTCCTGCACGAGCCGGAGCTGCTCGGCACTGGCGGCGCCCTGGCCAACGCCTACCACCGCGGCCTGCTCGGTCAGGGAACCGTCCTGGTCACCGCCGCCGACGTGCTCGTCCACCCCGACGACCTGATCCGCCTGACCGCCCTGCTCGACCGTACCGGCGCCACCGCCGCCATCGGCCTCGTCCCGGCCCGGCCCGGGCTGCTCACCGTCCGCCTCGACGGCCAGCACGCCACCGCGGAGGAGGCCGGCACCTGGTCCCCGGCGGCGGTCCACGCCCTCCGCGCCGGTACGCTCGAAGCCGTGCCGCCCCGCCCGGCGAGCCTGGTCGAGGCCGTGCTCGCACCGCTGTGGCGCCGCGGCGAGGTCGCCGGCATCCCGCTCGAGCACCCCTGGGCCGACGCCGGCACGCTGCACCGCTTCCTGGCCGCCAGCGCCGGCCTGCTCGGCGGTGCCTGGCCGCATCGCCTGCCGCCCGGCCGGCTCGACCAGGCAGCGTGCGGCCACGGGCCCGTCTTCCTCGCCGAGGGTGCCGCCGCCGACCCCACCGCGCTGCTCGCCGGTCCGGTGGTCCTCGACACCGGCGTCCACGTCGGCGCCGGCGCCGTGGTCACCCGGACGGTCGCCGGGCCTGGCGCCACCGTCGGGGACGGTGCGGTGGTCAGCGGCAGCGTCCTCGGGCCCGGCTCAGTCGTCCCGCCAGGGGCCCGGGTTGCCGCCGCGCTCCTCCCCGGCCCGGCCTGACTCAGCCGGCCAGCCAGGAATCGGGGCCGGGTCGCCGGCGCTGCTCGCGAGGCGGTCCAGGGAGTGGTCCCAGCCGGCCTGCTGTCCATCTCCCAGCCCCGGGTGAACACCACCCGCCGTGGCGGGACGACCTCCAGGAACCGCAAGCGGCAAGCCAGCCCCGTTCTTCGACTTCTGGCAGGACGCCGCCAGCGCTAGTGCTTGCGGACCCGCCAGATGCACTCGGACGGCCACCGCCGGGACCAGGCACGGTCCTCGTCGTCACGGTAGGTGCTGACGGCGTCGGGTGCGGGTCGGGGCTCGATCAGCTCCTCGACCACCAGGCTCGACTGGCGGAAGAGGCTGATCCAGCCGCCGTAGGGGAGGTTGAATTCGATCATGCCCTCGGGCTCGTCGAGCTGGTGGAGGTCGAAGTAGTCGTGGACGAGCCGTTCGCTGGCGTGCTCGGCGTCGGCTGGGGTGGCGATGGCGAACAGTGGGCTGATGTGGCTGAACGCGAGCAGACCGCCGGGACGGAGGAGGCGGGCTGCTTCGGGGACGGTGCGGTAGGGGTCGGCGAAGGAGAAGGCGCCGTGGTCGGCGAAGACGACGTCGAAGCTGCCGTCTTTGAGCGGGACGCGCTCGGCGTCGGCCTGGACCAGCGGGAAACCGATGCCGGTCTCCTGCTGGAGGCGGCGGGCGTGGGCGAGCTGCTGTTCGGAGAGGTCGAAGCCGACGGCCCGGGCGCCGTGGCGGGCGAGGGCGGTGGACCACTGGCCGCCGCCGCAGCCGAACTCGAGCACGTCCTTGCCCTTGACGTCGCCGAGGACGTTGAGCTGTGACTCGGGGATGGCCCAGAGGCCCCAGTCGATCTCGCCGGTGAACGCCTGCCGCCGGATCTGGGGTGCGTTGCGGGTCTGGTAGTCGTCGGCGGTCTGGTTCCAGCGGGCCCGGTTGACGCGGACGTGGGCGTGGTCGGCCATGGTCGGGTGTCCTCCGTCGCTGGTCAGGTGGATTGCCAGGTGGCGCGGGCGAGGCCGTAGATGCACGCCTCGCGACCGTTGACCTGCGCGGTCCGTTCATAGGTCTCGCCGATCTTCTCGGCGACGCGGATGGAGGCGACGTTGTCCTGACGGATGACGCTGATGACGTGGTCGGCGTCGAGGGTGGTGAAGGCGTGGTGGACGGCGGCGCGGGCGGCTTCGGTGGCGTAGCCCTTGCCCCACTGGTCGCGGGCGAGCAGCCAGCCGACTTCGAGGCCCGGCCATCCTTCCGGATTCCACAGGCCGACGCGGCCGATCATCCGCCCGGTGGCGCGTTCGACCACGGCCCAGTTGCCGTAGCCGCGGAGGTACCAGTGGCCGACGTGCAACGCGAGTGACCGCCAGCTGGCCGCCGGGGTGAGTGGCTGGCCGTCGGCGATGTACCGCAGGACCTCGGGGTCGGCCTGGATGGCGGCGAGTGGCTGGTGGTCGCTTGGCTGGAAGCCACGCAGGCACAGGCGTTCGGTGGTCAGGGTCGGGATGGTGAGGGTCATGGCTGGGACCTCCCGGTGGCGCCGCGGATGGTGGAATCGACTGGTGTGGAGGTCGCGCTCGGGCTAGCGTGCGGCCATGGGGTCGATCTGGCAGGGCGAGCGGGTCCGGCTGCGTGGCATCGAGCCGGACGACTGGGAAGCGTTCATGCGCTTCGACCAGG
>DATLQA010000079.1:0-2020 GCA_035535495.1 Actinomycetota bacterium | reverse complement strand
TTGGAGAGGTGGTCCGGTGACGACACACCTCGGTGATCTTCTCGACGACGCCAGGCGCCGAACCTTCGTTGGGCGTCGGCGCGAGCTGGCCAGCTTCGACGACGCCCTGGGAGGGCGGTCGCCGCGGCGGGTCCTGCTCGTGCACGGCCCGGGCGGCATCGGCAAGACCACGCTGCTGCTGGAGCTCCGTGGCCGGGCGCGGGACGCGGGCCGGACCGCCGTGCTGATCGACGCGCGGGAGATCGACCCTTCGCCGGAGGGGTTCGAGCAGGCCGTCCTGGCCGCGCTCGGTGGAGGGCGTGGCAACGGCCAGGCCGCCGAGCTGCTGGCGGGCGCCGTCCTGCTGGTCGACGGCTACGAGCAGCTCCGCCCGATCGACGGATGGCTGCGGCAGGCGTTCCTGCCCGCCCTGCCGGCCGACGGCCTGGTCGTCCTGGCCGGCCGCGACGCCCCGGCCGCGCTCTGGCGCACCGATCCGGGCTGGCGCTCGGTGGTGGCGGTCCACCGGCTCGACCACTTCGATGAGGTGGAGAGCGACGAGTTGCTCGCCCGGGCCGGGGTCGCCCCGGCCGCCCGTGCGCAGCTGGTCGGGCTGGGCCGCGGCCACCCGCTGGCCATGGCGCTGCTGGCCGACGCCGCCGTCACCAGCACCGTCCCCGACAGTCTGGCCGAGGTCCCCGATCTCGTCTCGGCGCTGCTGGAGTCGCTGCTCCGCGGTGCGCCGACCGACGCGCACGTGACCGGGCTGGTCGCCTGCGCCATCGCCTGGCTGACCACCGAGGAGCTGCTCCGGGAGGTGGTGGGCGCCGACGCGCCCGTGGTGTGGGCGTGGCTGGAACAGCGGCCGTTCGTCGCCGGCGGCCGGCATGGGCTCTGGCCCCACGACCTCGCCCGGGACGTGCTGGACGCCGAGTTCGAGCGCCGGTCGCCGGAGCGGTACCGGTCGTTGCACCGGGTCGTCCACGACCATGTGGTGGCCGGCCTGCGTGCCGCCACCGGGCCCAACCGGCAGCTCCTGGCCCAGCACCTGCTGTACCTGCACCGCAAGAGCCCGCTCACCGCCGTGTTCTATGCGCTGCGGGCGCAGGGCTCGGCCGCGGTGGTGCCCGCGCGCCGCCAGGAGCACGACCAGGTCCTCTCGATCATCGAAGCGTTCGAAGGCGCGGGCGCCGCCCAGCTCGCCGAGGGCTGGCTCGCGGAGCAGCCCGACTCCCTCAGCGTGGTGCGGGACAGCGAGGGCGTGGCCGCCTTCGCCTACCACGTGCTCCACCCGACCGGGTCGGCGATGGAGCACCGGGACCCGGTCACCCGAGCCGTGCTGGAGCACGTCGCGGCAGCGGGACCGGTCCGCCCTGGCGAGCAGGTCGACATCGCCCGCTTCCTCAGTGGCCGGCGCGAGCACCAGCGCGACCGGTACGCGGTGCTGGCCGGCCCGGTGTCGTCGCTGCTGCTGTGGGTGTCGCGCCCACTCGCGTGGTCGTTCGTGGTCATCCTCGACGACGAGTTCTGGGGGCCGTTCTTCGACTATCTGGCGTTCGGCCGGCAGCTGGAGATCGAGGCCGGCGGCCTGTCCTATGTCGCCTACGGCTGCGACTGGCGGCGCATCCCGTTCGACCGGTGGCTGGACCTGATGACCGAACGGGAGCACTCGGGCGGTACCGGGCCCCCGCCGGCCTCCCTGCTGCGCCCGCCACCGCTCGACCGGGCACGGTTCGCCGCCGCCGCCAGGTCCGCGCTCCAGGACCTGCACCGGCCCGACCGGCTGGCGGCAAGCCCGCTGATGGGGTCCTCGCTGGCCACGGCCCCAGGTGGTCCCAGCGCCGACCGGCTCCGCGTGAGCATCGAGGACGCCGTCGGCTGCCTCGGGAACGAGCCCAAAGGCGACCTGCTGCGGGCGGTGCTGCAGCGCACGTTCGTCCGCGCCGCCCCGACCCAGGAGGCCGCCGCCGAGGTGCTGGGCCTGCCCTTCAGCACCTACCGGCGCCACCTGGCCAGGGCGCTCGAGCAGGTCACCGACCTG
>DATLQA010000078.1:0-3520 GCA_035535495.1 Actinomycetota bacterium | reverse complement strand
GCCGCCGGGATGTTCGCCCCCTTCGTCGACGACCAGGTCCGGCTGGTCGGCGTGGAGGCCGGCGGCCGCGGACCCGGCCCAGGCGACAACGGCGCTCCGCTGAACTTCGGCGCGGACGGCGTGCTGCACGGCGCCCGGTCGTACGTCCTCCAGGACCCGGACGGGCAGGTCCTCCCCACCCACTCGGTGTCGGCCGGCCTCGACTACCCGGGCGTCGGCCCGGAACACGCCTTCTGGCTCGACAGCGGCAGGGTCGCCTACCGGCAGGTCGGCGACGCCGCCGCCCTGGAGGCGTTCAAGCTGCTGGCCCGGACCGAGGGCCTGCTGCCCGCCTTGGAGCCAGCCCACGCCCTGGCCTGGCTGGTCGAGGCGGCGGCCGGCGGCGAGGTCGCGCCGGGCTCGCTGGTGGTGCTGACCCTCTCCGGCCGTGGCGACAAGGACGTCGACACCGTCGCCAGCCTGGTGGACACCGGTGCCTGAGCAGCAGCCGGCCCGGAGCGCCACCGCGTCGCTGGACCAGGCGGGCCCGCCCGAGGACGGCCGGTTGCCGGTCGACCGGCTCGAGGCACGGCTCGCCGAGATCCGCGGCGAGGGCCGGTCGGCGCTGGTCGCCTACGGCGTGGCCGGCTTTCCCGACCTGCCCGCCTCCCTGGCCGCCTTCCGGGCCATGGCGGAGGCCGGCGCCGACGTGCTCGAGGTGGGGCCGCCGTACTCCGACCCGCTGATCGACGGTCCGGTCATCCAGTCCGCGGTCCGGACCGCCCTCGACCAGGGGATCCGCCTGGATGACGTGCTCGCCATGGTGGCTGAGCTGACCGCCTCGGTCGCCAGCCCGGTGATCCTCCTCGTCTACTACAACCTGGTGGCCCACCGCGGCCCGGAGCGCTTCGCCCGCGAGCTGGCCGCGGCCGGCGCGTGCGGCGCGGTCGTTCCCGACCTGCCTCCCGAGGAGGCAGGCCCGTGGGTGGCGGCGGCCCGAGCCGCCGCCATCGCCCCGGTCTTCCTGGCGGCGCCGACCTCCACCGACGCGCGGCTGGCCGCGGTCGCCGACGCCGGCCGTGGCTTCGTCTACGTGCAGGCGTCGCTCGGGGTGACCGGCCTGCGCACTGCCCTCGCCGCCGGGATCGACGAGCAGGTGGCGCGCGTCCGCGCGCACACCGACCGGCCGGTCTGCGTCGGCATCGGCGTCTCGGACGCCGGGCAGGCGGCCACGGTCGCCCGCTTCGCCGACGGCGTGATCGTCGGCACCGCCCTGGTCCGCCGCCTCAGCGAGGGCGGCGTGGACGGCGTCCGCGCCCTCACCGCCGAGCTGGCCACCGCCGTCCACGGCGCCCGCCGCCCAGTCCCGGACGCCACCGGCTGACCTCACCGGCTGGTGCCCGGGGGCACCGGCCTGCCAGGCTCCCGGATCCGCCACGGCCGGACAACCGGCCGGGGTGGTCGTGGCGCCAGCGCGGCCCTTGGAACCCGGCGGCTGGCCGTGCTCGCCGCGGTGAGGGACTCAGTCGGCCCGTTCGCGGCGCAGCAGGTGGATGACGGGGTGGTGGCCCTTCTGGAACACCTGCACGGCCCGCTCGGACCGCCACCATGCCCGGGCATCGGGCAGGCTGCGCTCGAACAGGCGCAGCTCGTGGGTGAGGAGCACCAGCCGCGCCCCAGGAGCGGCGACCCTGGCGGCTTCGCGCAACGCCGCCGGGTAGAGCGTGGCGTTGCCCTCGTGCGAGCCCATCCGGTGCCCGTAGGGCAGGTCCGCGAGGAGCACGTCCGACTTCCCGTCGCGCAGGCCCGTCCGCGTGGCGTCCATCCGCGCCAGCCAGGCGGTCCCGCCGAGCCCGGCCGCGTCAAGGTTCGCCATGGCGCCGCGGAGCGCCCCGCCGTCCAGGTCGCAGCCGCCCGCGCGCGCCGCCGGCCCACGTGCCAGCCGCTCGACCAGCAGCGTGCCCGAGCCGCACATCAGGTTCACCACCCGGTCGCCGGGCCCGGGCCGGGTCAGCTCGACCATGGCCGCGGCGATGGTGGCGTTCACCGCCCCGGGCAGGTGGTGGACCCGCCACGGCCGCGTGGCGAGCGGCCGCGGTGACAGCCGGGTGAGCAGTTCCCACCCTTCCGGCGCCCGCCGGATCCGCAGCAGCAGCTCGCCGTCGTCCGGGTCGTAGACCAGGCCGGTCCGCCTGGCCAGTTCCTCGACCAGCCGCCTGACCGCGCTCGACTCCCGTCCTGGCACCGACAGCCGGAACGACCCGAACGCCCCCGCCGGATGCAGCCCTCGCACCGTCTCGACGTGCGCGAACAGCCGGTCGTCCCCGAGCAGCGCGCTCGGCCGCCGCCCCGCGAACCCGGCCACCAGATACGCCGCCACCGGCGTACGCAGCCCCAGCAGCCCGCCCAGTGGCCCGGAGTACGTCAGCCGCACCGCCCCGCGCCCGCCGTCGGCGGCCAGCCGCACCCGCCCCCCGAAGACCCGCCGCAGCTCGTCCGCGACGAACGGCTCCAGCCCTGGCAGCACCTCGCACTCGACCGACACCGTGGTGGGGGAGCGGGCGCGCCGGGTCCGGTCGGACACCCCGGTCCGGTCCCTCATCCGAGGCTTGGCGTTGCCGCTCCTGGCGCCTCGTTGGAGCGGTCGCCTGCCAGTACCGCTCATCGAGGTCCATCCCTGTGGATAACCCGAACGCACGTTCGCCAGTTGGCGGTAGCTTCTGTCGTGCCCGAGGCGGGATTCGAACCCGCACGCCCTTGCGGGCAGATGGGTTTGAGCCATCCCCGTATACCAGATTTCGGCACTCGGGCCTGGTCAGAGGACCAGGGGAAGCGTAGCGAACTTTCGGCCAGCTCGACAGCCCGGAAGGTGTGTCACCAATGCGGAGCCGCGAGGAAGTCGCACTGGTTCTGGCGCTGGCGGCGGAAGGCTACAACCTCTCCCAGATCGCTCGCCGCGTGGGCGTATCCACATGGCGCAGGAGATCATCGACCTGGACCCGCGTCCGCTGGTCAAGGGGCTGCTCCACTCCGACGGCTGCCGCGTCCTCACCTGGGTGAACGGCACCCCGTACCCTCGCTACCACTTCACCAACGTCTCGCCGGACATCCGGGAGATCTATCGGACGCGCCTGCGACCAGCTGGGCGTGGAGTGGCGGCAGAACAACCGGGTAAGCCTCTCCGTGGCCCGGCGGGTGAGCGTGGCGCTGCTCGACGAGTTCGTCGGGCCGAAGACCTGAGGCCCTGCGGCGACCCGAAGCTAGCCTCACGCTCGACCCGGATGCGGGTGGCTGATAGCGTCGGCAAGCTGCCGATCGACGGGATATCCGGAGGAAACGGGCGCGCGGCGGCCATGACCGACACGAGGGAAGCGCCCAGCAGGTGGTCAAACCGCGTCTAGCTCATAGTTTCCGCGGTTCCGTTGCGGTACAGTGCGGCCGTCGCGACCTGGCCCGACGCCGCGGTGGGACGTCCGTCGGACGGTGGCTTGGGTCGCCGAACATTCGCTACGCCTTGGTGGGGTGGCCCCGACCACCGCTG
>DATLQA010000077.1:0-18646 GCA_035535495.1 Actinomycetota bacterium | reverse complement strand
ACCGAGCCCTTGCCGCCGGTGAGCTTGGCCAGGGTCCTGGCCGCCTCGCGGCCGCCCTCCTCGTTGTCGGAGGCGATCTGCGACTCGGCCAGCTGCTCGGCGTTCTCGGTGGTGGTGTCGACGAACACCAGCTTGATCCCGGCCGCCTTGGCCTGGGTCAGGGGCGGGATCATCGCCTGCGTGTCGGTCGGGGCGATCATGATCGCGTCGGGCTTCTTGGCCACCACCGCGTTGAGCACGGGCGTCTGCAACGATGATTCGAACTCGTCGGGGGCGGCCACGTCCAGGGTGGCGCCGAGCCGCTGTGCGGCCTCCTTCGCGCCGCACTCCATGGTGATGTAGAACTGGTCGCCCTTGACGCCCTGGACCAGCGTGAGCTTGTACTGCTTCTGCCCGCCGCCACCTCCCGTGCTGCCGCCGTCGTCGTTGCCACCACAGGCCGCCCCCGCGAGCGCGAGCGCGACCAACCCCACCAACCAACGCCGCCGCATCCTGCCTACCTCCTTCCGCCGCGCTCCTGAGCGCGACGCTTGAGCTGGTCGATGTAGACCGCCACGATCAGGACCGCCCCGACCGCGACCTGCTGCCAGAACGGCTGCACCCCGAGGATCACGAAGCCGTTCTGCAGCACCGCGGGGATGAACACGCCGACCACCGTGCCGAGCACCGTGCCGATGCCGCCGAACAGGCTGGTGCCGCCGAGGACCACCGCGGCGATGGCGGCCAGGTTGTCGGTCGAGTGGCCGCCGATGGTGGTGGTCGCGAAGCGGGCCAGCGAGACCATGCCGGCCAGCCCGGCCAGGAACCCGGAGAGCGCGTACACCTTGATCAGGTGCCGGTCCACGTTGATGCCGGCACGGCGTGCCGCCTCGGCGTTGGACCCGATCGCGTAGGTGTAGCGGCCGAAGCGGGTGGCGCCGAGCACCACCGCGCCGACGGCGGCCACCACCGCCGCGATGATCACCACGTAGGGCACGCCGGCGACCCGGCCGATGCCGATGGTGGTGATGAGCTGGAGCGGGATACCGCGTGCGTCGATCCCGCCGGTGATCAGCAGGGCCGAGCCGAGCGCCATGCCGAGCGTGCCGAGCGTGACGATCAGCGGCGGCACCCTCGCCTTGGTGACCAGCAGGCCGTTGACGACGCCCCAGGCGAGCCCGGCGGCCAGGCCGGCGACCGCGCCCGCGCCGATCGCGCCCCAGCCCCCACCGCCGATGGCGAGCATCACCTTGGACGCGATCACGCCGGAGAACACCAGCATCGAGCCGACCGAGAGGTCGATCCCCGCGGTGATGATCACGAAGGTCATGCCGACCGCGAGGATCGAGAGGCCGGAGGCGTCCACCGCGATGTTGCGGAAGTTGAAGGCGGTGGCGAACGCCTCGAAGCGGAGCACGGCGAACCCGGCCACGATCCCGAGCAGGATCAGGAACGTCCAGGTGGTCGTCTCGGTGAGCCGCCGGCGCAGCAGGCCGCGCACGGCCGGCTCCGCCTCGGCCGGTGCGGCGGCGTCCTCCGGCGGCGCGGACACCCCCCCGGCCCCACCCGACCGGGACTCGCCATCCCTGGGCGCCGAAGTCATGCCGCGTCTCCGGTGCTGAGCGCCCCGGTCATGGCGGCGATCACCTGCTCCATGGTGGTGTCGGCGGCGCGCAGGCGGGCGACCCTGCGGCCCAGCCGCAGGACCTCGATGCGATCGGCGAGCTCGAACACCTCCGGGAGGTTGTGGCTGATCAGCACGACCGCGATGCCGGAGTCGCGGACCTTGCGGATCAGGTCGCGGACCCTGGCCGACTGCACCACCCCGAGG
Source organism: Actinomycetota bacterium (assembly GCA_035535495.1). Taxonomy (GTDB): domain Bacteria; phylum Actinomycetota; class CALGFH01; order CALGFH01; family CALGFH01; genus DASUZB01. Next base: position 16,836 of record DATLQA010000077.1, on the reverse strand, counting down.
GCCGCGGTCGGCTCGTCCATGAACACCACCTTGTCGACCCAGGTGGCGGCGCGGCTGACCGCGACGCTCTGGCGCTGCCCGCCCGACAGGTTGGCCACCATGGCGCCGGTGTCCTGCAGGCCGATGCCGAGGTCGGCGAACGCCTGGTTGGTGCGCCGCCGCATGGCGGGCTTGTCGAGGAACCCCAGCTTGCCGAGCAGCCCGGGGCGGAGCAGCTCGCGGCCGAGGAACAGGTTGGCGGCCGGGTCGAGCTCGGGTGCGAGCGCGAGGTCCTGGTAGACCGTCTCGATGCCGAGCTCGCGGGCGGCGACCGGCGTCGGGACGGTGACCTGGCGGCCCTCGAACCAGATCTCGCCGGCGTCGGGCTCGGTGGTCCCGGCGAGGATCTTGACCAGGGTGCTCTTGCCGGCGCCGTTGTCGCCGACCAGCGCCGCGACCTCGCCGGCGTTGACCGCGAAGTCCGCCTCCCACAAGGCCCTGACCACGCCGTAGCTCTTCGTGATGCCGCGCGCCTCAAGCAGCGCCTCGCTCACCAGGGGCTCCTCTCTCGTGGGCTGTCCGGGGTGGCCACCAGCGGCCGGCGCGGGCCGGGTGCCGCGCCCGACGGGGCGGGCAGGTCCTGGATGCCGGCGAAGCGGCCCGCGGCCACGCCGGCGAGCAGGGCGGCGCCGCGCGCGCCCGCCTCGGTGACCGTCGGGTGGTCGAACGGGCCGAGCCGTGCCAGCTTGACCGAGCGGACGGCGGGGCTGCGCGCCCAGCCGCCGGCGAGCACCAGCCGCCGGCTCGGCCCCGCGACCGCCTCGATGTGCCCGCGCAACTCGGCGGCCCGCTCGGCCACCGCCTCGATCGCGGCCCGCCACACCGCCGCCGGGGTGGCGTCCCCGCCGATGCCTTCCAGGGCCGCCCGCTCGCCGAACACGTCGCGGACGGCCAGGCCGCCGCTGCCCGGCGGGACCGCGGCGGCCGCCCGGTCCAGCGCCGCCCGCCGCTCGCCGGAGACGCCGAGCAGGTCGAGGAAGCGTCCCAGGGCGAGGCCCGCCCGCGACGCGCCGAGCAGCGCGTGCTGGCCGGGCAGGACATGCCAGCCGACGGTGACCTGCGCCGCCACCAGCCGGCGGACGTCGTCGGCGGCGACCGGTGGCGGGACCGCCCTGATCAGCGCCTCGGCGGTGCCGCAGGAATCGAACAGGTCGCCGGGGCGGGTCGCGCCGGCGCCGACCGAGGCGCTGAGATGGTCGTGGCCGGCGATCGTGAGCGCCGCGCCGGCCAGGCGCGGCAGGCGCCCGCCGTCCGCCCTGCCGGCCGGGCTGCCGGCCTGGATCAGCTCGGGCAGCAGGCCAGCCGGGACTTGCGCCCAGGCGCGCGCCTCGTCCCACCAGGCACGCCGTGCCACCTCCAGGAAGCCGGTGCGGGAGGCGAGCGAGTACTCGGCGACCTGGTCGCCGCCGAGGCGGTGCAGCACCCACTCGGCCACGCCGAGCCAGCGTGTCGCGGCGGCGACCTCCGGGTGGTTGGCGCGCAGCCAGGCGTACTTGGCGATCGAGAACAGCGGGCGGACCGGGAGGCCGGTGTGGGCCGAGAAGCGCTCGGCCCCCAGCTCGGCGCCGAGCGCCTCGGCCTGCTCGGCGCCGCGGGCGTCGTGCCACGCGATCGCCGGGGCGAGCGGCTGGCCGTGACGGTCGAGCAGCACGCCGGTCTCGGCCATGCTGGTCACGCCGGCGCCGAGGACCGGGCCGTCGGGGGCCTGCTCGAGGGCGCCGGCGGTCGCGGCCACGGCGGCGTCGAGCAGGTCCGCGGGGGCCAGCTCGGCCCCGGTGGGCACCTGGGTCCACGGCGTCGGGGCGGTGCCGTGGGCGACCTCGACGCCGTCGTCGGCGCGGACCACCGCCGCCTTGCACGCGGTCGTCCCGACGTCGATGCCGACCAGCAGCTCGCCGCCGCTCACGGCCGGCCCCGCCCCGGCGCCTCGGCGCCCGCCGGAGGGCCGGCTCCCGCCGGGGCGGCCTCTGGCGGCGGTGGCAGGCAGCGGACCGCTTCGAGCGGGCCGGTGACCACTCCCGGCCCGGCGGCGAACGGCACCAGCACGGTGTCGCCGCGGGCCAGGTCGAGCGCGCCGGCGGCGGTCTCGAGACGGCCGGTACCGGCGGTGACCACCAGGATCGAGAAGGCGGCCTCGAGAGGAGCGGACGGGTCGGGCCGGAGCCGCTCGGCGCGGAAGAACTGGTCGGCCTCGGCGGGGAGCAGCCACTCGACTCCCGGCCGGACCGGCCCGCGCCCGCCGCGGAGCCTGGCCAGGTCGGCCTGGCCGAGGCCGGCGCGGTCGAGGCTGTCCAGGGCGAGGTCGAAGCCGAGCCCGAGGTGGCCGTCGCGGCGCCCGTCGATGGCGAAGCCGTCCCATTCCAGCAGGACCGAGAAGTCGGTTGGCTCCTGCAGTTCGACCAGGAGCACGCCCTCGCCGATGGCGTGGGGCGTGCCGGCCGGGACCAGCACGGTGTCGCCCGGCGCCACCGGGACGGTGTTGAGGCTGGCGAGCAGCGCCCCGGCACGCTGCTCAGCGACCCAGCCGGCCAGGCCGGCGAGGTCGGCGTCCTCCCGGAAGCCGAGGTGCACCACTGGCGCGGCGCCGCGGGTGTCGGTGATCACCCAGGCCTCGGTCTTGCCGTAGGGGCAGTCCAGGTGGCGGCGGGCGAAGTCGCGGCTCGGGTGGCAGTGCACCGGCAGCCGCTCCCCGGCGTCCAAGAGCTTGACCAGGAGCGCGGGGTTGGCGCCGTAGGCGGCGGCGTGGCGCGGCCCGAGGAAGCCGTCGGGATCATCCTCGATCGCGGCCCTGAGGGTGCGCCCGTCGCCGAGCCGGGTCAGGCCCTCGCCGGCCGACCCGAAGGTGGCGGTGGCCGAGCCGACCCAGTCCTCCGGCGCCGGCTCGCCGGCCACCGCGCTACCGCGGAGCTCGGCGATCGCCGCCCCACCCCGATAGAAGCGCTGCACCGGGTTGGCGGCGAGTCGGATCGGCTGCATGTCGCAAGCTATGCCTTGGAGGCCAAGGCATGTCAAGCGACCGCAGTTCTTCCCGGACAGGAAGCCGGCACCACGGTCCTCCGCCGCCCGCCCGACCGTGGAGCGCCCGGGCCAAAGCACAACGAGCTACGCCGTCGCTAAGCCTTCACAGTCGCCCTGCCTGCGGGGCAGTCATCCGGTGTTCTGCAGGCCGGCGGCGACGCCGTTGACGGTGAGCAGCACCAGGTCGGCCAGGCGGGCCGCGTCCGCCCCGGCGCGCAGCTCGGCCAGGGCGCGGACCTGGATGAAGGAGAGCGCGTCGACGTAGGGGTTGCGCAGGTCGACCGCGCGGCGCAGGACCGGTCGCCGGTCGAGCAGCCGGGCGCCGCCGGTGACCGCGAGCAGCAGCGAGCGGGTGCGGCGGTACTCCTCGGCGATCATCCCGGTCAGCTCGGGCCGCTCCCCCAGGTCGAGGTAGAGGTCCGCGATCATCGGGTCGGCCTTGGCCAGGCTCATCTCGGCGTTCTCCACCAGCGAGGCGAACAGCGGCCAGTCGGCGTGCATGGCGCGGAGCAGGTCGAGCCCGCCCGGCTCGGCGGCCACGGCGTCCAGGCCGCTCCCCAGCCCGTACCAGCCGGGCAGGTTGCAGCGGGTCTGGGCCCAGGCGAACACCCACGGGATGGCACGGAGCGAGCCCAGGTCGGCGGCTTGGCTCCCGCCCAGCCGGCGGGCCGGGCGGGAGCCGAGCGGCAGCCGGCTGATCTCCTCGATCGGGGTCACGCGGGCGAAGAACTCGGCGAAGCCGGGCTGGGACACGAGCTCCCGGTAGGCCCGCTCCGAGGCGGACGCCATCCGCTCGGCCGGCTCGGCGAAGCGCCGCTCGGCCTTGAGCAGCGCGGCCTCGGCGCTGGGGGTCGAGGCGAGCAGCACGGCGCTGGCGACCTGCTCGAGGTGGCGGTGGCCGATGGCCGGGTTGCCGTAGCGGGCGAAGATCACCTCGCCCTGGTCGGTCACTTTGAAGCGGCCGGCGACCGAGCCGGGCGCCTGCCCGCGGACGGCCCGGTTGGCCGGGCCGCCGCCGCGGCCGAGCGCCCCGCCGCGGCCGTGGAACAGGACCAGGTCGACGTGGTTGTCCCTGGCCCAGCCGGCCAGCACCCCCTGCGCCCGGTACAGGGCGAGGTTGGCGGCGAGGAACCCGGCGTCCTTGGCCGAGTCGGAGTAGCCCAGCATGACCTCGAGGCGACGCACGCACGCGTCCAACTCCGCCGCCACCCCCGGCAGCGCCACGTACTCGTCGAGGACCTCGGGGGCCGCCTGCAGGTCGGCGCGGGACTCGAACAGCGGCACCACGTCCAGCGCGAGCGACCCGTCCGGCACGGCGAGCCGGCCGAGCGCCCTGACCGCCGCCAGGTCGGCGGCCGAGCGGGTGAAGCTGACCACGTAGCGCCGGCAGGCCGCGGTGCCGTGGCTGGCCTGCAGCTCGGCCATTGCCCGCAGGGTGGCGAGCACCTCCCTGGTCGGCTCGGAGCAGGCGTCGGGATCGGTCGTCGCCGGCCAGCCTGCGGTGGCGAGGCGGTCGAGGGCCGGCGCGCCGGTCGCGGCGGCGCCGGCAAGCTCCCGCACGGCCTCGGCGTGGACGCCGGCGTGCTGGCGGACCTCGAGCGACGCCAGGTGGAAGCCGAACGCCTCCACCTGCCAGACGAGGTGCTGCAGCTCGCCGTAGGCGAGCCGGGCGGCACCCGCCGCCAGCGAGGCCTGCACCAGGCGGAGGTCGGCGAGGAACCCGTCCGGCCCCTGGTACGCCCGAGCCGCGCTCCGCGGCGGGTCCTGGACGTCGCGGTTCCCGGGCTCGCCGAGCGGCGGCGGGGCGGGGCGGTCGTCCTCGCCGACCAGGATGGCCCGGGTCGCGGCGAGGCGCTCGGCGGCCAGCAGGAGCTTCTGGCGGTGCGGCTCGTCGGGCGAGCGGCGCATCACGGCCTCCGCCACGGCCGGGATCTCGGCCGCGTCGGCGGCCAGGGAGGCGGCCAGCTCGGCCGACGGCGGCGTGACCGCGGCCGCGGCGGTGAGCGAGCGGCCGATCCTGCGGGTGGCCGCCTCCAGGCCGCGCAGCAGGTGGTCGGCGTGGACGGCGAGGGTGGCGCGGGTCACCGCGGCGGTCACGGTGGGGTTGCCGTCACGGTCGCCGCCGACCCAGCTCCCCCAGCGCAGCCAGGTCCCGAACTCGGGCTTGCGGGTGCCGGCCGCGGCGCCGGCCAGGGCGTGGTCGAGCTCCCGGTACACCGCCGGGACCAGCCGGAACAGCGACTCGTCGAACACCGACATGACCGAGCGGACCTCGTCCAGCGGGCTGGGACGCTCGCGGCGGAGCTGGGCGGTGCGCCACAGGATGCTCACCTCCTCGAGCAGCCGGCGCCGCACGTCGGCCTCCTCGGTCCAGGACAGCCGCGGGTCGTCGAGCCGGTCGGCCTGCTCGCCGACGCGCCGCAGCGCGTCCACCACCGCCCGCCGCCTTGCCTCGGTCGGGTGGGCGGTGAGCACGGGGTTGACCTCCAGCCGGCCGAGCAGCCGCAGCAGCACCTCCTCCCCGTCGCTGGCCCGGATCGACGCGACCGCCGCGGCCAGCGAGTCCTTCACCAGCCCGTCGCCGCGGCCGCGCTCCCGCAGGGTGCGGACCCGGTGGCGCTCCTCGGCCAGGTTGACCAGCTGCAGGTAGACGGTGAAGGCGCGGGCGACCGCCTCGGCCCGGTCGAGGTCGAAGCCGGCCACCAGCTCCACCACCTCGCGCCGCTGGTAGCCCTGCCGCTCGGTGGCGCCTCGCAGCGCGATGGTGGCGTGGCGCAGCCGCTCGACGTCGGCGAGCAGCTCCGGCCCGCCGGCCTCCTCGAGCACCTGGCCGAGGAGGCCGCCGAGCAGGCGCACGTCGCGCCGGAGCGGCGCCGGCATCTCGGCGCCGCGGTCCCGCCGGGGAGCGGCTCCCGTCTCAGGTCGCATGTGCGCATCGTAGCCTCGCGGTCCGGCCGCCGGGACCCACCGGAACGAGGCAGAGGTCCGACCTTTGTGATCGCGACCCACGAGGCCTTTCATCCGACCTAGCTGTTCCGATTCGGTCGGCATGTACCCTCTTGCAACCCGCCGCGCGGCCATGGCAGAGTAAAGTCATCCGATCTTTCGCGGATTCGGTCTTGACAGATAAGGCGTGGGGCGCAGGAGCTCACCCGGGGCGGTGCGACGCCGGTGGGATCTGCCGAGATGGAGCGTGTGGCGACGTGCGGCCGCCGTGACTTCCTTCGCGCCACGGGACAGTTGGTGCCCGACAGCTTCGACAGACCCCGTGCGTTCGACTCGCTCCGCGGACCGTCGCGGAGCGCGACCCTGAGGCGGGTCGCGGGAGCCGGACGCAGCGCGAGAGGAGGACAGCATGGCCAACCGTCCGCTGCGCCGGTGGGCAGTGTGGATCGCCGGCATGTCGCTGTTGGTCGCCGCCTGCGGTGGCGGCGGCGACTCCGAGGACAAGCAGGCCGGCGGCGCGAAGACGCACAACGGCGTCGAGGTCACCGTCCTGACGTTCACCGGGCCGCAGATCGCCGAGCCGTTGCAGCGGCGCGCCCCCGACTTCTCCCGGGCCACCGGCGCGAAGATCAACGTCGTCACGGTCCCGTTCGCCGACCTGTACGACAAGACGCTCGCCGACCTGGCCACCCAGACCAACAGCTACGACGCGTTCGTCTTCGACCCGCAGTGGATGGGCGACTTCGTCCCGCCCGGCTACCTGGAGGACATCACCGACCGGGTCAAGGGCGACCAGACGCTGAAGTGGGACGACATCGCCCCCTTCTTCCGCGACTTCAGCGCCTCCTACAAGGGGCGCACCTACACGATCCCGCTGGATGGCGACTTCCAGATGGTGTACTACCGCAGCGACCTGCTGAAGAAGGACGGGCTGAAGCCGCCGGCCACCTGGGACGACTACCTGGCGATCGCGCAGCGCTACCAGGGCAAGGACCTGAACGGTGACGGCAAGGGCGACTACGGGTCGTGCATCGCCAAGAAGCGGTCCGCCCAGTCCTACTGGATGTCGTGGTCGGTCGCCGGCTCCTACCTGCAGTCCGGGGGGACCAGCCAGGGCTCGTTCTTCGACGTCGACAGCATGAAGCCGCTGGTGAACAACGAGGCGTTCGCGACCGCGCTGGACGTCTACAAGAAGACCACCCAGTACGCGCCGCCCGACGAGCTCAACCTCGACGTCGGCGACACGCGCGGCCTGTTCACCTCGGGCCGCTGCGCCCTGTCGGCCGACTGGGGCGACATCGGGACCCTCGCCATCGACAAGAAGACCTCGACCGTCCAGGACAAGGTCGGCGCGGTGATCATGCCCGGGTCCAAGCGGGTGCTCGACCGGGCGACCGGCCGGCTGGTCGACTGCGACGCCAGCCGCTGCCCGCACGCGGTCGACGGGGTCAACCACGCGCCGTTCGCCGCCTTCGGCGGCTGGTCGGGCGCGATCAACGCGGCGGTGGACAAGAAGGTCAAGGACGCCGCCTACGACTTCCTCGCGTACATGAGCGCGCCGGCGCAGTCCAACGTCGACGTGACGCTCGGCAAGACCGGCTTCAACCCGTACCGCACCTCGCAGTTCGAGAACATCGACCTGTGGGTGAAGGCCGGCATGAGCAAGGACGCCGCCGAGAACTACCTGGGCGCCATCCGCGCCAGCCTGCAGAGCCCGAACATGATCCTCGACCTCCGGGTCCCCAAGTCCGCCCAGTACCAGGGCACCGTGCTCGACACGGCGGTGGCGCAGTTCCTGGCCGGCGAGATCAACCGCGACGAGACCATGAAGCGCATCGAGGACGGCTGGGAGAAGATCACCAACGACGAGGGACGTGACGAGCAGAAGCAAGCCTACGCCGCGAGCTTGAACATCCAACGCTGACGCCAGGAGATGGACGCGCTGAGGCTGACCCGGGGCCGCCGCCGCGCTTCCCGATCCGCGATCCGCGAGCGGACGGGAAGGGCGGCGGCTCTCGGGGCGACGGCGGGGGTCCGCGCCGCCTTCATCTGGCCGGCGCTGCTCGCGATCCTGTTCGTCTCGATCTTCCCGCTGCTCGTCTCCTTGTACATCAGCCTGTCCCGCCTGAAGCTCAGGCGGGGCGGCTTCGACTTCACCTTCATCGGCCTCGACAACTTCCGTGAGCTCTACGTCGGCGGCGAGCGGAGCCATTTCCTCGGGGTGACGCGGCCGCTGACGCCGCTCGGATGGCTGGTCCTGGTCGCGACGCTGGCGCTGCTCGCCTGGGGGCTGGTCCGCGCCTGGCGGGGCGGGGTTTCCGTCCTCGGGCTGGTCCTGCGCCTGGCCGGCTCGCTGCTCGCGGCCGCCGCGGCCTGGCTGGTCGTCCACACGCTCCTGGCCCACGGCGGCCGTCCTGGGACCGCCGTGGTGACGGTGGTCTACGTCCTGGTGGGGGTCGCGATCCAGTTCGTCCTCGGGCTCGGCCTCGCCTACATCCTGACCCAGGGACTTCCCGGGCAGCGCTTCTTCCGGGTCGTGTTCCTGCTCCCGATGATGATCACGCCGGTCGGCGTCGCCTACATGTTCCGCATGCTGACCGATACGGGCAAAGGCCCGCTGCAGCCGCTCTGGGCGGCGGTCGGGCTCGGCGACTTCTCCTGGGTCAACGACCCATGGGGAGCGCGGATCGCCGTGATGGTCGGCGACATCTGGCAGTGGACCCCGTTCATGTTCATCATCCTGCTGGCCGCGCTCGAGGGTCAGGACACCGAGACGGTCGAGGCGGCCATGGTGGACGGGGCCAACCGGTGGCAGATCTTCCGCCGGGTCTCGCTGCCGGCGATCCTGCCGGTGTGCGCCACGGTGGTGCTGATCCGGCTCATCGAGGCCTTCAAGATCATCGACCTGCCGAACATCCTGACCAACGGCGGCCCAGGGACGGCGACCGAGTCCCTCAGCCTGCATGCCTACCTCCGCTGGCGGACGCTCGACCTCGGCCAGTCCGCGGCGGTCGCCTACTCCCTGCTGTTCATCGTGACCGTGGTCGCGCTGTCGTACGTGAACCTCCTGCGGCGGCGGGTGGCGGACGAATGAGCGCCACGCGGATGAGGCTGATGCCGCGGCGGCGCCGTTCGGTCAAGGACCTGCCGCCGCTCGGGAAGCTGGTCGCGTACCTGATCCTCGGGTTCTGGGCCCTGGTGGTGCTGTTCCCGCTCTACTGGCTGGCGATCACCTCGTTCAAGCTGCCGATCCAGGTGAACGCGGGGCCGGTCTACCTGCCCTTCGTCGACTTCCACCCGTCCCTGGACGCCTGGCACTACATCTTCGTTGACCTGCGCAGCGACACGCTGCGGCCGTACCTGAACACGATCGTGGTCGCGGTGGGCAGCTCGACGCTCGCGCTACTGCTCGGAGCGACCGCCGCCTATGCCCTCATCCGCTTCAAGTACCAGCCGCGCGTCGGGGTGATCCTGCTGTTCGTCGGCTGCGTGCTCCTGGCCGCCGCCGCGGTGTGGTTCGGCGCGCCGCTCCCGCTCGCCCTGGTGGTGGCCGCGGGGATCTTCGCCCTGCTCGCCAGCACGGTCGGCCGCCGTTTCAAGCGGGGCCTGTCCAACCGGGACGTCGCCTTCTGGATCATCTCCCAGCGGATCCTGCCTCCGGTCGCGGTGGTGATCCCGATCTACGTCCTGTTCCAGCGTGTCGGGCTGCTCGACACGCGGACCGCGCTGGTGATCACCTACGCGGCGACCAACCTGCCGATCGTCGTCTGGCTGATGCGGGACTACTTCAACACCCTTCCGTGGGAACTCGAGGAGGCGGCGGTGGTGGACGGGGCGTCGACCTTCCGGGTCTTCCGGTCGATCACCCTGCCGCTGTCGATCCCCGGCCTGGTGGCGACGTTCCTGATCGTGTTCGTCTTCGCCTGGAACGAGTACCTGCTGGCGCTCTTCCTGTCGAGCGCGGACGCCCAGACGATGCCGCTCACCGTCGCCGCGCAGAACGCCACCAGGGGCCCGCAGTGGTGGTACATGTCGGTACTGATCCAGATCATGATCCTGCCGGTGATCGCGCTGGCGATCGCGCTCGAGCGGGTCATCTCACGCGGCCTGCTGGTCGGGGCGGTCAAGGGCTGAGTGGTGGCGCGCCAATTCGATGGTCTGGTCGCCGCCGTCACCGGCGGCGGCTCCGGCATCGGTCTGGCCACCGCGCGGCTGCTCGCCGCCGAGGGCGCCAGGGTCGCCGTCCTGGACCTGGACCCGGACGCGGCCGCCGAGCCGGTGGACGGCGCCGAGCCGATGCTGCTCCTGGTCGCCGACGTGACCGACGAGGCCTCGGTGGAGGCGGCGGTCGCCACGGTGGTCGAGCGCTGGGGTGGGCTCGACGTGCTGGTCAACAACGCCGGCATCGGCGCCAGGGGGACGGTCGAGGACAACCCGTACGACGAGTGGTGGCACGTCATCGACACCAACGTCCTCGGGATGGTGCGCACCACCAGGGCGGCCCTGCCCTACCTGCGCCGCTCCGCCCACGCGGCGATCGTCAACACCTGCTCGATCGCTGCCACCGCCGGGCTGCCCGACCGTGCCCTGTACAGCGCGACCAAGGGCGCGGTGCTGTCGCTCACGCTGGCGATGGCGGCCGACCACGTCCGCGAGGGGATCCGCGTCAACTGCGTGACCCCGGCCACGGTCGACACCCCCTGGGTGCAGGGGCTGCTCGCCGCCGCGCCCGACGCGGACGCCGAGCTGACGGCGCTCCGCGCCCGCCAGCCGCTGGGGCGCCTGGTCACCGCCGCGGAGGTGGCGGCCGCGATCGCCCACCTGGCCAGCCCGCTGGCCGCCTCCACCACCGGCGCCGTCCTGGCGGTCGACGGCGGCATGCAGGCGTTGCGCCTGCGCGCCCCGACCGCCGGGCGACCAGGAAGGCGTGCGGTGTTCCCCGGCAGGACCAGAGGGTCGAGGGCGTCGAGTGGCGAGCCGGCCGCAGCTCGTGCGACCTGGGACCTGACCATCGGCGGGAAGGTGCCGAGCGTGCCGCTCGGGCGGACCGGCCTGTCGGTCAGCACCCTGGCGCTCGGCACCGCGCCGCTCGGGAACCTGTACGCCGCGGTGACCGAGGCGGAGGCGGAGGCGACCGTCAGAGCCGCGCTCAGCGCCGGGCTCACCTACCTGGACACCGCGCCCCACTACGGTCTCGGCCTGGCCGAGCAGCGGCTCGGCCGGGTCCTCGCCGGCCTGCCGAGAGATGCCTTCGTGCTGTCCACCAAGGTCGGCCGGCTGGCCCGCCGGCTCCACCCGGGCGAGACCGCCGACCCCCACGGGTTCGTCGACGCCCCCGCCGGCAAGCGCGTGTGGGACTTCTCCCGCATCGGGGTGACGCGTTCGCTCGAAGAGAGCCTGGACCGGCTCGGCCTCGACCACGTCGACGTGGTGTACCTGCACGACCCCGACGACCACGAGCGGGAGGCGTTCGAGCAGGCCCTCCCCGCCCTCGCCGACCTGCGCGACCAGGGCGTCGTCCGGGCGATCGGGGCGGGCATGAACCAGGCGGAGATGCTGACCCGGTTCGTGCGCCGCTTCGACCTCGACGTGGTGCTGGTCGCCGGCCGCTACTCCCTGCTCGACCAGGGCGCCCTTGCCGAGCTGCTGCCGGCCTGTGAGGAGCGCGGCGTCGCGGTGGTGGTCGGCGGCGTCTTCAACAGCGGCCTGCTGGCCGACCCCCGGCCAGGCGCCCCGTTCGACTACGTGCCCGCCCCGCCCGAGCTGGTCGCGCGGGCCACCAGGCTGCAGGAGGTGTGCGCCAGGCACGGGGTGCCACTGCGCGCCGCCGCGCTCGCCTTCCCGTACGGCCACCCGGCCGTGACCAGCGTCCTCATCGGCGTCCGCTCGGTCGCCGAGCTGGAGGAGGACGTCGCCCTGTACACCAGCTGGGTACCGGCCGACCTGTGGGCGGAGCTGGTCTCCACCGGCCTGGTGCCAGGGCACGTCCCCTTCCCGGCGGACCCCCCATGAGCCGCGTCGACGCCCATCACCACCTCTGGGACCCGACCCGCCGTGCCTACCCGTGGATGGACGCGAGCTGGGAGATCCACCGCCCGTTCACGACCGCCGACCTCGACACCGCCGCCGGACCCCAGGGCATCGGGCAGACGGTGGTGGTCCAGACGGTGTCGAGCGTAGCCGAGACCGAGGAGTTCCTTGCCGTCGCGGGCGCGCCAGGACGGGTCGCCGGCGTGGTCGGCTGGGTCGACCTCACCGCCCCGGACGTGGCCGACGCCCTGGCCGCGCTCAAGGCGGTGACCGGCGGGGAGGCGCTGGTCGCCATCCGCCACCAGGTCCACGACGAGCCGGACCCGGACTGGCTGGTCCGCGACGAGGTGCTGCGCGGGCTGGGAGCGGTCGCGTCCGCCGGGCTCGTCTACGACCTGCTGGTCCGCGAACGCGAGCTGCCCGCCGCGCTGGAGGCCGTCGAACGGCTGCCGCAGCTCAGCTTCGTCGTCGACCACCTGGCCAAGCCGCGGATCCGAGAGGCCGTGACCGCCCCGTGGGCCGCCCGGCTCGGCATGCTCGCCCGCCACCCCAACGTCAGCTGCAAGGTGTCGGGCCTGGTCACCGAGGCGGACTGGGACTCCTGGACGCCAGGGCAGCTGGTCGGATACGTGCGCCACGCGGTGGAGGCGTTCGGGCCCCAGCGGCTGCTGTTCGGGTCGGACTGGCCGGTGTGCCTGCTGGCGGCGAGCTATGCCGAGGTGGTCGCGGCCGCGGAGGAGGCGCTCGAGCGGGCCGGTCTGGACGCCGCCGAGCGGGAACTGGTCTTCGGCGCCAACGCCCGCCGCCTCTACCGCCTGCCCGCCGATCCCGACTCGTAGGAGGTGACGGTGCTCCGCACCCGGCTCATCCACCCGGAGATCCTCGCCGCCCTGGCCGCCGCCGGCCACGGCTCGCAGGTGCTGGTCTCCGACGGGAACTTCCCGCACGCCACCGCCACCCCAGCGGCCGCCAGGCGCGTGTACCTGAACCTCTCCCCCGGCCGGGTCACCGTCACCGAGGTCCTCGAGGCGCTCGCCGCGACCGTGCCGGTCGAGGCCGCGGCGGTGATGCGCCCCCACGATGCCGACGCCCCCGCCGTGCTGGAGGAGTACCGGGCGCTGCTGCCGACCGGCACCACGGTCGAGGTGGTCGAGCGGTTCGCCTTCTACGAGCTGGCCCGCGGGCGCGACGTCACCCTCGCGATCGCCACCGGCGACCAGCGGCTCTACGCCAACCTTCTGCTCACCATCGGGGTCGTCGACCCGGACGGCGGCTGACCGCCATGGCCGAGCTCGCCGTCACCGGCTTCGACACCGTCGACGTGCGCTTCCCGACCTCGATCCAGCTCGACGGCTCGGACGCCATGAACCCCGATCCCGACTACTCGGCCGCCTACGTGATCCTGCGCACCAACGACCCGGCCTTCGAAGGGCACGGGTTCTGCTTCACCATCGGCCGCGGCACCGAGATCTGCGTGCAGGCGATCCGCGCCCTCGCCCCGATGGTGGTCGGCGACAAGGCCGAGGCGCTCTTCGCCGACATGGGCGGCCTCTGGCGGCGGCTGGTCGGCGACAGCCAGCTGCGCTGGCTCGGACCGGAGAAGGGCGTCGTCCACCTCGCCACCGCCGCGGTCGTCAACGCGGTCTGGGACCTGTACGCCAAGGTGCGGGGCAAACCGCTGTGGAAGCTGCTGGTCGACCTCACCCCGGAGGAGGTCGTCGCGCTGGTCGACTTCCGCTATCTGATCGACGCGCTCACGCCCGCCGAGGCGCTGGAGCTGCTCCGCGCCCAGGCGGCCACCAAGCAGCAGCGCGAGGCGCGGCTGGAGGCCGGCGGCTACCCCGCCTACACCACCTCGGCGGGCTGGCTCGGCTACGACGACGACAAGGTCAGGCGGCGCTGCCGCGAGGCGATCGAGGCCGGGTTCACCCACGTGAAGCTCAAGGTCGGCGCGGAGCTCGAAAGCGACCTGCGGCGCCTGCGCGTCGCCCGTGGCGTGCTCGGCCCGGACCGCGGCCTGATGCTCGACGCCAACCAGGTGTGGAGCGTGCCCGAGGCGATCGACTGGATGCGGGCCCTGGCCCGCTTCGACCCGTGGTGGATCGAGGAGCCGACCAGCCCCGACGACGTGCTCGGCCACCGCGCGATCGCGCGGGCGATCGCGCCGATCCGGGTCGCGACCGGCGAGCACGTCCACAACCGGGTGATGTTCAAGCAGCTGATGCAGGCCGGCGCGATCGACATCTGCCAGGTGGACGCGTGCCGGCTCGGCGGGGTGAACGAGGTGGTGGCGGTGCTGCTGCTGGCGGCGAAGTTCGGCGTGCCGGTGTGCCCGCACGCCGGCGGCGTCGGCCTGTGCGAGCTGGTCGTGCACTTGTCCGCGTTCGACTACGTGGCGGTGACCGGCGCGCTGGAGGAGCGCATGATCGAGTACGTCGACCACCTGCACGAGCACTTCGTGGAGCCGGTGGTGGTCGGCGGCGGCCGCTACCACCTGCCGCGGACCCCCGGCTACGCCGCCATGAAGACCAGCTCCCTCGCCGAGTACCGCTTCCCCGACGGCCCGGCCTGGGCAGGCGCGTAGCGCTACCCCAGGCGCAGGTGGTGCCGCTCGGCCAGCACGGGGATCGTGCCGAAGTCGATGTCGAGCTGGTAGCGGGCGACGACCTCGCCGATCGCGGCCTCGTCCCGCTCTGCCGCCGCGAGCAGTGGCGCCAGCTCACGGAAGTAGTGCTCGAACCCGGCCGGCGAGATCAGCTCGAGCAGGCGCGCGGGCTCGTCGCCGGCGTTCCAGAACGTGTGCGGCACGCCGCGGGGCTTGAAGACCAGGTCGCCCGGTCCCGCCTCGAGCACGTCGGCGCCGAGCTGCAAGCCGAAGCGGCCCTCCAGCACGTAGGAGTACTCGTCCTCGTTGCGGTGGGTGTGGACCGGCGCGCCCAGGGCGCGCGGCGGAAGCGGGTGCTCGACGAGGCTGAACGCTCCGCCGGTCGTCTCGCCGTCGATCATGAAGCGCACCCCGAGGGCGAGCAGGCGCACTGCCTCGCCGTCGCTGGGGCCGAGCCGGTGGTCCACTGCTGCCTGCATCGCGGAGTCCTTTCGGTAGACGCAACGTCCATCGAATCATGAGGCTCCGATGGTCCGCTGTCAAATCGAGTATCATCGTGTCTAACGAAATGTCTGCGAAGCGCAAGTACGAGATGAAGCGGCGCGCCGAGCGCCTGGCGGAGACGCGGCGGCGGATCACCGAGGCGACGATCGAGCTGCACCGCACCGTCGGCCCGGCGGCGACGCAGATCAACGAGGTCGCGCGGCGCGCCGGCGTGCAGCGCATGACCGTCTACAACCACTTCCCCGACGAGGCGTCGCTGCTCACCGCCTGCTCGGCGCACTGGCGCGCGCTCCACCCGGCACCCGACCCGGCCGCCTGGCGTGCCGCGGAGGATCCCGGCGCGCGGCTGCGCCTCGGCCTCCACGAGCTCTACGCCTGGTACCGCGAGACGGAGCCGATGACGGCCAACGTGCTCCGCGATGCCCAGATCCTCCCGGCGCTGCGACCGATCATCGAGGGCGGGCTGCTCCGCTACCTCGACCAGGCGCGCCAGGTCCTGACCGAGCCGTTCGGTGTCCGCGGGCGGCGACGCGAGCGCGTCGACGCCGCCGCGCGCGCCGCGGTCGACTTCCACATGTGGCGGGCGCTCGCGCCACTCGGTGACCACGACGCCGCCGACCTCGCCGCCGGGCTGGTCGAACTGGCCGCCGAGCGATAGGGCCACCACCAAGGTCGCGCCCGCCACCACCAGGCTCGACTGCCGGCCGAGCAGTTGGCCGAGCCCCAGCCACCCACTGCAGGTCCTGCTCGGCAAGGCCGAGGTCGCGCCCGATGGTCGGCAGGGCGACGATCACCCCCGAGACCCGCGTCGAGCTTCCGACCCGCCTGATCGTGCGGGGTTCAACCGCCCGGCCACCCAGCCAATGGTGAGCGGTCAGTCGTCCCCTTCGCCCGCGAGCGTCTGGCGCAGCCAGGTCTCGGTGGTCAGCACGTGCCGGACCGCCATCGCCTGGGCCAGGTTGGGGTCGCGGGCGGCCAGCGCGGCGTAGATGCCCTCGTGCTGCTCGATCGTGCGCCGCAGCGCGTCGGCCGAGGTCATCGCGCGCAGCACCCGCACCCGCAAGGTGCGGCTCGACAGCCCGGTGAGCAGGGAGGCGAGCGTGCCGTTGCCGGACGCCGCGGCGACCTGAGCGTGGAAGTCGGTGTCGTACACGACGAACTGCTCGTCGTCGGTCGCCTCGCGCATGTGCTGCAGCGCCGCCTGCAGCGCGTCCAGGCCGTGGTCGTCGATGCGGCTGGCCGCCAGCGCGGTGGCGGCCGGCTCGAGATAGCGGCGTACCTCCAGCACCTCGAGCGCGTCGTCGTCGCGCATCAGTTCCACCGCCGCGCCGACGCCCTCCAGCAGCAGGTCGGGGGTGAGGCTGGTGACGTAGGTGCCGTCGCCGCGGCGCACGTCGAGCACCCGCGCGGTCACCAGCGCCCGCACCGCCTCACGGGCGGTGTTGCGCGACAGGCCGAGCTGGGCGGCCAGCTCGTGCTCGGGCGGCAGCCGCGACCCCGGTACGAGTTGGCCCGCGGCGATCAGATCTCGGATCCGTGCGATCGCGGTCTCGGTGCGCGGCGCGGTCAACCAGCTCTCCTTGGTCAGCGGCACGAGCGGATGCCTCGAAGACATCCGATGTTTGCTACCACGATGACCCAGTCCCGTCAATCGGATCGCTCGGCCTGCGCTGGCGTGGAGGCGGGGGGGGGGC
>DATLQA010000076.1:0-2443 GCA_035535495.1 Actinomycetota bacterium | reverse complement strand
GACGGTGCGGAAGCCGCTGGCGCGCAGGAAGCGCAGCCGCCGCTCCACCTGGGCGGTCGAGAGGTCGCCGGCGTTGTGCCATTCGTAGACGGCCATGCCCGAGGGCGCGCGCACCTTCCTGAACTCCTGGGTGGACCGGTGCCGCTGCCCGTGCTGGTGGGCGGCGGCGCCGGCCGCGGGCGCGCCGATCGCGAGCATGGCCGACAGGACCAGGACGGCGGTTGCCCTGCGCATCGCGTGCCTCCCGTTGGGAACCGGTGGGCCAACGGGTACCTATCGGCAGGCGGGCCCCTCGGCTTGAGAGGCCCGCCCGCCGATGGCGCTCAGACGCCTGCCGGGGTCCGCTCCGGCTCGGCCTCCTCGGCCGGCGGCGGGGCCTGGGTGCTGCCCCGGATCCCCTTGCGGTGCATCTTGCCCCACTGCCCCCGCTTGAACGGGACCTGCACGGTGGCGATGGTCCGCTGGAAGGCGAGGTACTGGCGGTAGCCGACGAACTCGAGGAAGGCGGCCAGGAACAGCAGGGCCCGGTCGCGCAGCCGCGGGTAGCGGTTGGACAGGAAGGTCTCGATCCCGGCGGCCAGCTGGGAGGCCAGCATCCCGTAGAGGACGGCCAGGACCACGAACAGGATCGCGAACCGCGGGCTCAGGAACCCGGCGAAGATCCCGATGCCGACCAGCACGTAGCCGCTGATCTCGACCACCGGGGCGAGCGCCTCGAAGATCCAGAAGTAGGGCACGGCGACCAGGCCGAGGCGGCCGTAGCGCGGGTTGAACAGCATGCGCTTGTGGATCCAGAGGGTCTCCCACAGCCCCCGGTGCCAGCGGTTGCGCTGGCGGCGCAGGGTGCCCAGGTCCGACGGCACCTCACTCCAGCAGATCGGGTCGGGGGTGAAGCGGATGTTGTAGGGCTTGCCCTGCTCGATGAAGTGCCGGTGGAGGCGGACCACCAGCTCCATGTCCTCGGCGACGGTCCCGACCCGGAAGCCGCCGGCCTCCAGGACCGCGGTCCGCCGGAACAGCCCGAAGGCGCCGGAGATGATGAGCAGGCTCTTGAAGTGGCTCCAGCCGGCCCGCCCGGTGAAGAACGCCCTGGCGTACTCGAGGATCTGGAAGCGCTCCAGCCACTTCTTGGGGATCCTGGCCTCGGTGACGCGGCCGTTCTCGACAACGGCGGCGTTGAGGGGCCGGATGGTGCCGCCGACCCCGATCAGGGTCTCGTCCTCGACGAACAGCCGGCTGGCCCGCAGGATCGCCTCGCCGTCCAGCATGGAGTCGGCGTCGACGGCGGCGAACAGCGGGTAGCGGGCCATGTTCAGGCCGGCGTTGAGCGAGTCGGCCTTGCCGCCCTGGTCCTTGTCGACCACGATCAGGTTGGGGTGGGTCAGCGACCGGAAGGTGCGCCGCACGTGCGCGCTGGGCAGATCCTGGCGGGTCGCCCACGGCTGCTCGGCCAGGGCGAAGGCCTCGATCAGCCGGGTCATGGTCTCGTCCTCGGAGCCGTCGGAGACGACCACGATCTCGAACTCCGGGAACTGGAGCGCGAGCAGGGACTGGACGCTGCCGACGATGCTGACCTCTTCGTTGTGGGCCGGCACCAGGATCGACACCGGCTTGTAGACGTCACGCTCCAGCAGGTCGCGCAGCGATCCCTGGGAGAACTCCCGGGCGAAGACGACCACGATGGCGCGCAGCCCGATGCACGAGAACAGCGCGTAGAGCACGTTCAGGCTCGAGAAGTAGACCAGCAGCACGTACTGGTAGCCGTTGAGCAGGGTTCTCCACATGGTTAGGCAACTCCCGTGGCGAGACGGGCGGCGGCCGGAGTCAGCTCATCCGCCTCCAGCAGGATCTGCACGGCCATCTCGCGGGCGGCCTTGTCGGGATGCGACTCGGCGGCCCGCTTGACGGTGGCGACGCCCAGCTCCCCCAGGCGCGCCAGCGACGCCGCGGCGGCCCGGCGGACCCACCAGGAGGCGTCCTCCAGGCGGGGCTCCAGCGCGGGCAGGGCGGCCTCGGCGGGGACGAACGCGGCCGCGTGGGCGGCCTGCACGCGGACGAAGTCGACCTCGTCGCCGACGGCGTGCAGCAGCGTCGCCTCGGCGGCCTCGGGCACCGAGCCCAGGCGGCGCAGGCACCGGAAGGTGGCCGCCCGCAGCTCCGGGTCGGGGTGGTCGCTGGAGGCGGCGACCTGGTCGGCCATGTCGGCCAGGCCGAGGCGGCCGACGGTCTCCAGGGCGACCCAGTGCAGGCTGTCCGACAGCTGCGGGTCGGCCAGCAGCTCACGCAGGATCGGGCCGGCCCTGGTCTCCAGCAGCAGCAGCGCTTCCTGGACCACGCCCGGCTGCAGGTCGGCGTGCTTGATGGCCTGGATGAACCGGGCGTGCGGGCTGTCGGGGCCCGGCTCGGGCGGCAGCACGGCCAGGGTGACGGCCGCGGCCCTGGC
>DATLQA010000075.1:0-3856 GCA_035535495.1 Actinomycetota bacterium | reverse complement strand
CGGCGGCCCACGACCCGCCCGGCGTCGACGCGGTCGCCGAGCAGCGACAGCAGGGCCGGCAGCAGCGTGAGGGCGGTCGCCACGGCGAACAGCACGACCAGCGAGGTGCTGAGCCCGATCGAGGCCAGGAAGCCCAGGCCGGTCAGGGCCAGGGCGGCCATGGCCACGACGACGGTGCCGCCGGCGACCAGGACGGCGGAGCCCGCCGATCCCATGGCGTTCGACAGCGCGGAGGGGTTGTCCTGACCGGCGGCGCGGTGCTCGCGGTAGCGGGCCATGATGAACAGGGCGTAGTCGATGCCGACGCCCAGCCCGATCATCGCGCCGATGGTCGGCGCGGCGGTGGAGACGTCCATGGCGCCGGCCAGCAGCGTGATGCCGCCGAGGCCGGCGGCGACCGCCACCAGGGTGAGCGCGATCGGGACCAGCGCGGCCACGATCGTCCCGAACGCGACGACGAGCACGACCAGCGCGGCCAGCAGGCCGGCCGCCTCCCCGCCCGACGTCTCCGACTCGGCGTTGATGAACGCCGCGTCGCCGCCGAGCTCCGCGGCCACGCCGGCCGCCCGTGCGGGCTCGATCGCGGCGGCGACGGCGGCGACCCGCTCCTGGCCGAGCTCGGTCGACGGCCGGTCGAAGACGATCTCGGCGAAGCCGATGCGCCCGTCGGGCGACAGCGTGCCGGCGGTGAACGGACCGGCCACCGTGGCCACGTGCTCCAGGCCGGCGATCCGGGCGACCGCGGCGTCGACGGCGGGCCGGTGGCCTTCGAGCCGCTCCCCCTCGGGCGCGGCGAACACCGCCATCGCGCTGCCGCCGGCCGCCTCGGGGAAGCGCTCCTCGAGGAGCTCCATCGCCTGCTCGCTCTGGCTGCCGGGGGCGACGAGGTCGTCGACGAAGGCGCCGCCGGCGGTGCCCGCCAGCGCCATGACGACGGCCACGGCGACCGCCCAGGCTCCGATCGTGACCCATGGCCGGCGGGTGCTGGCGTCGCCGATGCGACGGATGACGCGATGCATGAGGGTGCTCCCTTCGGTGGTCCGTCCGGACGACGGTGCGCCGGCGGTGGCGCCTCTCAACGGTGGGCGCCGGGGCCGGCGCGGTCGCCCGCCCTCGGGCGGGTTGGCCCTCCCCCGAGAGGCGGGTCGTGGGCGGCCGCCGGGGCCTGGACTCCCCCCATGCGACGGAGACCCGGTCCGCCTGGAGGTGGATGACCACGCGTCCGACCTGGCCTATGGTGGGCCGGTGCCCGCCGGCCAGCCGCCACGGGCCACCGCATGCCTCACCGTGGAGTGATCGTGAATCGCACGGCGCCGCCCTCCCGACCGCCGCTCGGGAACGCCCCGAGCAGGTTCCGGGGCCCCTTCGCCCGCTGGCCCCGCGCCGCGGACGCCGTCCTCGCGGCCGTGGTCTTCCTGGCGACGGTGTTCCTGGTGGACGGGCCCGGCGACGCCATCGCCGTCCGCCCCATCGGCGACGTCCCCATCGCCGCCCTGCTGGTCTTCGCCGTGGCCAGCGCGGCGTTGTACTGGCGGAGGCGCGCGCCCCTGGCCGTGCTGGGCGTGGCCTTGACCTGTTGGGCGGTGACGATCGGCAGCGGCTACGCCGACGTCGGCGGGGTGGCGATCATCGCCCTGTACAGCGCGGGCCGGCATGCCACCGAGGCCCAGGACCGGTGGGCGAAGGTGGGCGTGGCCGCGGCCGTCGTCGTGGTGCTCGTCGACGGCCTCACCGACCCCGCCCGGTGGGGGGAGGCAGCCTTCGGCGCCGTCGTCATGTTCGTGGCCTGGTACGTCGGGCGCCGTCTCCGGCTGCGCAGCGAGCGCGCCGCCCAGCTGCTGGAGGAACAGGCCGCCGAGGCCCGCCGGATCGTGATCGAGGAGCGGACCCGCATCGCGCGCGAGCTGCACGACGTGGTCGCCCACCGGGTGAGCCTGATGACGGTGCAGGCGGGCGCGGCCAAGGCCGTGGCCGCCGAGGACCCCGAGGGCGCCCTGCGCGCGATGGCCGCGGTGGAGGAGGCCGGACGCCAGGCGCTGGACGAGCTACGCCACCTGCTCGGGGTCCTCCGACCGGAGACCGGCCTCAACGGGCTCGGCCCCCAGCCCGGCCTCGCGGATCTTCCCCGGCTCGTCGAGCAGACCCGCGGGGCGGGCCTGGACGTCTCGCTGGCGACGGATGGGTTGTCGGGGGAGCTGCCGGCCCGCGTCGACCTGTTCGCGTACCGCATCGTCCAGGAGGCGCTCACCAACGTGCTCAAGCACGCCGGTCCCGGTGCCCGCACCCAGGTGCGGCTCGGCAGCGACAGGAAGGGCATCGTCATCGAGGTGCTCGACGACGGCAACGGCTCGGAGCCGCCTTCGGCGGCGGCTGGTCCATTCCGACCGGCGGATTCGCCGGTCGACTCCGACCGGCAAGATCGCCGGTCGGGCCGGTCGGCGGGGCATGGCATCGTCGGGATGCGGGAGCGGGCGCGACTGCTGGGCGGGACCCTGGAGGCTCGGCCGCGGCCGGACGGCGGGTTCCGGGTCGTCGCCCACCTGCCCACCGGAGGCGGGCCCGCGTGAGCATCCGTGTCGCCGTGGTCGACGACCAGGCGCTGGTCCGCGGGGGCTTCGCCATGGTCCTGCGGATCCACGACGACATCGAGGTCGTCGCCGAGGCCGGGACGGGGCTGGAGGCCATCGAGGTGGCCCGCCAGCACCGTCCCGACGTGATCCTCATGGACATCCGGAGGCCCGACATGGACGGCCTGGAGGCGACCTCCCGGATCCTGGCCGAGGCCGACTGGAACGTCCGGGTGCTGATCCTGACCACGTTCGACCCCGACGAGTACGTCTACAAGGCGTTGCGCGCCGGCGCCAGCGGGTTCGTGCTCAAGGACATCCCGGCCGACCAGCTCGCCATCGCCGTCCGCACCGTGGCCGACGGTGGGGCGCTGCTGGCGCCGTCGATCACCCGGCGCCTCATCGGGCAGTTCACCGAGCGCGTCGGTGTCGACGCCGCGGTCTCACGTCGCCTCGAGCGACTCACCGACCGGGAGCGCGAGGTGGTGATCGCCGTCGCCCGGGGGTCCAGCAACGCCGAGATCGCCGAGGGCCTGTTCATCGGAGCGGCGACCGTCAAGTCGCACGTGTCGAGCATCCTCACCAAGCTCGGCCTGCGCGACCGCACCCAGCTGGTGGTCTTCGCGTACGAGAGCGGGCTGGTCGAGGCCGGCGCCCGCGACATCGGCCACTGAGGTGGATCTGGTGGGCGGCAAGGTGGCCAGGGTCGTGTTCCGCGCCCCGTAGTGGGCGGCGGCCGCCGGCCGGGTAGAGTCGCCAGGTCGAGAGGAGGCCGTGGCATGACCGATCCGGTAGGGGCCCGCCGCGTGGTCGATCCCGTCAGCAAGGACGGCT
This sequence comes from Actinomycetota bacterium, assembly GCA_035535495.1. GTDB lineage: Bacteria > Actinomycetota > CALGFH01 > CALGFH01 > CALGFH01 > DASUZB01. The sequence goes on along the minus strand of DATLQA010000075.1, from coordinate 455 downwards.
ACGAGCTGGAGTTCGAGGACACCTTCGACGGCGACAGCCTCGACCTGACGCGATGGCTGCCCCACTACCTGCCCCAGTGGAGCTCCCGGGAGGCCTCGGCGGCGCGGTACGAGGTCGGCGGCGGCGCCCTGCGCCTGGTCATCGAGGCCGACCAGCCGCCGTGGTGCCCGGAGTTCGACGGCCAGACCAGGGTGTCCTCGCTGCAGACCGGGGTCTTCGCCGGCCCGGTCGGCGGCCCGGTCGGCCAGTCGCGCTTCAGGCCGGGGCTGATGGTCCGCCAGGCCCAGGAGAACGCCAGGCTCTACACGCCCCGATACGGCCTGTTCGAGCTGCGGGCCAAGGCGATCGACGATCCCCGCTGCATGGTGGCGCTGTGGATGATCGGGTACGAGGACGAGCCCGACCGGTCGGCGGAGATCTGCATCTGCGAGATCTTCGGCCGCGACATGGCGGCC
>DATLQA010000074.1:0-2538 GCA_035535495.1 Actinomycetota bacterium | reverse complement strand
CACGGCGGCCAGTACATGTCGGAGATGGCCCACCAGATCAAGGCCAAGGTCCTGCTGTGGCGCGGCGAGGTGGACGCGGCCCGCATGCTGGCGCGGGAGTTCCTGCCACGAGCACGCGCCATCGACGACCTGCAGCTGCTGGTGCCGGCGCTGGCTGTCGCCGCCGCCGTTGCCGAGGCGGCCGGCGAGCACACGGCGGCGCGTGGCCTGGTCGAGGAGGTACAGCGCGTGGTCGGCGATCGGGGCGGTGGCAGCTGGTACCTGGGCCAGCACGTCGCCGAGCTGGTGCGCGTCTGTGTGGCGCTGGGCGAGCGCGCCGCCGCGGAGGCCCTCGCGGCACGGGCGAACGACGGCGTCGCCCGCAACCGACATGGGCTCCTCACCGCGCGTGCCGTCCTTGCCGAGGCCGAGGGGGCGCTGGACCAGGCGGCGGAAGGCTACGACGAGGCGGCGGCCCGCTGGGCGGACTACGGCCATCAGCTCGAGCGGGCACGGGCACTGCTCGGTGCCGGACGGTGCCTGCTCAGCCTCGGCCGTCCCGAAGGTCGGCTCCGGCTGCAGCACGCCCACGACGCGTTGACGGCACTGAACGCCCAGCCGCTGCTGGCCGAGGCCGACGCGGCACTCGGCAACACCACCGCATTGCGCCACAACCGGCGGGGATCGAGTGGCTAGTCGTCCCGCTTCCAGTGGCTGCGGCCGAACATGCGACCGAACCAGTCATGCAGCGAGCCGCCGGCATGCTCAGACGGGTCGGCACGATAGACCGCCGGCGCCGCCTCTGGTCGCCCCAGCCGTTCGGCCTCCTCAGCCGGGACACTCAGCACCACATACCGGTCGGTGATGTCGGCGACCTGGTCGGCATCGGCGAAGCGAAGACCGGTTGCCGTCTTGAGAACGATGCCGTCGAACACGTCCAGCTCCAGGACCTGCAGCACGTGCTCGACGGTGCCGATCTCCTCACCGCCCGAGGCTCGGACCGGGACGCCCTTGCGGAGGGCCTGATACGAGATCCTCCTCGCGTCGCCCTCCACGTTCAGGCCATTCCGAGTACGGCGCGCACCTGGTCCAGCATCTGCTGCTCCCCGGCGCTCACCTGCTCGGCGCCGAAGCCCAGGAAGCCCCCCTCCTTGGCGGCGTCGGCGGCCGCCTGGGCCGCGGCCACCAGCCAGCGGCGGAACGCCTCGGTCTCCTCCGGCGTGGCCTTGGCCGTCACGATCTCATTGACGCCGCGGAGCTCCTCCAGCACCTGCTGGCCGCCGCGGGGCTTGAAGTCCCCCAGCGGGTTCTTCTTCTGCTGGGCCAGCGCCTGCACGTCCAGGGCCACCGACGCCAGCAGCTCCTCCTGGCTCGGCGGAAGGGTGGCCGACCGCAGCGTCGCCATCGATTCCTTGGTCACCTCGATCGGTCCGCCGGGGTCCGCCAGCGAGATCGCGGCGCCGGCGACCAGCGGTGCGCGGCGGATCCGGGTCCATTCCTCGTCGGTGAAGTCCTGCTTGGACGTCATTGCTACCTCCTGGGAGCGGGGCACCAGCCTAGACGAGAACCGGCCCCGCCCGTGTCCGCCGGGTCCTCCTCGTGGACACGAGGCGAGGCACAGGGCGGGATCCGGTCGCCAGGCGCTCGGCGTCAGGCCCTATGGCGCCGTCCGCGCAGAGAGTCGATCATGCGGTCAGGAGCGCTCGCACAGGGACGCCGCCCGTGGCGCTGGAGGTGCGCGGTGAGTTTCAACCATGCCTGTCCGGATGTGCCGGCTGCCAAGATCGCCGACTCGGCCGAGATCCTGGGCACGGCCTGGGTCGGGGCCGGCGTGGTCCTGGCCCAGGGCGCCGTGGTGCGCTCCCACGACGCGACCGTCTCGATCGACAACCATTCGGCCGTGCTGGAGAACTGCAGCGTCATCGGGACCGGCGCGCACCCGGTGGTGATCGGCCAGCGAACCGTCTTCGGCCACCGCTGCCAGGTGATCGGGGCCAGGGTCGGCAACCTGTGCGAGATCGGCAACGGCACCATCCTGATGCCGGGCTCGGTCCTCGGTGACGGCTGCATCCTGGGCGAGGGGACCCTGGTCCCGGCCGGCACCGTCGTCCCGCCCCGGGCCGTCGTCGTCGGCCGTCCTGGCCACATCACAAGGACGGCCACGCCGGCCGACCTGGAGCGGGTCGCCCGCCTGCGCGACTACGCCGTCGAGCTGACCACCCACCCGCGGGTGCCGATGACAGGGGAGATCCCCCAGGCTGGAGCCGAGATGGGACGCCTGTACGCCTACAAGGACAAGCTGCCGCAGGTCGCGCCGAGCGCGCTGCTGCTGGACAGCGCCGAGCTGACCGGGGACGTCATCGTCGGCGAGGACACGATCATCGGGGCCGGGGTCAAGATCATCGGTGACTCCCACGGCCCGGTCCGGATCGGCGCCAGGGTGCAGATCCTGGAGAACACCGTCCTGCACCTGCTGCCCGACAACGAGCTGGTCATCGAGGACGACGTCGTGATCGGGCCGGGGGCGATGATCCACGGCTGCCACATCGAGGCCGGTTC
>DATLQA010000073.1:0-35395 GCA_035535495.1 Actinomycetota bacterium | reverse complement strand
GTCGATGTAGGCGGTGGCGCCCTGCGGGGTGCTGGTGAGCAGGGCGCGGGCATGGGCCAGCACGATCGGGTCGTTGTCGACGTAGACGATCCGGCTCTCCGGCGCCACCCGCTGGGCGACCTCGTGGGTGTTGTTGGCGGTCGGGATGCCGGTGCCGACGTCCAGGTACTGGCGGACGCCCGCCTCGCCGGCCAGGTAGTGGACCGCGCGGGCGAGAAACCCCCTGGCGGCGCGGGCGGCGTCGACGATCTCCGGGAAGATCTCACGGAACTGGTCGCCGGCGGCGCGGTCGGCCGGGAAGTTGTCCTTGCCGCCCAGCCAGTAGTTCCAGACTCGGGCCGACTGCGGCAGGTTGGTTTCGAGCTCGGGTGGTGCCTGGCTAGCGTTGGACCAGCTGTCGGTCACGGTGGCGCTCCTCGGGGGCAGCAGATCAGGCTACTACACAACCGCAAAGGTTCCATGCCGGTCAACTGCCGACAATCCAGGGCGACCGGGCAGCCTGGTTCCAGCTGACCGCGCCCGCCGGGTGGGTTAGTGTCACGGGGATGGAAGGGGGGAGCATGACGCTGGACGGCAGCAACGTCGTGGTCGTCGGCGCGGGGATCGGCGGCATGACGGCCGCGCTGCTCCTGGCCGAGGCGGGCGCCCAGGTGACCCTGCTCGAACGGGTGCCGGAGCCGCTCGCGGTCGGGGCCGGCATCCTGCTACAGCCAAACGGCCTGGCCGTCCTCGCCGGCCTCGGGCTGGCGGAGGCCGTCGAGCGTGGCGGCCACCGCGTCAGGAGCAGCGCCGTCCGCGGCGGCGACGGCAGGCCCATCGCCGACCTGGCGGTGCCGGACTTCGGCGACGGGCTCGACCACGCGCTCGCCGTGCGCCGCAGCCACCTGCACGAGGTGCTGCTCGCGGCGGTCGCGGACCGGCCGGCGATCAGCACGCGCCTCGGCGCCGAGGTGACCGGCGTGCGGCCCGACGGGACGGTCCAGCTCCGCAGCGGCGACGAGCTCGCCGCCGACCTGGTCGTCGGCGCCGACGGGCTCAGCTCGACGGTCCGCGCCCACGGCGACTTCGGCGTCACCCTGCGGTCGACCGGCGCCCGCTACGTGCGCGTCCTGGTCCCCGGCGAGGAGCCGGCCATCGAAGGGGAGTGGTGGACCGGGCTGGGCCTGGTCGGCGGCGCGCCGACCGGCGACGGCCACACCTACCTGTACGCCTCGGCCGGCGCGCCGGCGGTGTCGCGGGCGCTCGACGCCCGCGACCTGGCCGCCTTCCGCGACGCGTTGGCTGCCGCCCTGCCGCTGGCCGGGCCGGTGCTCGCCAGGGTCGAGCGGTTCGAGCAGCTCCTGGTCAACGACGTCGCCAGGGTCGACTGCGAGCGCTGGGTCGACGGCAGGTTGGTCCTCCTCGGCGACGCGGCCCACGCGATGGCGCCCAACCTCGGCCAGGGCGCCAACGCCGCCATGGTCGACGCGGCCGTGCTGGCGAGCGAGCTCGCCGCCGACCAGCCGGTCGAGGCGGCCCTGGCGCGGTACGGCGCCCGCCGCCGGCCCGCGGTCCGCGCCGTCCAGGACGCCGCCGACCAGCTCGCCCGGCTCGCCCACCTGCGGCGCCCGGTCGCGCGCCGCCTGCGCGACACGGTGCTGCGCCTGGTCGCCCGCGCCGCCGGCCCGGCCCAGCGGCAGGCCCGCCGCTACCAGCAGGAGGACCCGGCCTGGCTGCTCGCGACCACCCGCGGCCTGATCGCCAAGGCGCCGCCAGGCGCGGGGCAGGCCGCGCCGGAACCCTGACCAGGCGCCGCGGCGCGAGGTCCTAGCGGCGGAGCAGGCCGAGGGCGGCCGCGACGCCGATCAGCGCCGCCCAGATGAGCAAGGCGACCAGCAGGCGGGGGAGCAGGCGCTGCATCGGGCCGCCTCAGTCGGCGCCGGTGAGCTTGGCGATCAGGTCGCCGCCCTGGCTCCAGATGGTGATCGCCGAGAACACCCCGAAGAACGCGACCGACCACCACATCACCGCCAGGCGCGGGCCGCGCAGCTTGATCGCGGCCGGCAGGGTGCGGCGGTTCAGCCTGATCAGCAGGCCCGAGTAGACGAACATCATGAACGCGCCCACACAGGCGGAGGTGACCAGCAGGACGACCGGCTGCTCCTCGATGGTGAGCAGGATCGCCGACCCGGCCACCACGATGAACCAGACCACCGCCGCATAGATGCGGCTCTCCGACCAGCGCTCGTTGTCGCGCAGGTAGTTGAGCTTGATGACCTCGGCCACCAGCCGGCTGGTGTAGTCGGTGATGCCGAGGCTGGAGGCGAACAGCGACACCGTGCCGATCACCCAGAACAGCGTGCCGAACCAGGGCGCCACCGTGTCCTTGAGGACCTCGCCCTCGCCCTCCAGGAAGTCGAGGCCCTGCTCGAACCCCTTGCCGAACACGGTGGCGTAGGCGAGCAGCGACATCAGGACGATGGTGAGCACCGAGATCAGGAAGAAGGTCACCAGCTGCTCGATGTTGGCGACCTTCCACCAGGCCCGCCAGCGGGCCAGGTTGCCCTCGTCCCCGCGGAAGATCCAGCCCGTGCTCGGCGCCGCCTCCTCCTCACCGGTGACGGGGGAGACCAGGCGGGGGGCGTGCTTGCCCATGCCGAAGCCCTTGTCGCGGATCCAGTTGCTCTGCACCAGGTTCTGGGCGCCGCCGGCGCCGGCGAAGGCGAACGCGCCGAGCACCAGCGCGACGCCGAGGCCCTCGGGGAACCGCCCGAAGCCGGTCACCGCTTTGGGCAGGTCGCCCCAGGCCGCCGCGGTGATCCCGGCGGTCGCGGCCACCACCAGGAAGCCCAGCACCAGGCCGACCTTGACGAACTCGGTCTTCTCGAGCACCTGGTACACGACTGGCGACAGGGTCAGGGCGAGGCCGACGGCGAGCAGGCCCAGCACGGCGATCATCGACGCGCTGCCGCCGCCGAGCAGGAAGGTCAGCACGGTGGCGCCGCTCGACGCCCAGCCAGGCCAGGAGTTGGCGGCCACCGCGCCGAGGGCGAAGAACAACCCCCAGTGCCGCCCGAAGCGGCTGAACCCGGTCACGGCGGTCTCGCCGGTGGCCAGGGTGTAGCGCTCGATCTCCATGTTGATGAAGAACTGCGTTGCCACGCCGACCACCGCGGCCCACAGGAACACCAGGCCGACCTGGGAGGAGATGTAGGGCCAGAGGATGAACTCCCCCGAGGCAAGCCCCACCCCGGCGCCGATCACACCCGGGCCGAGCACCCTGCGCAGCGGTGCCCCCTCGGGCAGGTCGCGGTAGCTGACCGGCGGGAAGTATCGGCTGGGGAACTGGGGCGCCGTCCGTGCGTCCTCGACGGCGTCCACCTGGCGGTCCACATGCTCGGCCACGGCAGCCACCTCATCTCGAGCCCAACTACGGCTTGGGGTGCAGCTACCACGCCGGCTCGAGGTGCAATCCGGGGCGAACCGGGCGGGGGCGCGTGGGCGGGAGGCTACGAGGGATCGTCAGCCGGGGCCGTGGGCGCGAGCCCGCCGGCCGTGTCCGCAAGCACCTCCCGGTTGCCGATGCCGAGCGTCTTGATCCAGCGCTGCTGCCCGAGCGTGAGCCCGACGAAGAAGCCGAGCTCCACCAGTTCCGGCTCGGTGAAGTGGCGGTGCAGCCGCTGCCAGAGCGCGTCGTCGGCGAGGTTGGCGTCCCAGATGATCGCGCTCGTGTACGACAGGGCCGCCTTCTCCCGCTCGGTGAACCGGTCGGAGACGGAGAAGTCCAGCAGCTCGTCGTAGAGCGCTTCGGTCAGACCTTGCTGTCCACCCTGGACAGACCGTTGCAGGCCTCAGTAGTGGCACTCGATCGACTGGGACACGTAGACCCGGCACAGCTCCTTGACCCGGTGGTCGAGCACGCCGTTGCGGAAGGTGAGCTCCCAGGCCTGGGAGAAGGCCCGGATCACGTTGGGGTTGTGCGCCCTGATCGCCTGGCTCTCCGGCCTCGGCGTCCCATGCCGCCTGGCGTGCTCCAGGTAGCCCCTGACCTCCGGGTCCTCGATCGTTTCGGGATCCACGTAGCTGATCCGCGGCATCGCCCGACACCTCCGTCGTGTCCGTCGCCGGCGCGTGGCGGCCGCGCCTTGGTCGCACGGGTGCGTGGATGATACGGTTTGCCGGCCGATCGGACAGTCTGTTGGTCTGACCACGCCGACCGGGTGGCCGCCCGCTGCTCCAGAGGGTCCCCCATGTTCGAGCCGATCGAACGCAAGAAGGTCTACGAGCTGGTCGCCGAACGGCTCGTCCAGGAGATCAGCGACCGGCGCCTCAACCCCGGCGACGAGCTGCCCAGGGAGCGCAACCTGGCCGAGGCGTACGGGGTCGGCCGCTCGTCGGTCCGCGAGGCGCTGCGGATGCTCGAGTCCAGGGGGCTGATCGCCTCGCCCGGCGGCGGCCGCCTGGTGGTCGCCGACTACGCCAACCCGCTGAACCAGTCCCTGGCGCTGCTGCTGCGCATGCACGACGGGGACCTCGGCGAGCTGTTCGAGATCCGGCGCATCCTCGAGGTGGAGTCCGCCGGGCTGGCGGCGCAGCGCCGCACCACCGAGGACCTGGAGGCGATGCGGGCGGCCCAGCTGAGCATGGAGGACGGGATCGCCTCGGCGGCGCGCTACGTCGACGGCGACGTCCGCTTCCACCTGGCCGTCGCCGCGGCCACCCACAACCGGGTGGCGACCTACATGATGCGGGCGATCAGGGACGTGCTCCACCGGGCGCTGCTGTCCATCTACCAGATCCAGGGCAGCCCGGAGCGGTCGCTCGGCCAGCACCGCCAGATCCTGAACGCCGTCGCGGCCAGGCGGTCCGACCAGGCCCGGGAGCGGATGCGGCAGCACCTGCTCCGGGTCGAGCTGGACGTCGACGAGGCCCACCGCCGGACCGCGGACCGCACCGAGGTGGAGACGACCAAGGGGGGCTGATGCCGCAGGTCGGGTTCGTAGGGCTCGGGGTCATGGGCGGGCGGATCGCCCTGCGGCTGCTCCGCGCCGGCCACACGGTGACCGGCTACAACCGCACCAAGGCCAAGGCCGCCTGGCTGCTGGCCGAGGGGATGGGCTGGGCCGACTCCCCGCGGGCGGCCGCCGAGGCCTCGGAGATCACCTTCAGCATGGTGACCGGGACCGAGGCCCTCGAGGCCATCGGCGGCGGCCCCGACGGCGTCGTCGCCGGGCTCGGACCCGGCAAGGTCTATGTGGACATGAGCACCGTCAGCCCGGCGGCCAGCCGGGCGCTCGCCGCCACCGTCGCCGAGCGCGGCGCGGCCATGCTCGACGCCCCCGTCTCGGGCAGCGTGGTCACCCTGGAGGAGGGCAGGCTCTCGATCATGGTCGGGGGCGACCGGGAGGTCTACGAGCGGGTGCTCGGCGTCCTCCACGACATCGGCCCGACCGTCACCCACGTCGGCGGCAACGGCCTCGCCGTGCTCATGAAGATCGCCACCAACCTCAGCCTGGCCGTGCAGATGACCGCGTTCAGCGAAGGTGTGCTGCTCGCCGAGAAGGGCGGGATCCCCCGCGAGACCGCCGTCGAGGTGCTGCTGGGCAGCGTGATCGCCTCCCCGATGGTCCGCTACCGCGGCCCGTTCGTGCTGAAGCAGCCCGAGGAGGCCTGGTTCGACGTCGACATGATGCAGAAGGACATGCTCCTGGCCCTCGAGGCCGGCAGGGAGCACGACGTCCCGCTGCCCACCACCGCCGTCACCAACCAGCTCCTGACCACCGCCAGGGCGATGGGCCTGCGCCAGCGGGACTTCGCCACCGTGTTCGACGTGCTCGCCCGGATGTCCGGACTCCAACACTGACCAACGGTGTGTCCCGTGCGAGGAGGAGCCATGGCACGAGGTCGAAGCAAGGCAGTGGCGGCGCTCGCCGCCCTCGTCGTCCTGGTGGGGGCGGCGTGCTCAGGCAACGGCGACGGCGGCGATGCGGGCGGGGGGCAGAGCTCCAAGCCGATCGTCATCGGCGCGTCCCTCCCCCTGACCGGTGACTTCTCCCAGCCAGGCGGCGCCGCCAAACGCGGCTACGAGGTCTGGGCGGAGCTGGTCAACGAGCGTGGCGGCGTCACCGGCCGGCAGGTGAAGCTCACCGTCCTCGACGACGCCAGCAGCCAGGACACCGTGGTCTCCGACTACAACCGGCTGATCACCCGTGACAAGGTCGACCTGCTGCTCGGGACCTTCTCGTCGCTGCTCAACCTGCCCGCCTCGGCGGTCGCCGAGCGCAACCGGATGCTCTACGTGGAGCCGGCCGGCGGCGCCCCCGCCCTGTTCGAGCGGAAGTTCAAGTACCTGTTCTTCGCCCAGCAGGCCACCGCGCCCCACCAGGCGGACGTCTTCGTCGACTGGATCAAGGGCCTGCCCGCCGACCAGCGGCCCAAGACCGCCGCCTACCCGACCCAGGACGACCCGTTCACCACCCCGGTGATCGAGACCATGCAGAAGGCGCTCGAGCAGGCCGGCGTGAAGACCGTCTACAGCACCGTGTACCCGCCGGAGACGTCGAACTTCGACACCATCGCCAACTCCATCAAGGCCCGCAACCCCGACCTGGTGGCCCAGGGCGCCGTGTTCGAGGACGGCGTCGGCATGGTCCGCTCCCTGATCAAGGTCGGCTTCAGCCCCAAGACGCTGTTCCAGACCTCCGCGCCGTCCAACTCCGACGAGTACTCCAAGGGCGTCGGCGAGGCCAACACCGAGGGCGTCTTCTACACGGTGAGCTGGAGCGCCGAGGCCGACTACCCGCTCAACAAGGAGTTCGTCGAGCGCTACCGGAAGAAGTTCAACAAGGCGCCGGAGGAGGACGCCGCCGACGCGTTCGCGGCCGCGCAGGTCCTGCAGCGCGCCGTCGAGGCGGCCGGCGGGATCGACCAGGACCGCATGGCCGACTGGCTCCACGCCAACCAGGTCGACACCATCCTCGGCCCGCTGCGCTGGGACGCGACCGGGGCGCCGCAGTCCGATTTCCTGCTGGCCCAGTGGCAGAGCGGCAAATCCGAGATCATCCTGCCCAAGGACGTGGCCACCGCCGACAGCGCGGTGACCCCGAAGCCGGACTGGAAGGGCTGACGAATGCCCCGCAGGCAGGGCGACTCGTAGTGGATGGCGGGCGGCTCGCTCCTGTGGTAACGGCCCCATCGAGGCAGCCGGTGCCGTGACCCACGCCGTCCAGACCGTCATCCTCGGTCTGCTCATCGGCGGGGTGTACGCGCTGCTGGCCGCCGGCCTGACCCTGGTGTTCGGGGTCATGAACATCGTCAACGTGGCCCAGGGCGCCCTGCTGGTGCTGGCGGCGCTGCTCACCTTCGAGCTGTGGCGGCGGTTCGGGCTCGACCCGATCGCGGCGGTGGTCGTGACCACGCCGGTGATGTTCGCGCTCGGCTGGGTGATCTACCGGCTGTTCGTCGCCCGCATCCGCACGGCGCCGGTCTCCATGACCGTCCTGCTGATGTTCGCCCTGGCGATCACCATCGAGGGCGTCATGGGGCTCACCTGGAAGAACGTGTTCCGGTCGGTGACCCCGAGCTACGGCAATCAGTCGTTCCACCTCGGGCCGCTGTTCTTCCCCAAGGCCCAGGTGTACGGCTGCGTCACCGCGGTGGTGGTGCTCGGCGCGCTGTACCTGCTGCTCACCAGGACCTGGACCGGCCGGGCGATCCGGGCGGCCTCCGAGAACCTCCAGGGCAGCGAGCTGGTCGGCGTGAACATCCGCGGCGTGGCCGCCCTGACCTTCGCCATCGGGGTGGCCACCACCGGCGCCGGCGGCTCGGTCCTGTCGGTCCTCTACGCGGTCTTCCCCGCCTCCCACTACCTGTGGATCTCGCGGCTGCTCGGCATCGTCGTCCTCGGCGGCATGGGCAGCGTGCCAGGCGCGCTGGCCGGCGCCCTGATCCTCGGTGTCGCCGAGGCGCTCACCGCCACCTACGTGTCCACCCGCTGGGCGGTGGTGGTGTTCTACGTGGTGATCCTGGCCGTCCTGCTGGTCCGGCCGCAGGGCCTGGCCGGCTCGAAGCTCCGCGAGGACGTGGCCGGGTGAGGGTCCCGGCGGCGGGCCGGCTGCGCCTGGCGGCCATCGCCCTCGGCGGCCTGGCGCTCGCCGCCTACCCGCTGCTGCGCAGCGACGACCTCTACGGGCAGTCGGTGATGATCTTCGCGTTCCTGCTGGTGGTCATGGCGGGCGGGTGGAACATCATGGCCGGCTTCACCGGCTACGTGTCGCTGGGGCAGAGCGCCTTCCTCGGCATCGGTGCCTACACGGTGGCGCTGCTCTCGCTGCACCTCGGGCTCAACCCGCTGCTGCTGGCGCCGCTGGGCGGCGTCGCCGCCGCGGTGGTGGCCGCGGTCCTGGGCGCCACCGTCATGCGCACCCGCGAACACGCCTTCGTGATCATCACCATCGCGTTGCTGTTCCTGTTCCAGACGCTCGCCCTCAACCTCGCGGGGCTCACCGGCGGCTCGGACGGGCTCACCCTGCCGCTGCCCACCTGGGACCGTGACATCCAGAACCTCCCCTTCTACTACGCGATGGGCGGCCTGGCGGCCCTGTCGGTGGTCGAGTCGTGGTGGATCAGGCGGACCAAGCTCGGCACCGGCCTGGTCGCGATCCGCGAGGACGAGGACAAGGCCGCCGTCATCGGCGTGCGGACGCCCGCGTACAAGGTGCTGAGCTTCGTCGCCAGCGCCGTGCTGATCGGCGTCGCCGGCGGCGTCTACGCCTACTTCCTCACCTTCATCGACCCAAGAGGCATGTTCGACATCCTGGTCAGCGTCCAGATCGTGCTGGCCGCGCTGCTCGGCGGCCGCGGCACCATCTGGGGGCCGGTGCTGGGAGCGTTCGCGGTGGTGCCGCTCAACGAGGCCGCCAACAGCATCGCGGCGGCGGAGGGCCTGCGCCTGCTCGCCTTCGGCCTGGCGCTCGGCGCGGTGGTCCTGTTCCTCCCGCTCGGCGCCATCCCGACCGTGCGGGCGTGGTGGTCGCGCCGGCAGCGGCGGCAGGTGCCGGCCGAGCGGCGGCGGCCGCTGACGGTCACCGAGCCGGCCGGCCCCGAGCCCGACCGGCCCGCCCACGTGCTGCTGGCGGCCGACGGGTTGGCCAGGCGCTTCGGCGGCGTGCACGCGGTCGACGCCTGCTCGTTCACGATCAGGCAGGGCAGCCTCACCGGGCTGATCGGGCCGAACGGGTCCGGCAAGACCACCACCTTCAACCTGGTCACCGGCGTGCTCCGCTGCGACGGCGGCACGGTGCGGCTGGACGGGCGGCGGATCGACCGGCTGCCGCCGTGGGAGCGGGCCCACCTCGGCCTGGGACGGACCTTCCAGATCACCCGCCTGTTCCCGCGGATGACCGTGGTCGAGAACGTGGTCGCGCCGCTGCGCCGGTTCTCCTGGCCGAACCTGGCCGCCGACGCCGTCAGCGGCCCCGAGGCCAGGCGCGCCACCGAGCTGCTCGACTTCGTCGGCATGGCCCCGTTCGCCGACCACCCCGCCGGCCAGCTCTCCTTCGGGCAGCAGAAGCTGGTCGAGCTGGCCCAGGCGCTGATGCTGGAACCGCGCCTGGTCCTGCTCGACGAGCCGGCCGGCGGCGTCAACCCGGGCATGGTCGAGCACCTCGCCGAGCTGATCCGTGAGCTCCGCCGCCAGGGCCTGACCTTCATCGTGGTCGAGCACAACATGCCGCTGGTGCTCGACCTGTGCGACCCGATCCTGGTGATGGCGGGCGGGCGGGTGATCGCGGAGGGCTCGCCGGCGGCGATCCAGCGCGACCCGGCGGTCCTCGACGCCTACCTCGGCGAGGGGTGGGGGAAGGCGTCCAGGCGGGTGGAGGTCTGATGGTGCCGCTGCTGCGCCTTGACGGCGTGACCGCCGGCTACGGCGGCGCCACCGTCCTCGACGGCGTCGACCTGGAGGTGGAGCGGGGGTCGATCACCTGCGTGGTCGGCCCCAACGGCGCCGGCAAGTCCACCCTGCTCAAGGCGGTGAGCGGGCTGGTCCGGCCGCGGCAGGGGACGATCACGCTGGACGGGACGGTGATCTCCGGGCTGGCGGCCGGCGAGGTCCTGGCCCGCGGCGTGGTCCAGGTCCCCCAGCAGCGCGGCCTGTTCGGCAGCCTCACGGTGCGGGAGAACGTCCTCATGGGCGCCTACATCCTGCGGCGCGACCGGGCGCTGGTCCGCCGCCGCTACCAGGGCGTCGAGGAGCTGCTCCCGCTGGTCGGCGAGCGCTCGGGCGACAAGGCCGGCAACCTGTCCGGCGGCCAGCGGCGCCTGGTCGAGTTCGCCCGCTGCCTGATGCTCGACCCGCTGCTGGTGCTGCTCGACGAGCCCTCCCTCGGCCTGGACCCGAAGATGCTCCGCCAGGTCTACGACCTGGTCGCGCGGATGCGGTCGCAGGGCAGGACGATCCTGCTGGTGGAGCAGAACGTGCGGCTCGGCCTGGAGACCGCCAGCCACGGCGTGGTGATGGAGGGCGGCCAGGTCCGGCTCACCGGCGCGGCCGCCGACGTCCTTGGCAACCCGGAGATCGCCGACCTGTACCTGGGTGGGACCATCCGCCGTGCCAGCCGATGACCGCGCGGGGCGCGGCGTGATCGTCGATGTGCATGCCCACGTGATCGTCCCGGAGATCACCAGGGACGCCGACCCGGCCGACGGCTGGCGGCCGCTGGTCCGCCGCGACGGCGGCGCGCAGGTGGTCGAGTTCGGCGGCAGGTCGATCCGCTCGGCGGTCGGCGAGTTCGTGGCGGTCGAACGGATCCTCGAGGAGGCCGCCGCCCGCGGAGTCGACCGGGTGGTGCTCTCCCCGTGGGTCAACCTGCTCCCCTACGAGCTGCCCCTGCCCGACGCCGTGCGCGTCTGCCGGGTGCAGAACGACGCCCTCGCCGCGCGCTGCGCCGCGGTTCCCGACCGGGTGAGCGCGCTCGGCGCGGTGCCCTTGCAGGACCCGGCGGCCGCCACCCGCGAGCTGGAGCGGCTGATGGCGCTGCCGGGCATCGGCGGGGTCGAGATCGCCGCCAGCGTCAACGGGGCGTCCCCGGCCGGCGAGGAGTTCACCGGGTTCTGGGAGGCCGCCGAGGGCACCGGCGCCGTCGTCCTGGTCCACCCGACCACCCGCGGCTTCGGCCTGCCCGCCCTCGACCAGCACTACCTGTGGAACACGGTCGGCAACCCGCTGGAGACCGCGGTCGCCGGGGCGCACCTGGTGATGGCGGGCGTGCTGGAGCGGCTGCCGGGCCTGCGGGTGCTGCTCGCCCACGGCGGCGGCGCCCTGCTGGCGACCCGGGGACGGCTGCGCAAGGCCCACTCGTTCCAGCCGCAGGCACGGTCGGCCCTCACCGAGCCGCCCGACGCCTCGCTGCGCCGGCTCTACTACGACACCGTCACCCACGACGCCGACCTGCTGCGGGCGCTGGTCGACTACGCCGGCGCCGATCATGTCCTGCTCGGCTCGGACCGGCCGTTCGACATGGGCACGGCCGACCCGGTCGGGGAGGTCCGCACGCTCGGCCTGGACGCCGCCGCCGAGCGGGCGGTGCTCGGCGGCAACGCCGCCGGGCTCCTGGGACTCGGTGCTCGCCGCCTCCCGGCCGCCGGCGAGCCGGAGGCGGCCGGATGACCGCCGAGTTCGACGTGGTGGTGGCCGGCGCCGGCCACAACAGCCTGGTGGCAGCGGCCTACCTGGCCAAGGCGGGGCTGCGCTGCCTGGTCGTCGAGGCCAGGGAGACGGTCGGCGGCGACACCGCCTACGAGGAGCTCACCCTCCCAGGCTTCCTCCACGACACCTGCTCCACCGCCCACAACCTCATCCAGGTGAGCCCGATGCTGGCCCGCAAGGAGCTGCCCCTGGCAGACCACGGCCTTGAGTACCTGCACCCGGACCCGGTGGTGCACGTGCCCTTCCCCGACGGGGCGTGGCTGACCCAGTGGCGCGACCCCGACCGGACCTACCAGGAGTTCGCCCGGTTCTCGCGGCGCGACGCCGACGCCTACCGCCGCCTGCTCGCCGACTACGAGTCGGTCGCGCCGCTGGTCGGCCGCTGGCGGCACACCCCGATCGGCGCGGGCCCGACCCTGCCCGAGCTGCTCGCCGGCCACCCCGACGGTGCCAGGTGGCTGCGGCGGCAGGCGATGAGCGCCTGGGAGATCGTGCAGGACGCCTTCGCTGACGAGCACACCCGCGCGTTCATGCTGTGGATGAGCTTCATGACCGTCCAGCCGGTCGACCGGCCAGGCACCGGCCTGCTCGCCTACTCCCTCGCCTTCGGCCGGCAGCGGCACAGCTGGACGCTGCCGAAGGGCGGCTCGGCCGCGCTGCCCAAGGCGCTCGCCGCCTACATCGAGGCCAACGGCGGCACCATCCGCACCGGCGCCCGGGTGAGGAGCCTGCTGGTCGAGCGGGGCCGCTGCGCCGGCGTGGAGACCGAGGACGGCAGCCAGCACCGCGCCCGCCGCGCCGTCCTGTCCACCATCCACGTCAAGGACCTGCTGGCGATGGCGCCGGCGTCGGCCTGGGACGACGGCTTCCGGTACGGGGTCGACACCTGGCGGGCCGGCGTGTCGATGTTCGTGGCCCACTACGCCACCACCGAGCCGCCCCGGTTCGCCACCGCCGACGGCGAGGTCACCTCGGTGGCGGCCGGCATCCCCTGGTCGGTCGGGCGGATGCTCCGGGTCGGCTCCGACTTCACCCGCGGGATCGTCGCCATCGACGAGCCGGTGCTGCTGGTCCTGGCGCCGACGGTCGCCGACCCGTCACGCGCCCCCGCCGGCCGCCACACGCTCAAGGTGGTCGGCTTCCAGCCCTACCAGCTCGACGGCGGCCCGGACCAGTGGGACGGGCGCAAGCAGGAGGTCGCCGACGCGAACCTGGCGGCGCTGCGCCGTCACGCCCCCAACCTCGGCGACGCCGTCCTGGCGAGCCAGGTGAAAAGCCCGCTGGACCTGGAGCGGTTCAACGCCCACAACTGGCACGGCTCCTGCCACGGCGGCGACATGGGCCCGGCGCAGTCCGGTGCGCTGCGGCCGGCGCCAGGCTGGGCGGGCCACCGCACGCCGATCGAGGGCCTGTACCAGACCGGCGCGACCACCCACCCCGGCGGGTCGGTGTCGGCGGCGCCCGGCCGCAACGCCGCCATGGTGCTCCTCTCCGACCTCGGCTTCGACGCGCAGGAGGTGCTTTCCCGTGGCTGATGCCCGGATCCAGGCGGCGGTGGCCAACTGGGGGCCGAGGTTGGTGACCCAGGGCGTCGACCCCAACGACTTCGCCCGGGTGACCGCGCCGCTGGAGCGGTGGGAGCAGTGGCTGGACGCCTGGGTCGCCAGCGGCGACGAGCACGCGCAACTGGCGCGCGAGGCGGAGGAGCGCGGCCGGGTGCTGACCGCCGGGCGGGCCTGGGTGCGCGCCACCCTCGCCTACCACTACGCCAAGTTCGTCTGGCTGGTCGACCTCGACCGCCACCGGCACGCCGCCGACCTGGCGGTGGCGGCGCTGCGCCGCGCCCACGCCCTCCTGGACCCCACCGCCGAGCGGCTGGAGATCCCGTTGGAGGGGACGGTCATGGTCGCCACGCTGCGGCGTCCACCCGGCGCCCGCCCGCCACTGGTGCTGCTGCTGCCCGGCCTTGACTCCACCAAGGAGGAGTTCTTCAACTGGGAGGCCTCCTTCCTCGACCGCGGCATGGCCACCCTGGCCCTCGACGGCCCCGGCCAGGGCGAGACCGGCTACCACACCACCGTCCGGGCCGACTACGAGGTCGCGGTGACCGCCGCCCTCGACCACCTGCGCGGCCGTGACGACCTCGACCTGGACCGCGTCGGCGCCGCCGGGGTGAGCCTCGGCGGCTACTACGCGCCGCGCGCGGCCGCGTTCGAGCCACGGATCCGGGCCGCGGTGGCGATCGGCGGGCCGTACAACTTCGGCGCGTGCTGGCCCGGCCTGCCGCAGCTCACCCGGGAGACCTTCGTCCACCACGCCGGCGTGGCCGACGACGCGGCGGGGGAGCGGGCCGCCAGGGAGCTCGACCTCGGCCCGGTCCTGCCATGGCTGAGCCAGCCGCTGCTGGTGATCTTCGGCAAGCTCGACCGGCTGATCCCGTGGCGGCAGGCCGAGCAGGTCGCGGCCGAGGCCCCAGCCGGCGAGCTGGCGCTGTTCGAGCACGGCAACCACGTCTGCAACAACCTGCCCTACCGCTACCAGCCGCTCGCCGCCGACTGGCTGCGGGAGCGCCTGGGATGAGCCCGACCTGGGTCGGCCAGCCGGTCAGGCGCCGCGAGGACGACGCCATCCTGCGTGGCCACGCCAGCTACCTCGACAACCTGGTGCTGCCCGGCATGGCCCACATGGTGGCGGTGCGCAGCCCGGTCGCCCACGCCCGCCTCGGGCCGGTGGCGGTGGAGGCCGCCCGGCGGGCGCCAGGGGTGCTGGCGGTGCTGACCGCGGCCGACCTCGCCGGCCAGGTGGGGCGGATGCCGGTCGCCACGCTCGAAGGGGCCGAGGTCGCCGACACCCCGATCCCGCTGCTCGCCACCGGCCGGGTCCGGTTCGCCGGCGAGCCGGTCGCGGTGGTGGTCGCGGAGACCAGGGCGGCCGCCAAGGACGCGGCCGAGCTGGTCGAGGTCGACTACGACCCGCTGCCGGTGCTGGTCGACCCGCGCGCCGCGCTGGCCTCGGAGGTGCGCCTCCACGACGCCGCCGCCGGCAACGTGCTGCTGCGCTGGTCGCGGCGGCACGGCGACGTGGACGGCGCCTTCGGCGCCGCCGCCAGGACCGTCCGCGGCCGGTTCGGGATGCCGCGGCTGGTGGCGTCCCCGATCGAGCCCCGCGGCGCGGTCGCCGCCTACGACGCCGGCGAGGACCTGCTCACCATGTGGCTGTCGTCCCAGGACCCGCACCGGCCGCTGCGGCACCTCGCCGCCGTCCTGCGCCGGCCGCCGGAGCGCTGCCGGCTGGTCGTCCGCGACGTCGGCGGCGCCTTCGGCAGCAAGGGCTCGCTGGCACCCGAGGCGGCCGTGGCCGCGGTGGCGGCGCTGCGGCTCGGCCGGCCGGTCAAGTGGGTCGAGGAGCGCTGGGAGAACTTCCTCGCCGCCTACCAGGGCCGGGGCCAGGAGATCGAGGCCGAGCTGGCGGTCGACGCCTCCGGCCGGTTCCTGGCCCTGCGGGCCAGGGTCCTCGCCGACCTCGGCGCCTACCTGTACCCGATCACCTCGGTGCCGGTCACCACCTCGATGCTGCTGACCGGGGTCTACGACATCCCGGCGGCGGACGTGGAGACGGTCGGGGTCGCCACCAACAAGGTGCCGACCGGGCCCTACCGCGGCGCCGGCCGCCCCGAGGGCGCCTACGTGGCGGAGCGGCTGGCCGACCTCGCCGCCGCCGACCTCGGCGTCGACCCCGCCGACCTGCGCCGGCGCAACGCCGTCCCGCCGGCGCGCTTCCCGTACCGCACCGCGCTCGGCTTCACCTACGACTCCGGCGACTACGCGCGGGCCCTCGACCGTGCCTGCGAGCTGGTCGGCTACGACGCCCGCCGTGCCGAGCAGCGCGCCGCCCGCGACGCCGGCCGCCTGGTCGGCATCGGCGTCTGCGTGTTCGTGGAGCGGGCAGGCGCTGGCCTGTGGGAGAACGGCACCGTCACCGTCGGGCCGGACGGCCGCGCCCTGGTCCGGACCGGCTCCACCCCCCACGGGCAGGGCCACCAGACCACCTTCGCGCAGATCGCCGCCGGGCCGCTTGGGCTGGCGCCGCCGGACGTCGACGTCGAGAGCGGCGACACCCGCACCGTGCCGGCGGGCATGGGCACCTACGCCAGCCGCTCGGTCAGCACCGGCGGCTCCGCGGTCCACCTGGCCGCCACCGCGGTGGCGGAGAAGGCCAGGCGCGTCGCCGCGCACCTGCTCGGCGCCGACCCCGCCGAGGTCCGGCTCGGCGACGGCGGGACGTTGGCGGTGCCGGACGGCCGGTCGGTCAGCCTCGCCGCGGCCGCCGCCGCGGCCGCCGACCCGTCCCGGCTGCCCGCCGGCCTCGACCCCGGGCTCACCGCCAGCGTGCACTTCGAGCTGCCAGGGCCGGTGTTCCCGTTCGGCGCCTACGTGGCGGTGGTGGAGATCGACCGGGAGACCGGCCGGCTGGCGGTGCGCCGGCTGGTCGGCGTGGACGACGGCGGCCGGGTCGTGAACCCGCTGCTGGCCAAGGGCCAGGTGGTGGGCTCGGCGATCCAGGGCGTCGGGCAGGCGATCTTCGAGGAGGCCGTCTATGACGCCGACGGGCAGCTGGTCACCGGCAGCTTCGCCGCCTACGGGCTGCCGACGGCGGTCGAGGCACCGCCGGTGGAGGGGGAGTTCCTCGAGACGCTCTCCCCGTTCACCCCGCTGGGGACCAAGGGGCTGGGGGAGAGCGGCGCGATCGCGGTCCCGGCCGTGCTCGCCAACGCCGTGGCCGACGCCCTGGCGCCGCTCGGCGTCAGCCACGTCGACCCGCCGTACACGCCCGAGCGGCTCTGGCGCGTCATCCGGGATCGCTGAGCGGCCCGCCCACCGCCATGGCGGGTAGCAGGCATCGCCGGCTTCCGGCTGGCCGGGGGCGACAACGGAGGCTGGCATCGATGCCGCCAGGTGGCGCCGGCGGGATCCTCGAAGCGTGAACGGGCGGCCGGCTGGCCGCAAAGATGAACGAGAAGGAGGCGTGGATCTCGATGAGGCCATGGACCCGTCTGCAGGACTGGGCGACCCTGGTCGCGGGCCTCTACGCGGCACTGACGCCGATCTGGGTCGACACCACCGGGGAGCGCGGCGCCTTCGTGGCGCTGATCGCCCTCGGCGCGCTGCTCGCCCTCGCGGCGCTGGTCGCGCTCGCCATGCCCGGCATCGTCGCGACAGAGTGGCTCACCGTGCTGTTCGGGGTGCTGCTCTTCGTCGCCCCGTGGGCGCTCACCTACACCGACCGGTTCGGCGCCTCGTGGACGTCCTGGATTGTCGGCGTCATCGCGGTCGTGCTCGGCGGGAGCGCGGTGCCGGCCAGCAACCGGGCGCACCGGGAGGCGATCCAGCACTAACCCCGGCAGCCCCCGGGGACGGGACCGACCGCTGCTGGCCGGTCCCGTCCCCTCGTCGCCGGCCCCGGGACGGTCGCGACCGCCGGGCGCTCAGCCGCCCCCGGGTTCGACCGGCAGGTCGATCAGCAGCGCGGTGCCCTCACCGACCGGGCTGTGGATGGTGATCGTCCCGCCAAGCGCCTGGACACGGTCGCTGAGCCCGATGAGCCCGGAGCCCCGGTCCGGGTCGGCGCCGCCGACGCCGTCGTCGCGGACGGCAAGGTGCAGGCGGCCGTTGCGCGCCTCGACCCCGACGCTGGCGACCGACGCGTCGGCGTGCTTGGCGGCGTTGGTGAGCGCCTCGGAGACGACGTAGTAGGCGGCGACCTCGACCGGTGCCGGCAGCCGCGCGTCGAGCCGGACGTCGACCTCGACCGGGACGGCGGAGCGGCGCGCGAGCGCCTTCAAAGCCGGGCCGAGCCCGCCCTCGGAGAGGATCGCCGGGTGGATGCCGCGCGAGATCTCCTGCAGGTCGTCCAGCGCGCCGCCGAGCGCGTCCATGACCCGGTCCAGCTGCGCCCGGAGCTCGGGATGCTCGGCCGGGACGCTCGCCTCGGCGGCGCGCAGGTCAAGCCCCAGCGAGACCAGCCGCTGCTGGATGCCGTCGTGCAGGTCACGCTCGATCCGCCGCCGGCCCTCGTCCGCCGACCTGACGATGCGGGCCCGCGAGGCGGCCAGCTCGGCCCGGCTTTCCTGCAGCGAGCCGGCCATGCTGTTGAACGCGCGCTCCAGCGCGCCGATCTCACCGATGCCGCGTTCCGGCATCCGCGTGCCGAGGTCGCCGGCGGCGAGCCGGCCGGCCATCACCGCCGCCCGGTGGACCGGCCGGACGATCGCCCGTGACAGGTAGTCCGCGAACAGCAGGATGAGCAGCACCGACCCGGCCAGGCCCCCCGCCGCCGCCACGATCGCCCGCCTGGTGGCCGCGTCGGAACGCTCCTGGCGCGCCGCCGACAGGCGCCGCTCGGTGGCCACCAGCTGGTTGAACTCGGCCCGGATCGCGTCCACGCGCTGCGTGCCCTGGCTGGTCGCGGCCGCGCTCCGTCCCGCGGCAGGGTCGCGCCGCGCCGCGTCGACCAGCGGCACCGAGTAGTCCTGCAGATAGGATGTCACCGCCTGGTTGATCCAGCGGGCCCGCTGCTGCTGCTCGGGGACGGCGGCGAGCTGCTCCAGCCTCCGGCTCACCGCGGGGAAGCCGGCCTGGGCGGCCCGCCACGGCTGCAGGTAGGACTCCTGCGCGGTGAGGAAGAAGCCGCGCTGGCCCGTCTCCATGTCTACCACCAGCCGCTCCAGCAGGTTGGCGGTGGACAGCACCTCCTCGGAGCGCCTGGCGAGCCGTTCCGAGGAGCGCACCTCGTCGACCGAGCGGAGCAGCACCGCGAACGCGGCGCCGATGATGAGCGCGAGCAGGCCGCTCGCGACGACCATCCGGCGGGTCAGCCCGCCGCTCACGTCGGCCCCGGCCGCGCGGACGACGGGAGGAGGCCGAAGCGCGCTCTCGTCGGTGAGCCGCGCCACCGAGGCGCTTGCAGCGTGCTCACAAGGCGAGGCTAGCCCATAATCCCGTCCATGACGACAGTGCCACCCCGGCTCCAGCCGGAAGGCTGACCGGCACACCATGAGCGAGTCGAGCGTCGTCCTCGCCGACGACGACGTGCTGCTCCGCGAGGGGCTCGCGAGCCTGCTGGAACGCGCCGGCTTCCGGGTCCTCGGCCAGGCAGGCGACGCCACCGAGCTGCTGTCGCTGGTCCGCCAGCACGCCCCTGACCTGGTGGTGGTCGACATCCGCATGCCACCGGCCCACACCACCGAGGGCCTGGAGGCGGCCCGGGTGATCCGCGAGGAGCACCCGGAGACCGGCATCCTGGTGCTGTCGGCCCACGTCGAGGTGGAGCACGCGATGACGCTGCTCGCCGGCGGCCAACGGATCGGCTACCTGCTGAAACGCCGCGTCACCGACGTGGAGGAGTTGGTCGAGACGCTGGAGCGGATCGCCAGGGGCGGCGCGGTGGTCGACCCCGCGCTGGTGCAGGAGCTGGTCACCGCCCGCCGCAGGAACGACCCGCTGGCCGTGCTCAGCGCCAGGGAGCGTGAGGTGCTGGCGTTGATGGCGGAGGGGCGCTCCAACGCTGGCATCGCCCGCCGCCTGTGGGTCACCGAGGGGACCGTGGAGAAGCACGTGCGCAGCATCCTGGCCAAGCTGGAGCTGCCGGAGACCGGCGACGACCACCGCCGGGTCCTGGCGGTGGTGGCCTTCCTGGAAGCGCACTAGCCCGCGCCGCCGCTGCCGACGCCGCCGCGGTCGAGCAGGTCGCGGATGGCGTCGGCGGACAGGTCGGCCTTGGACAGGAAGCCGATGGCGGCGCTCGCCGCCACCAGGTCGGCGAAGTCGTCCTCGGCATGGGTGGAGATCAGGATCACGCTGGACGGCGGCGGGCCGGCCACCCGCTGGAGCCGCCGGACCAGCTCGAAGCCACTCTCGCCGCCGAGGTCGATGTCGACCAGCGTGACGTCCGGCCGGATCTGGTCGATCTGGTCGAGCGCCTCGGTGAGGGTGGTGGCCACGCCGGCCACCTCGATCCCGTGGCGTTCGAGCAGGCGGCGCGCCGCTTCCAGGAAGCGCGTGCTGTCGTCGACGATGAGGCAGCGCAGAGTCATGCTGGCAGGATTGCAGCGCGGCGGGCCCCGCGCATTCCGGGTAGCTGGAAACCCGGCGGCCGCCCCGGCCGATTGCAGCTGGCAGGTATCGCAGGATGCCGGCCAGCCGGGAACGGAGAGGGGCGCTGGCCACAACGACATCGGACCGGCGGAGCGCGATCCTCACAACGGAAACGAGGTGAGGATGCGATGACCACGGACGCGGACCGGGGCATGGCGGAGCTGGACCTGTTGCGGCTGTATCTGGACGAGATCGGGCGGCATCCGCTGCTCAGCAAGCAGGACGAGATCGAGCTGTCGCAAGCCTTCGAGCAGGGCCTGGACGCCCAGCTCGCGCTCGCCGGGCTGGCCGCCGGCCATCCCGACCGGCCGCGGCTGGAGGCCGACGCCGAGCGCGGGGAGTGGGCGCGTCGCAAGATGATCGAGTCCAACCTGCGGCTGGTGGTCTCCATCGCCCGGCGCTTCTCGGCCACCGGGCTGCCCCTGGGCGACCTGGTGCAGGAGGGCAACCTGGGGCTGCTGCGCGCGGTGGAGAAGTTCGACTGGCGCAAGGGCTTCAAGTTCTCCACCTACGCGACCTGGTGGATCCGTCAGGCGATCTCCCGCGGCGCCGCCGACCGTGGCGCCAGAACGGTCCGCCTGCCGGTCCACATGGACGAGCAGGTCGGCCGGTTGCGGCGTACCCAGGCCCGGCTGGTCGAGCGCATCGGCCGGGAGCCCACCGACGCCGAGCTGGCGGCGGAGCTCGCCATCCCGGTGCGGCGGGTGGCGTGGCTGCAGGCGGTCGCGCAGGCGACCATCTCGCTGGACGCGCCGATCGGCGACGACGGCCCCACGCTGCAGGACTTTGTGGAGGACGACGCCGCGCCCGGGCCGGACGCCCTGGCGATCGAGGCGGTCGGCCGGGAGGCGCTGGAAGCGGCGCTGGCGGCCCTGCCGGAGCGGGAGCGGCGGGTGCTGGTGCTGCGGTTCGGCCTGGACACCGGGACACCACGGACCTTGGCGGAGGTCGGCGCGGTCATGGGCTTCTCCCGTGAACGTGCCCGCCAGGTCGAGAACGCCGCCCTGGCGGTGCTGCGCAGCCCGGAGTTCCGCGCCCGCCTCGAGGACCTGGTCGCGGCCTGAGCCGCCCGGCAAATCGGTTGCCTCCGGGCGGCCGATCTGCTGCACTCCAGGCAGCGCCGACCGACCAGGAGCAGGAAGTGACCACAGCGTTCATGTCCACCCGGCAGGGCATTGCCCCCGATGCAGAGGACATGACGCGCAGTGAGCATCTTGAACCTGGGAATCTTGGCGCACGTCGACGCCGGTAAGACCACACTGACCGAGCGGCTGCTCTATGCCGCCGGGGTCATCGACGAGATCGGCAGCGTCGATCGCGGCAGCACCCAGACCGACACCTTGGCGCTGGAACGGCAACGCGGCATCACCATCAAGTCCGCGGTGGTGTCCTTCGCCGTCGACGACGTCACCGTCAACCTGATCGACACGCCCGGCCACCCGGATTTCATCGCCGAGGTGGAACGGGTGCTGCGCGTCCTCGACGGCGCCGTGCTGGTCATCTCCGCCGTGGAGGGCGTCCAGCCACAGACCCGCGTGCTGATGCGGACGCTGCGGCGGCTGCGCATCCCCACCCTGATCTTCGTGAACAAGATCGACCGCGGTGGCGCGCAGGACCAGCGCGTGCTGCGGAGCATCGCCGAGCGGCTGGTGCCGGCGATCATCCCGATGGGTTCGGCCAGCGGGCTGGGCACGCGCGGCGCGCGTTCGGCGCCGTTCGGCGCCGCCGACGCCGGCTTCACCACCAGGCTGGTCGAGCTGCTCGCCGACCATGACGACCGGTTGCTGGCCGCGTACGTCGACGAGGAGACCACCGTGTCGTACCGTCGACTCCGGCGCGAACTCGCGGCGCAGACCGGGCGGGCGCTGGTGCACCCGGTGTTCTTCGGCTCGGCGATCACCGGCGCCGGCGTGGACGCGCTGGTCGCCGGCGTCAAGGAGTTCCTGCCCGCGGCCGGCGGCGACGTCGACGGTCCCGTCTCGGGCACTGTGTTCAAGGTCGAACGCGGTCCAGCCGGGGAGAAGATCGCCTACGTCCGCATGTTCACCGGAACGGTGCGGATCCGGGACCGGCTGCGATTCCGCCAAGGGAACGAGGCGAAGGTCACCGCGATCAGCGTGTTCGACCGCGGCTCGGCCAGCCGGCGCGGGTCGGTCGCCGCCGGGCAGATCGGGAAGCTCTGGGGCCTCGGCGACGTCCAGATCGGCGACGCGATCGGCATGCCGCGGACGACCACCACCGACGACCACCAGTTCGCCCCGCCGACGCTGGAAACGGTGGTGGTTCCCCGCCGGCCGGGAGAGGCGGGGGCGCTCCACGTCGCGCTCACCCAGCTCGCCGAGCAGGACCCGCTGATCAACCTGCGGCAGGACGAGCTTCGGCAGGAGATCTCGGTCTCGCTCTACGGCGAGGTCCAGAAGGAGGTCGTCCAGGCGACCCTGGCCGACGACTTCGACCTGGACGTCAGCTTCCGCGAGACCACCACCATCTGCATCGAACGCCCGGTCGGCACCGGAGCGGCGGTGGAGACGATCGACAAGGAGCCCAACCCGTTCCTGGCGACCGTCGGGCTGCGCGTCGAGCCGGCACCGGTCGACGCGGGGGTGGCGTTCCGGCTCGAGGTCGAGCTCGGGTCGCTACCGCCCGCGTTCGTCAAGGCGGTCGAGGAGACCGTCCGGGAGACGCTGCACCAGGGGCTCTACGGCTGGCAGGTGGTCGACTGCGTGGTCACCATGACCCACTCCGGCTACTGGGCGCGGCAGAGCCACGCCCATGCTGTCTTCGACGCCAGCATGTCGAGCACGGCCGGGGACTTCCGGAACCTGACGCCGCTGGTGCTGATGAGCGCGCTGCAGCAGGCCGGCACCAGGGTGTACGAGCCGATGCACCGCTTCCGCCTCGAGATCCCGGCGGAGGAGTTCGGGCCGATCCTGCCCGTGCTGACCCAGCTGCGCGCGGTTCCGCGGACCCCGGCGATGCGGGATTCGACCTACCTGGTGGAGGGGGAGATCCCGGCGGCCAGGGTGCACCAGCTGCGGCAGCAGCTGCCGGCACTGACCCGCGGCGAAGGCGTGCTGGAAAGCGCGTTCGACCACTACCAACCGGTCAGCGGCACGATCCCGACCCGGCCGCGGTCCGACCACAACCCGCACAACCGCAAGGAGTACCTGCTGCGCCTCAGGCGGCGGGTCTAGCAGCCCGCCGCCTGAGGAGGCCGCCTGGTTCCCGGTCGCTAGCCCGGGTTCTGACCGAGGGTGACCCGCACCTGCCGGCTGGAGCCGTCGGCGCGGACCACCGCCACCGTCACCGCGCGGCCGGGATCCAGCCCGGCCAGCACGTCGGCCAGGGTCCCCGGGTCGGGCGTGGCGTTGCCGTCGACCTCGGTGATCAGCTCTCCGGTCTGGATCCCCGCCTTGGCTGCCGGACTGCCCGCTTGCACCCCGGTGACCAGGGTCCCGCCGCTGGTCGTGGCCGCCACGCTGACGCCGAGGAAGGCGCGGTGCGAGTTGGTCACCTTCCCCGACCTGACCAGCTGGCTGGCGATGTCCCGGACGGTGTTGCTGGGGATCGCGAAGCCGATGCCCGCAGCGGCACCGCCCCCCAGCTGGGGGTCGGTGGCGGCCAGGGTCGGGATGCCGATGACCTGGCCCTCGAGATTGACCAGGGCACCGCCGGAGTTGCCGGGGTTGATGGGGGCGCTGGTCTGGATGACGTCGGGCAGCGCGACCCCGTTGTCCTCGTTGACGGTGCGGCCGAGCGCGCTGACGATCCCTTCGGTGACGCTCGACTGCAGGCCCAGCGGGTTGCCGATGGCCAGCGCGACGTCGCCGACCGCCAGCCGGGAGGAGTCGGCGAAGGCGGCCGGGTGCAGCCCGCCGGTGTCGATGTGCAGCACGGCGAGGTCGTCGGCGGCGAACGTGCCGACCAGCCGGGCCTGGTACTGCCTGCCGTTGGCGAGGGTGACCTGGAAGCTGTCGGAGTTGTCGACCACGTGGTTGTTGGTGACGACGTCGCCCTTGGCGTCGAAGATCACGCCGGAGCCGAGTCCCTCGCTGGTCCGGATCAGGACCACGGCCGGCCCGACCTGCTTGACCACCTGGACGAACTGCTGCTGCAGCGCCAGCGCGGACGCCGGGGCGGTCGCGCCAGGCGCCGCCGAGGCAGCCGGCGGGATCCCGACCGTTGGCGCCGCCGCCGAGTTGGTGCCACCGGATCCGCAGCCGGCCAGGACCAACGCCGCGACCAGCAGCGCGACCAGCGCTGGCAGCGGCCGTGGCGCCCGGCCGCGGCGGAGCCGCGGCCGGCGCTCGATGCGGTGCTTCATCATCCTCGTTCCCTTCCCCGAACTGCGTGGTGTCCTGGCTCCAGGATCCCGCTCGGCGGGCCCGCCGGCATCGCGGGCAGCCGCCATCCTGGTTGCCTGCTGTCCTGACCTCCGCGGCTTCCCGGTAGCTGCAATGCGGCGCTACTCGCCCGGCGGGAACCGGTAGCTGGACGGGATCGGCGCCGGCAGCTGCGCGGCCGTGCCGAAGGCGACCACGATCTCCTGGTGTGGCGCGAGCACCAGCGCGGTCGGGTCGCCCCGGTCGATGACGCCGTTCACGTACACGCGCAGCTGCCGGCCGCCGCCGGCGTGGTAGCCGCCGAGATCGCTCCGGGTGAAGCGGACGCCCCACACGGCGAAGAACTGGCCGAGGGTGTAGCTGCGCACCGTGGGCGACTCGACGTGGATGACCCCGCTGGTGTCGTGGACGTGCAGTGGGGCGAACCCCACCGCCGGGTCGATGCCGATCAGCGCCGGCACCGGGACCGGATGGCCGTCGACGTCGAGGTCGAGGTGCTGGTGGATGTGGACCGCGGTCCCCTCCGAGGGGCTCAGCGGCGGGACCCCGATGGCGCGCAGGCGCGCGGCCAGGTCGGCGGTGTTGGCGCTCCACGGCGCCGGGCCGGTCTGCAACCCGGGAAGCGCGGCCGGCCTGGCCGGTGACGGGTGCGACCGGGTGGCGGCGACAGCGGCGAGCCCGGCGACCAGCACGACGGCCAGCGCCACGGTGATGCCCAGCCGCCGCCGGCGCTGGGCCGCCCGCCGCCGGGCCGTGGCTGCCGGGCGATGGCCTCCCCGAGCCGGCGGCCGCGTGCCGGGCTTGCCTGGACGGCGCGCCGCGGGCCCGGTGGCGGAGCGGGCACGACCCTTGGCCGGTCGCGTTCTGCTCATGGTGCGGCCATCCTCGCGCCGGCCTGGTTCCCGGGCAACGTGGCCAGCGCCACTTCGCGCTACCCGCTAGCTGGAATGTCCCTGCGCGCCGCGACGTCGAAGTGGCGCACCGTCACCTCGCGGTCGACCAGGAACTGGTCGTCCTCCGGGTAGAAGACCGCCCGTTCGGGCTGGTCGCCGGCGAAGCGGCGCACCGCCGCCATCGACGCCCACAGCGTCACCATGACGAACTCGGTCCGGCCGTCGCCGAGGTCGCGCCGAAGCATGTAGGCGTCGAGGTTGCCGGGGGTGGCGGTGTACTCGGCCATGCCCGTGCGCTTCATGTACGCCACGTACTCCTCGGCCCGGTCCTGGGCCGTCCAGCCGCGCCAGATGCGGGCGATCATCCCCGACCTCCTCCGTGTCCCTTGCGCGACGCCACTTAGCTAACTACACTAGCTTTTGAGCTAACCCAATAAGCTACCGGGCTCGCCACGCGGGCCGGCCCTGGGGGAGAGACTGTCATGCCACGAGCGGGCCTGACGCCACAGCGGGTGGTGGAGGAGGCCGCCGCCGTCGCCGACGCGGCCGGCCTCGACCGGCTCACCCTGGCGGCGGTCGCCGAGCGCTGCGGGGTGGCGCTTCCCAGCCTCTACAAGCACGTCCGCGGCCTGGACGGGCTCCGCCGCGACCTCGCCGTGCTCGCCGTCCGTGAGCTGGCGGCCACGGTGTCCCAAGCCGCGGTCGGGCGCGCCGGCAGCGACGCGCTGCACGCCATCGCCGACGCCTACCGTGCCTACGCCACCGCCCACCCGGGCCGCTACGCCGCCAGCGTGCGCGCGCCCACCCCGGGCGACGCCGAGCACCTCGCCGCCGCCGCCGACGCCCTGGCGGTCTTCTCCGCCGTCCTGGCCGGCTACGGCATCACCGGTCCGGACGCGATCGACGCCATCCGCGGCCTGCGCGCCGCGATGCACGGCTTCGTCGCCCTTGAGGCGGCCGGCGGGTTCGGCATGCCCCAGAGCGTGGACGCCAGCTACGCCAGGCTGGTCGACGCGCTCGACACCGCGCTCAGTACCTGGCCGGCCGGCCGGTCGACCCTCCGAGGGGCAGCATCATGAAACTCCGCCCGCTACACCACGATCCCGTCGAGACCCGGCTGACTGGCCGCGCGCACGCCGCCGACGGCCGGGCCAGGAGGTGACCACCATGCAGGTCCAGGAGGGCGTCCACCGGCTCACACGCGGGGTCGTCAACTTCTACCTGATCGAAGAGGGAGGCAAGCTCGTGCTGGTCGACGCGGGCACGCCGGGCGACTGGGAGCTGCTGGTCCAGACCCTGGCCACCCTCGGCCGCGGGCTGGGCGACCTGGAGGCGGTGCTGCTCACCCACGCCCACAGCGACCACATCGGGCTCGCCGAGCGCGCCCGCACCAGCGCCAAGGCGTCGGTCTGGGTCCACCAGGCGGACGCCGGGCTGGCCAGAGGCGAGAAACCCGGCCGCAACGACGGCCGGGCCACCTCCTACCTGCTGCGGGGCGCGTTCTACCGGACCCTGTTCTCGCTGGCGCGCCGGGGCGCCACCAGGATCGTCCCGGTCAAGGAGGTCTCGACCTTCGCCCACGGCGAGACGCTGGCGCTGCCCGGACGGCCCCGGGTGGTGCACGCGCCGGGCCACACCCCTGGCAGCGCCGCGGTGCTGCTGGAGCGGCAGCGGGTGCTGCTGACCGGTGACGTGCTGGCGACCTGGAACCCGCTGACCGGCCGGCCCGGCCCGCAGGTGATGCCGTCGGGACTCAACCGCGACACGCCGCAGGCGATCCGGTCGCTGGACGTCCTGGACGGCCTCCCGGCCGACGTGCTGCTTCCCGGCCACGGCGAGCCGTGGACCGGCGGCGCGGCCGAGGCCGTGCGGCAGGCGAGAGCGGCCGGGCCGTCCTGACGGGATCAGCCGGCCAGCTGGAGCGGGGCCGGGGGGTCCTGCTGTCCCGCCGGCGGCTGGCCGAGCAGCCGCACGATCTCGCGGACGGCGGTGCGGCCGGCCCGGTTGGCGCCGATGGTGCTGGCGGACGGGCCGTAGCCGACCAGGTGCAGGCGCGGTTCGGCGGCGACCCGGGTGCCGATCATGCGGATGCCGCCCCCCGGCTCGCGCAGGTGGAGCGGGCCGAGGTGGTCGAGCGCGGCGCGGAAGCCGGTGGCCCACAGGATCACGTCGGCGCGGACGAAGCGTCCGTCGTCCCAGCTGACGCCGTCGGCGGTGACCCGGTCGAACATCGGGAGCCGGTGCAGGGCGCCACGGTCCCTGGCCGCCGCGACCGCCGGGGTGAGGGCGAGGCCGGTGACGCTGACCACGCTGGCCGGTGGCCGCCCCTCCCGCACCGCCTGCTCGACCAGCGCGACCGCCGCGCGGCCGGCCTGCTCGTCGAACGGTCCCTCGCGCCACTGCGGCTCGCGTCGCGTCACCCAGGTGGTGGTGGTCACCGCGGAGATCTCCGCCAGCAGCTGGACGGCGGAGTTGCCGCCGCCGACCACCACGACGTGCCGGCCGGCGAATTCCTCGGCGCCGCGGTAGTCGACGGTGTGGAGCTGGCGGCCGCGGAACCGCTCCATGCCGGGGTAGTGCGGCCAGAACGGCCTGGTCCAGGTCCCGGTCGCGTTCACCACCGCGCGGGCGGCCCAGTCGCCGGCGCTGGTGGCGACCAGCAGCCGGCGGTCAGCGGCGGGGCGGACGGCAGTGACCCGCACGGGTCGGTGGACCGGCAGGGCAAAGGTCGACTCGTACTCGGCGAAGTAGCCGGCCACCACGTCGGCCACGGGGGCGGTCTCGTCGGCGCCGGTCAGCGGCAGTCCGGGCAGCGAGTAGACGCGGTGCGCGGTACCGAAGCGCAGCGACGGCCACCGGTGCTGCCAGGCACCGCCGGGCGCGGCGTTGGCGTCCAGCACGACGAACCCCGTCTCGGGGGCGAACCCGGCCCGGCGCAGGAAGTAGGCGGCCGACAGGCCTGCCTGGCCCGCGCCGATGACGACCACCTCGATCTCCATCTCATCCGCTGCAACGCCAGACGGCGCCGGCAACTTCCGGGACGGCTGGCCGCCCACGGCCTTGGCCGCCGCGGCGCCGGCGTGGGACGCGGGCTAGTTGTAGTGCCTGGCCGCGTGCTCGATGGCGATCAGCTCGTCGCGGAGGTCCGTGCCGATGGGCTGTGCCGCGCCGGTGGCGCGGTCCTCCAGGCGGACGACGCAGCTGGCGTTCACCGCGACCTCGCGGTCCCCGCCGGCCGGGCGCAGCCGCACCGCCACCGTGAACGAGCTCGGCCGGATCTCGGTCGCGCTGGCGGTGACCACCAGGCTCGTCGGCCGTCCCAGCGACGCGCCACGCGGCAGCGTGGCGGGACGGTGGCGCACGTCGAGGCCGTCCCGGTCCCGCGCCTGGCGGAGCAGCGCGCAGCCATCCAGGTACGCCGAGCAGGCACCGTCCACCCACCGCCCGACCGCCTGGTCGCTGACCGTCCCGTCGGTGCCCAGGTCGTCGGCGGTGACCTGGTGCTCGCGCAACACCGCCCACTTCGTCATGAAGCCGCTCATGGCCACGAGCCTACCGGAGCGTCATGCACCGACTGACCAGCGGGGACAACGCCCTAGTGTGCCGATTCGCTCAAGGGCTACCCAAGAGCGATCGAAAATGGAGAGAAGGCAGAACTCGAAGCGGATCCTCCGACGCTGAGGAGATGACAGATGGCCACGCAGAAGCAGGTCAAGGCCGCGAAGCGCAACGTGACGAAGGCGCGGGCCGGCGCCCAGAAGAAGCGCTCGATCGCCAGCATGCCGGCCAAGACGCGGACCGCGTTGGGCAAGCAGGGTGCCGCGGTCGCGCAGCGCAAGCGCACCGGCGGCCGGTCGCCCAAGACCCGCCAGGAGCTCTACGACATCGCCAAGCGGCGCGATCTGCCTGGCCGCTCCAAGATGGGTCGGGCCGAGCTGGCCAGCGCGCTCGGCTACAAGTAAGCCAGCGAAGTACGGCGGGATCGCCGAGGCCACAAGGCCGCGGCGATCCCGGCGGCAGCGTCAGTCGTCGAGGACCGCAGGTCGAGCCGGCCGACGCGGGCGGGGTCGGCGAGGATGTCGATCTCGACGATCTTCCCACCGCTGATGCTGAAGCCCATCACCGAGAACGGCCGGCCACCCGGGCCGACCACCAGGCCCGCCGCGCCGTTCGCCGGCCATCCGCCGCCAGGCGCAGAAGGTGGCGCCGACGAGCTACCGGAGGCTGAAGGAGCGGCTCGAGCGCGGCGGGTAGCGCCGCCGGCCGCGGAGCGCGGCCGCCGGAAGCAGCGCAACCGGTCTTGACACCTCCTGGCCGGGCTGCATACATTTTTCGCGGTTGGAGCCTCTGCCGGATCCGTCGCGCAACGTGGGCTCCCGTGCTGGTCGGAGGTCCAACGTGGCCGATCTCCATGCCAGGTCGGATGCGCAGCCGGTGCCGGCTGCGGGTGAGGCCGTCAGCCACCTGGATACACCTTCGATCCTCTGCGACCTTGATCGGCTGGAGCGCAACATCGCCGACTGGCAGGCGCTCATGGATCGCAACCAGGTCAGGTTCCGGCCCCACATCAAGACCCACAAGATCCCCGAGATCGCCCGCATGCAGGTCGCGGCGGGCGCCCGGGGGATCATCTGCGCCAAGCCGAGCGAGGCGGAGCCGTTCGTCGCCGCCGGGATCGACGACGTCTGCCTCGCCTACCCGGTGCTCGGCCCGCAGAAGTGGCGCCGCATCGCGGCCATCGCCGCCGGCGGCGTGACGATGACCGTCAACTGCGACAACGAGACCGCCGTCAGGCAGGCGTCCGAGGCGGCCACCGCCGCCGACGTCACCGTCAACCTGCAGATCGACGTGGACTCCGGGATGCACCGCGGCGGCATCCCGATGACCGAGATCGGCGAGATCGAGCAGCTCGCCCGGACCATCGTCGGCCTGCCAGGGGTCGAGTTCGACGGCCTCACCACCCACCGCGGCATCTGGTACGAGGGCGCGCCCGACCCCCAGGACGCCGGGCACGACGAGGGCCTCCTGCTCGTCAACATCGCCGACAAGCTGCGCGCCGGCGGCCTCGAGGTCCGCGAGCTCACCGCCGGTGGCTCGTTCACCGCCAAATGGGTCGCCGAAGTCCCCGGCGTCACCGAGGCGCGCGCCGGCACCTACGTCTTCTACGACCTCATGCACCTGGGCTCGGGCACCGCCACCGAGGACCAGCTCGCCCTCTCGGCACTGTGCACCGTGGTCAGCCGGCGCACCCCCGGCCGGCTCACCATCGACGGCGGCTCCAAGACGTTCAGCGGCGACCGCGGCGTCGTCGGCGGCACCAAGATGAACGCGCCGGACATCGCCAGGGCGGTCGACCGCCGCGTCTATGTCGACCAGCTCACCGAGGAGCACGGCATGGCCAGGGCCGACGAGCCGGTCGAGCTCGGCGAGAAGCTCCGCTTCTACCCGTTCCACGCCTGCACCTGCGCGAACCTCACCAACGAGATCGTCGGCGTCCGTGGTGGGCGCGTCGAGACGGTCTGGCCGGTCGCCGCCCGCGGACTGCGGACCTGACGAGCGCGACGTGGACCCCTCAGACCTCGCGACGGCCTCGCGCCAATTCGTGCTGCACGCGCTGCGGCGCGACCGCTGTGTGATCTTCACGCGCGGCGACAACGCGCGCCTGTGGGACGCCGACGGGCGCGAGTACCTCGACACCATGTCGGGCTCTGCCGGACCGGCGATGGTCGGCCACGCGAACCCGCGGGTCGCCGCCGCGGTGGCCGAGCAGATGGCCAAGCTGCCGACCACCAACATCCTGCACCAGAGCGACGCGGTGATCGCCTACTGCGCGCGCCTGGCAGGGGTGACGCCACCGGGGCTGACCAAGACCGCCCTGCTCGCCGGCGGCGGCGACGCGGTCGAGGCGGCCGTGAAGCTGGCGATGCGGGTGACCGGCCGCACCGAGATCCTGTCGCTGCACGGCGCCTACCACGGCATGTCGCTGGGCACGATGAGCCTGGCCGGGATCGCGCCCGACCGCGCCTGGTTCCCCGGCGCGATGCGCTGGCCGACCTTCCGGCAGGTCCCCAACGCCGACACCTACCGCAACCCGCTCGGCGACGGGCCGGACGCCTGGCAGGCGTCGGTCGGCGCGCTCGAGAACTCGCTCGACGGCGGCTACCAGCAGGTCGCCGCGCTGGTCATGGAGGTCGTCCAGGGCCCGGGCGGGCACGTCGTCTTCCCGCCCGGGTACTACCGCGAGGTCCAGCGCGCCTGCCGCGAGCGCGGCGTGCTGCTGGTCGTCGACGAGATCCAGACCGGCATGGCCCGCTGCGGCGCGATGTGGGCGTGCGAGCTGTTCGACGTGGCGCCCGACCTGCTGGTCGCCGGCAAGGGGATCGGCGGCGGCGTGCCGGTCGGGGCGCTGGTCGCCCGCGACGGGCTGGTCAGCGAGGCGATCGAGGCCGAGCCCTGGAACATCCTCACCTTCATGAACCAGCCGCTGGCGGCGGCCGCCGGCATGGCGGTCCTGGACGTCGTCGAGGATGAACGGCTGGTCGAGCGCGCCCGCGACCTCGGCGCCCGCGCCACCGCGCGCTTCCGCGAGCTCGCCGAGCGCTACCAGGTCATCGGCGACGTGCGCGGCCCCGGCCTGTTCGTCGGCATCGACTACGTGCTCGACCGGGAGCGCAAGACCGCGGCAACCGCCGCGTGCGCCGAGGCCTGGAGCTGGGCGGTCGACCACGGCCTGCTCTGCCAGTTCGGCGGCATCGGCGGCAACGTCCTGAAGTTCAAGCCGCCGCTGACCACCCCGGACGACGACTTCGAACGGATGCTCGGCCTGGTGGCCGACGTGACCGCGTTCATCAAGCAGACCGTGCACGGCCGCGCCGCCGTGCACGCGTGACGGCGAGGAGGCCGGATGGGCAAGCGCGTGATCCGCAGCGAGCAGGGCGCACCGCCGCTCGGCGCCTACTCCCAGGGGTGGCACGCCGGCGACTTCGTGTTCGTGTCCGGCACCGGGCCGATCGGTCCGGACGGCAAGGTCACGGGCGACACCATCGAGGAGCAGACCAACCGCACCATCGACAACATCGAGGCGGTCCTGGCCGCGGCCGGCGCCACCCTCGCCGACGTCGTCAAGGTCAGCGTGCACCTTGGCGACACCGGGCTGTTCCCCCGCTACAACCAGGTCTACCAGCAGCGCTTCACCGAGCCCTACCCGGTCAGGACCACCGTCGGCAGCAACCTCGACCAGGTGCCGGGGATGCTGATCGAGATCGACTGCATCGCCTATGTGGGCGCGTGACGGGCGCCTGCCGTGCTCGCCACGCCCTCGGCCGCACCCCGACCTGATGGAGGTAGCGGATGAGAAGATTCGAGGATAGGACCGCGCTGGTCACCGGTGCCGCGCAGGGGATCGGGCGCGGCGTGGCGGAGCGCCTGGCGTCCGAGGGCGCCAACCTGGTCCTGCTCGACATCGAGCCGGAGCCGCTCGAGGGGACCGTGCGCGAGCTGCGCGCCAAGGACTGGCCGGTCGAGGCGGTCAGCGGCGACGTCGCCGATCGCGCCGCCGTCCGCCGCGCCGTCGAGGCGGCCGTCGAGCGCTTCGGCGGGCTGGACGTGCTCGCCGGCATCGCCGGCATCACCGAGTTCTCGTCGGTGCTGGAGCTCAGCGACGAGAGCTGGCGGCGCATCCTCGACGTCAACCTTACCGGGATGTTCATCGCCACCCAGGAGGCCGGCAGGGTCATGGCGGCGCGCGGCGGCGGCGCGATCGTGCTGATGGCGTCGACCAACGCGTTCTACCCGGAGGCGCACACCGCTCCCTACTCGACCTCCAAGGCCGGCCTGGTCGGGTTCGTGCGTGCCGCCAGCCTCGACCTCGGCCAGCACGGCATCCGCATCAACGCGGTCAACCCGGGGATCATCAACACGCGCCTGTCGAAGGTGCTGATCGACGACCCGGTCGGCGGCCCCGAGTACCTCAAGCGCATCCCCCTGCGCCGCTGGGGGCAGCCGGCCGACATCGCCGCGGTGGTGGCGTTCCTCGCCTCCGACGACGCCGGCTACATGACCGGCGAGGACGTCACCGCCGACGCCGGCGCCACCGTCGGCGTCGTGCTCGAGGTCGAGGACGTCGGCCTCGGCGAGCACGGCTCGGCCCGGGTGGGCGGTGATGGCTGATCGCGCCGGCCGGCTCGCCGGCAAGGTGGCGATCGTCACCGGGGGTGGCTCGGGCATCGGCCGCGCGGCGGCGCTGCGCTTCGCCGCCGAAGGCGCCGCCGTGCTGGTCGCCGACGTGGCGGGCGCGACCGCCGAGGCGGTCGCGAAGGAGGCGACCGCGGCCGGTGGCCGGGCGCTCGGCACCGCCGTCGACGTGACCGACCGCGACCAGGTCACCGCCATGGTGGAGCGGGCCGTCGCCGAGTTCGGCGGCGTCGACGTGCTCATGACCGCCGCCGGGATCATCGCGTTCGGCGACGTCACCGAGACCGACCCGGACGTCTGGGAGCGGGTGCTCGCGGTCAACCTGACCGGGGCGTACCTGTGCGCGCGGGCGGTCATCCCGCTGATGGTCGCGCGTGGCGGTGGCTCGATCGTGACGATCTCCTCGTCGACCGGCGCCCACGACGCCGCCCCGGGCACCGCCGCCTACATCGCGTCCAAGGGCGGGGTCGCGATGCTCACCAAGGCGATGGCCGTCGACCATGCGGCCGCCGGCGTGCGGGTCAACGCGATCGCGCCCGGCCCGACCGCGACCCCGATGCTCCAGGCGGTCATGAGCCCGGACGAGCTGCGCGCGTTCGGGCAGGCCATGCCGATCGGCCGGCTGGCCGACCCGGCCGAGCTGGCCGCCGCCGCCCTGTTCCTGGCCTCCGACGACGCGTCGTACGTCACCGGCGCGGTGTTCGCCGTGGACGGAGGCCAGACCGCGAAGGTCGGCATGACCCTTGCCGACCTCGGCACGATCGACCGGCGGGACCGCCGGTCGGGAGGAGGAACCCAGTGACTGCCCAAGCCCCGGACGGCCGGGTCACCACCGACCTGCAACGCAACGCGGTCGGCCTGCCCGGTGTCGTCATGCAGGGCGTCGCCACGATCGCACCGGCGTTCGCGATCCTGGCGTCGTTCGTCTTCACGGTGAGCCTGGCCGGCATCACCGCACCGCTCGCCTACCTCATCGCCGGGATCGGCATGCTGCTGGTGGCCGTGTCGGTCAGCCAGCTCGCCAAGGCGTTCCCGTCCGCCGGCGGGTGGTACACCTGGATCGCGCGCTCGCTGCACCCGCGGGCGGGCTTCCTGGCCGGCTGGATCTTCTCGATCTGGCTCCCGCCCGTCGGGGTGCTCACCTTCGCGTTCTTCTCCAAGACCGTGCTGGAGCCGGCGCTCAAATCCGAGTACGGCATCACCGTGCCGTGGTGGATCGTCACCATCCTCGGGCTCGCGCTGGTGGCCTGGGCGACCTACACGGGCATCGCCATCTCCGAGAAGCTGCTGATCATCACCGGCAGCATCGAGATCGTGATCATGCTCGCGCTGGCGCTCACCGGCTTCATCAACCCCGGCCCGGGCGGCTTCAGCTTCGCGCCGCTCAACCTCGGCAACGCCCCCGCCGGGAGCGGCCTGTTCACCGCGATCGTGTTCTCGATCTTCGCGTTCAGCGGCTGGGAAGCGGTCGCGCCGCTCGCCGAGGAGAGCAAGAACCCGCGCCGCAACGTGCCTATCGGGCTGATCGCCTCGGTGATCATCCTGACCCTGTACTTCCTGGTCGCGGTGTGGGGCTACCTGGTCGGGATCGGCATCGACAACGCCGCCGGCATCCCCGACGCCGAGGCGTTCCCGGTCTTCACGCTGGCCACCGACCTGTGGGGCGGCGCCTGGGTGCTGGTCCTGTTCGCGCTGCTCAACTCGGTCTTCGCGGTGTCGATCGCGTGCTTCAACGGCGGCACCAGGACCTGGTACGCGATGGGCCGCTCCGGCACCCTGCCGAAGTGGTTCTCCCGGGTCGACCGCCGCCGCAAGACACCCGACAACGCCATCCACTTCGAGGTCGGCGTGCAGGTGCTGTTCTTCATCCTGATCATGATCTGGGGTCCGGAGAACGTCTTCTTCACCTGGGCCCTGACCATCACCCTCGGCCTCATCCTCATGTACATCCTGGCCAACCTGGGCGTGGTCAGGCACTACACGGGGGAGGCCAGGGCCGAGCTGAACCCGCTGCTGCACGTCGTCCTGCCGGTGATCTCGGCCGTCGCGGTCGCCTACGTCGCCTACCGCTCCCTGCAGGACCTCACCCCACCGGTCTCCTACGCGCCCTGGCTGTTCCTCGCCTGG
>DATLQA010000072.1:0-7840 GCA_035535495.1 Actinomycetota bacterium | reverse complement strand
GGCCCGCCCGTCCGCCGTCCGGTCAAGGACCGGGCGGCAGTGGCCGACCCGGTAGGAGACGGGCGAGCCCGCCCGTCGGCGACCCGCCGCCCGCTCCCGGAGGCACCGTGAGCTTCCCGCCCTCGGCTGGCGACCAGGGTCCCGGTCAACCGGACCCGGGCGATCGGCTGCCCGAGCTGATCGCCGCCGCGCAGGCCGACCCGGAGGGCTCGGCCACGGTCGCGCTCATCGGCCTCGGCCGGCCCGCGGTCGACGCCGTGGTCGCGGCGCTCGCCGCCGAGCCCGTCCCCGGACGGCGTCGCCAGCTCGTCGGCCTGCTGGCGGAGCTGGCCCCCGACCACCTGGACAGGATCGAGGCCGCCGTCGAGGGCGCGCCCTGGTACCTCGCCCGCAACCTGGCCGCCGTGCTCGGCCGCGTGGGCCGGGTGGAGCACCTGCCGGTGCTGGAAGAGCTGCTCGCCCACGACCACGCCGCCGTCCGGCGCGAGTCGGTGCGCGGCATGGTGCGGCTCGGCGGCGTGCTCGCCACCGCACCGCTGGCGGCCCGCACCGCCGACCCCGACGCTGGCGTGCGCCGGCTCGCGCTGCACGGGCTGGCGGAGATCAACACGCCCACGTCGCTGGCGGCCCTGGTGCTGGCCAGCCGGCCCGGCCGGCCGGTCGGCGAGCGCCGGCTGGCACTCTCCGGCCTGGCCCGGTCCCCCCGCCCCGAGGCCGAAGCCGGCCTGCGCGAGGCCGCCACGCGCCTCGCCTTCTCGGCCGCGTCCCGCCGCGTGCGCGCCTATGCCCGCGCCCTGCTCGCCCGCCGCCCCCCGCGCACGGTCATCTTCCGCTGACGGCGCCCGCCGGCGGGCGCCAGAATTCGTTTCTCACGGCACGGTGACGGAGCGGATACGAGCCGGGATGCCACTCCTAGAATGGCGGCATGGACACGCTCGACAGCAAGCGCGAGCGGCTCCGCCAGGAGCTCGAGGCGACCGGCGGCGTGATGGTCGCCTTCTCGGGCGGTGCCGACTCCACCTTCCTCCTTGCCGCCGCCGCCGAGGCGCTGGGTGACCGCGCCGTGGCCGCGACCGGCGTCTCGCCCAGCCTGGCCGACCACGAGCTGACCGACGCCCGCCTGCTCGCCGGCGAGCTCGGCGTGCGGCACGTGGTGGTCGCCACCCACGAGCTGCAACGCCCCGGCTACACCGCCAACGGCCCCGACCGCTGCTACTTCTGCAAGTCCGAGTTGTTCGACCTGCTCGTGCCGCTCGCTCAGATCGAAGGCCTCGCCCTGGCCGTCGGCACCAACACCGACGACCTCGGCGACTGGCGCCCCGGCCAGCGCGCCGCCCAGGAGCACGACGTGCTCACCCCGCTGGTCGCCGCCGGCTTCACCAAGGCGGACGTGCGCGAGGCCTCCCGCCGCATAGGCCTGCGCACGGCCGACAAGCCGGCCGCCGCCTGCCTGGCCTCCCGGGTCGCCTACGGCGTCCAGGTCACCTCGCACCGGCTCTCCCGGGTCGAGCGCGCCGAGGCGCTGCTCCGCTCCTTCGGGCTGCCGCAGCTCCGCGTCCGCGACCACGGCGACCTCGCCCGCATCGAGGTGCCGCTGGACGCGCTCGGCATGCTGGTGGAGCCGGGCCGGCGCGACCAGCTCGTCGCCCACCTCCACGAGCTCGGGTTCAGCTACGTCACCCTGGACCTGGAAGGATTCCGGTCGGGGAGCATGAACGCGGCGCTGGGCGCCGGCGTCGCGGCGCCGGCCGGATGAGCGGCGCCCGCCCTGGAAGTGCGGGCGGCGGCACCCGCCGCCTGATCCACTGCACCCTCCCGCCCGAGCTGGTGCACCAGCCCGTCCTGCACGGCCTGGTACAGGCAACCGCGGCGGTGGTGAACGTCCGCCGGGCCAACGTGGACGTGGAGGCCGGTGTGGCCTGGTACATCCTGGAGCTGAGCGGCCCGGCCGAGGAGCTCGACCGCGCCCAGGCCTGGCTGCTCAGCAACGGCGTCACGGTCGAGCCGATCGACCCCGCCGGCCCACCCGACTCCCATCCCTGACGCTACGCCGGACCTACGGAGCGGCCGAGGTCGGCGGGGGGACCAGGGTGGGGTCGTCGCCGCCGAGGAACTGGAAGGAGAGCCAGGCGAGCACGGCCGCGATCAGGACGCCGACGACGATGCCCGCCGCCGTGCGCAGCCTGTCTGGGTTCATCGGGGCTCCCCCGGGTCAGACGAGGATCCAGTCGGCCGCGGCGGCGAGGTCGGGCACGACCGCGTCGGCGGCGCTGAGGTCGAGGGCGACGTTCATCGGGTGGGTCACGGCGACCGCCCGCATGCCGGCGGCGCGGGCGGCGGCGATGCCGTGGGTGGTGTCCTCGATGGCGACGCAGTCGCCCGGGTCGGCCTGCAGCCGCTCGGCGGCCAGCAGGTAGATCTCCGGGTCGGGCTTGCCGCGGTGCACGTCCTCGCCGGAGACCACGGCGGCGAACGCCGCCCTGACCTGGAGACGGTCGAGCACGTGGTCCACGTAGGCGCGCGTGCCCGAGCTGGCGACGGCCAGCCAGAGGCCGGCGGCGGCCAGGCGGTCGACCGCGGCGTGCAGGCCGGGCATGGCCTCGATTCCCTGGTCGAGGAGGCGCCAGAAGACCGCCTCACGGTCCTCGAAGACCTGGTCGGGCGGGAGGCCGAGCCGCTCGGCCAGGGCGTCGGTCAGGTCGCGGACCCGGCGGCCCATCATGTCGTCGAGCAGCTCGGCGTCGGCCTGGCCCGCGGCGCCGAGGCTGGCCAGGTACTCGGCGGTGGCCCGCTCCTGGACAGGCTCGGAGTCGACCATGACCCCGTCCAGGTCGAAGACGACGTGCTTGGCGATCGGCATGGACGCCAGGGGTGCCCCCAGGTCAGGACGCGGGCGGCGCGGCGGTCGGGGCGGGGCCGTCGTCGCTCGGCCGGCTGACCCCGTCGGGCGCGGTCATCGAGGCGATCATCGGCACCACCTGCCTGGCGGTGATGATCTCGTCGACCATGCCGTACTCGAGCGCCTGCTCCGCGCTCATGATGAAGTCGCGGTCGGTGTCGCGGGAGATCTTCTCGACGTCCTGACCGGTGTGCTTGGCCATGATCTCGTCGAGCAGCTTGCGCAGGCGTAGGATCTCGCGGGCCTGAATCTCGATGTCGGCCGACTGGCCGCGGGCCCCGCCGGACGGCTGGTGGATCAGGATGGTCGAGTGCGGCAGCGCGTAGCGCTTGCCCTTCGCGCCGGCGGCCAGGATCACCGCCGCGGCCGAGGCGGCCATGCCCATGCAGATGGTGGAGACGTCCGGGCGCACGTACTGCATGGTGTCGTAGATGGCCAGGAGGTCGGTGATCGAGCCTCCAGGCGAGTTGATGTAGATCGAGATGTCCTTGTCGGGGTCCTCGCTCTCCAGGTGGAGGAGCTGGGCCATGACCAGGTTGGCGATGGTGTCGTCGATGGGGGTGCCGAGGAAGATGATGCGGTCCTTGAGCAGCCTGGAGAAGATGTCGAAGGAGCGCTCTCCCCGGCTCGTCTGCTCGATCACGATGGGCACGAGGTTGGCGTCGGCCATGGGTTCCTCCGGTCGTGCTGAAGCCGGGGATCACGCGAAGGCACCCGGCGATGAACGCTGCTGAGACTTGACGCGAAGGGTACCGGTTACGAGCGTGCAGCGCAGGGCTTCGGGGTCACGGTCCGGGGTCGCTGCCGGTCGCGACCCGCCACGGATCTTGGCCTGGCGGCTCCTGGAGGTTGGCGCGGACGCCGTCGATCGGCAGCCCGACGAGGTCGAGCACCTGCTTGAGGACGTCCTCGACCTCGAGGCCTCTGGCCTTGCCCTCGGCCGTCACCATGCAGCGGTACATGGTGATGTAGAAGCGCGCCGGGGTGTTGTAGGTCCAGTCGACGCTGCCGAGGTGCACGCTTGAGCCCCTGGTGCCAGCCTCGCCGCTCCACGGCTCGCTCCACACCTGCACGCCGGCGGGCCCGGCGGAGAAGATGCCGCCGCAGGCGACATCCTGCTCCTCGGCCGCGCGCAGGAGCTTGGTCGCCTGCTCCTCCGTGAAGATCAGGGCGGGCCGGACGCGCACCACCTTGACCGCGGGAGCACCGGCGGGCTGCGACATGAGATCGCTCCGTGAGCCTGTGGAGTCAAGACGCTACGGGGTGACATCGGCCTCGGGCCTCGAATGGTTGAGCGCGACGGGGACCCGGAGTGCCTACAGGCTTCCCAGGAAGGCGCGGAGGCGCTCCTCGGTGGCCCGGCCGTGGAGGGCGGCGGTGGCCATGGCCAGCTCCGGGTCGCGGGCCTGCAGGGCGGCCAGGATGGCCTCGTGCTCGTGCGCGGCGGCCGGTTCGATCGCCTGCTTGAGCAGGGTCAGTGCGTCCAGGGCGTGGGCCAGCTCGGCCCGGACCTTGCGCACGGTGTCGAGCATGTAGGGATTGCCGGTCGCTTCGGCGATGGCGATGTGGAAGCGGCTGTCGGCCGCGCGCCAGAGGCCGTGGCTGCGCACGTGCCGGCCGCCGGATTCGACCAGGCGGGCCCGCAGGGCGCGGAGCTGGTCGTCGGAGATCCGCGTGGCCGCCAGGGCCGCCGCCTCCGCCTCGACCACCCGCCGCCACTCCAGCAGCGCGCTCAGCTCACGGCGCCGGGCGGAGAGGGCCTCACGGACACGGTCGGCATGCCCCACGCGGGGCCGCTCGAGGACGTAGGCGCCGCCGGCCGAGCCCCGGCGGATGCCCACGTAGCCGGACATGGCCAGCACTCGGAGCGCCTCCCGGACGGTGGGGCGGCTCACGTCGAGCAGGGCGGCCAGCTCGCGCTCGGGGGGCAGCCGGTCGCCCGGGACCAGCAGGGCGAGGTCGACCGCCGTGCGGACCTGCTCGATCACTGCCTCGAAGGCGTTCTGGGTGGTGATCGGGTGGAACATCGGGCTCGTGGCGGTCACGCGAGGACTCCAACCCCAGGCGGTGGGGACATGCGGCCCGCTCGGGGCCGTTGCGGTATGAACGATTCCCCGGGCTGCTCGATTTCTCACGTAGGCAAAGGGAGCGATCATCCTAAAACGCTGGACCGGTCGGGCGGAGGCCCCGGTTCGCCAGGGCTTCCGCGTGCCACCTGGCTGGCTCAGGCCGTCCGGCTGGCGCCGTTGTCAGGGTCGATGCCGTGCTCCCTGAGCAGGTCACGGAGCCGCTGGACCTCGGTCTGCAGCCGCTCGTTCTCGTCGAACACACTGCCCAGCTCGTCCAGCAGGAGTTCCTTGCGTTCAGCGGTCACCCTCGGTCCTTCCTCGACCCGCTCCAGCACCTGCTCGCGCACGCGGGGGAGGTCGGCGCCGAGCTTGACCAGCACCTGGGCGGCCACGCCCTCGCCCTCGCGGATCAGCCCGAGCAGGATGTGCTCGGTGCCGATGTAGTTGTGGCCCAGCTGCAGCGCCTCGCGCAGCGACAGCTCCAGGACCTTCTTGGACCTGGGCGTGAACGGGATGTGCCCGGCCGGGGACCCCTGACCTCGGCCGACGATCCCCTCGACCTGGGCCCGCACCGCCTCGATGGAGACACCGCAGGACTCGAGCGACTTGGCGGCGACGCCGTCGCGCTCCCGGAGCAGGCCGAGCAGGATGTGCTCGGTCCCGATGTGGTCGTGGCTGAGCAGGCGGGCTTCCTCCTGCGCGCCCACCAGCACCTGCCGTGCCGGCTTGGTGAACCGTGCGAACAGGCCGGGCCGCTTGCCACGGCCGGTGAGCCGCTGGAACATGCCGAACTCCTTGCTGGAACGAGGGAGGAGCCGGTCCGCCAGCCAGGCGGCCACCTCCGCCCGGTCGGTGGTGCCGGCGCCGATGCGGGCGACGAGGGTGGGCAGCGCCTGCGGCGGCGCCGGGTCGAGCTCGTAGCCGTAGGTGGCGAGCAGCTGCAACGCCGCCATCACCGCGACCCGCTGGTTGCCGCGGGCGAACGGTCGCCGCCAGAGCAGCTCGCAGAGCAGGGTGGCGGCTTGCTCCGAGGCGTCGGCAGCGTCCTCGGCCGCGGCGGCCAGCGCTGCCTCGGCGGCGGTCAGGTCGGTGAGGGCGAGCACCTCGCCGGTGTCGAGGTCGAGCACGCGGCCGGCGATCATGATCAGGTCCGCCAGGGTGAGCGGGCTCACTGGTGGACCCTTGTGGTGTCAGTGGTTGGCAGACTGCTGGCACACCCGACCTGGTGCCCACCGGACCACCGCCATGCG
The DNA here is from genome assembly GCA_035535495.1 of Actinomycetota bacterium. Lineage (GTDB taxonomy): Bacteria > Actinomycetota > CALGFH01 > CALGFH01 > CALGFH01 > DASUZB01. The sequence goes on along the minus strand of DATLQA010000072.1, from coordinate 1,622 downwards.
GGCTTGCTCTTGGAGGGCCACTGTGAGTTCCGCGGGGTCCGGTGGCCCAGGACGTGCCAAGCGGCGACAGGGCTGCGCGCCACCGAGCGCCGATCAGTGAGCGACCGACCAGCACGTCCCGGCACCACCGGGTGCACTCCGACTGCGCTACCAGCCAGGAGGCACACATGCAGCATGCCACCCCGCCCAGCGCCACAGCACCAGTGGCCGGGGTCGACTGGGCCACCGACAGCAACGCGCTGTGCATCATCGACGGCGACGGGCAGGTCCTGCGTGAGCTCGTGACCGCAGCCGACACGGCCGGGACCCGCCGGCTGGTCGAGGCGCTGGACCGCCACGGCGTCACCAAGGTCGCGATCGAACGGCCCGACGGGCCGGTCGTGGCCGCGCTGCTGGCCGCCGGGCACACCGTGGTCGTGATCCCCCCACGGCAGGTCCGCCACTTGCGCGCCCGCTACGGCCAGGCCGGCAACAAGCACGACCGCTTCGACGCGTTCGTGCTCGCCGACGTCCTGCGCACCGACCACCGCCGCCTGCAACCGCTGCACCCCGACTCGCCGCAGACCGTCGTGCTGCGCACGACGGTCCGCGCCCGCACCGACCTGGTCGAAACCCGGGTGGCGCTGTGCAACCAGCTCCGCGCACACCTGCGGCTGGTGTTCCCCGGCGCGGTCGGGCTGTTCGCCAACCTCGACGCCCCGATCAGCCTGGCGTTCCTGGCCCGCTTCCCCTCGGCCGACGCCGCCGCCTGGCTGTCCCACCGGCGCCTGGCCGCCTGGCTGGCCGCCAACCGCTACTCCGGCCGCACCCCGGTCGCGGTCCTGCTTGGCCACCTGCAGGACGCCCCCGCCGGCCTTGGCGGCGAGCACGGTCATGCCGCCACGGCGACCACCCTGGCCTACGTGCACGCCCTGGTCGCCGTCCGCGACCAGATCACCGCGCTTGAGGCCCGCATCGCCGAGCAGCTCGCGCTGCACCCCGACCGGCTGGTCTTCCAGTCGCTGCCCCGCGCCGGGACCGTCCGCGCCGCCAAGCTGCTGGCCGAGGTCGGCGACGCCCGCGGCCGCTTCCCCACCGCCGCCAGCCTCGCTGCCCTCGCCGGCGCCGCACCCTCCACCCGCCAATCCGGCCGCCACCAGGTCGTGACCTTCCGCTGGGCCTGCGATAAGAAGCTCCGCGACGCCGTGGTGGACTTCGCCGCCGACAGCCGCCGCGCCAGCCCCTGGGCCCAGACCATCTACCAGCGCCACCGCGCCGCCGGCAAGACCCACCAGCACGCAGTCCGAATCCTGGCCCGCGCCTGGCTGCGGGTCATCTGGCGCTGCTGGCAAGACCACAGCCCCTACAACCCCGCCCTGCACGGCATCCGCCCACACCGGCGCCTCCCACTGGCGGCTTGACACAGGGCTACTCACGGCTCCTCCCCGAAGTCCTGCAGGTCGGCCAGGTCGACCCCTTCGGGGAGGTAGTCCTTGAGCGGCGGCAGCTGGTCGAGGGTGTTGAGCCCGAGCTGCTCGAGGAAGGCCGCGGTGGTCCCGTACAGGACCGCCTGGCCAGGTCCCTCGTCGCGCCCCGCCTCGCGGATCAGCCCGCGCGCGAGCAGGGTGCGGAAGACCCCGTCG
>DATLQA010000071.1:0-2929 GCA_035535495.1 Actinomycetota bacterium | reverse complement strand
GGCCGACGGCCTGCTCCCCGGCCGCCAGGTCAGCCGGGGGACGGTGCGCGGGCTCACCGTGCTGGTGCAGTTCCCCGACCAGCTCTCCTCGGTGACGACCGGGGAGGTGGACGCGCTGCTGAACCAGCCCGGCTACGCCCTCGACGGCAACCGCGGCTCGGTCCGCGACTTCTGGCGGACCATGTCCAACGGCAAGCTGGACTGCTCCAACGACGTGGTCGGCCCGGTGACGCTGTCGCGGCCGATGTCCTCGTACTTCGTGCCCGAGGGCACTCCGCCACGACACCGGCGTTGAGCGACCTCGTGGGCGAGCCGTTCGCCGGCCGCTGGACCCTCCACCTCACCGACCACGCCGGCCAGGACACCGGCCGCCTCGACCGCTGGCGCGTGGAGGTCGACCCGGCCGCGGCAGCGGGCGTGATCGAGGTCGCCGCCACCGTCCCCGCCGGCGGCCTGGCGATCCCCGACGCCGACGCGACCGGCATCACCAGCACCCTCACGGTCACACAAGCCGCCGTCCTCGCCCAGGCGCAGGTCACGGTCGACATCCGCCACCCGTTCGTCGGCGACCTGGTCGTCCAGCTCGCCGCCCCCTCCGGCGCCATGGCCACCCTCCACAACCGCACCGGGGCGGGCGGCGACGACCTCCGCCAGTCCTACGACCCGACCAACGCCCCGACCTTGCGTCGTTCGCCGGCCTGCCCACCGACGGCACCTGGACCCTCCACGTCCGCGACGTCGCCGCCGGCCGCCTGCTAGGGTGGTCGCTACGCCTCTCCACCTGACGTGGTTCGGGGTGCGGAGGCCAGGCTGGCCTGCGCGCGAGCCCGCCGCCGGCGCGCTCGCGCGCTCCCGGCGGCTGCGCCGAGCACCCCAAAGGGCAGTGCCCACAGCACCAGCATGACCAGGGTCCACCAGATCGCATCACCGAGGTTGGCGCCCATCCCCCCTCCGTCCGCGTCGAGGAGGAGCCCGCCAACCTGCCGGTACCAGCGCGGCGCCTCAGCCAGCCAGGTGGCCATGACCAGCGGCGCCCCAAGCACGGTGGCCCAGGCACAGGCCCAGAGGCCCGAGCGGAACGACCGGCCGACCGCGGCGGCTGCCGCCGACCCGGCCAGGACAACGACCAGCGGGCCGACGAGCAGGAAATTCAGCATGCCCCCGTTCGCCGGGCCGACGCCGCGTAGGCCGAGCCGCGAGGCCAGCACGAAACCGGCCGCCATGGCGACGGCCATGACCATGCCGAAACGCCGAGCGTGCCGGTCAGGAACCAGCCAGCGCGGCGGCGTCACCGCCAGCCACAGGCAGCCGGCCAGGACCACCGCCAGGACCACCGACGTCACCGGCGAGAGGGTCGCCGACGTGGTGGGCGGATGGCCCGCGGGCGTCAGGGGGTACTCGGCCAGGTACCAGGTGGTGAACGCGACACAGCCGGCGACGCCGGCCAGCGCCAGGCCGGCGACCCCAAGTCCCGGCCCGGCCCGGCCGACCCGACGCGAACGGGCCACCGTCAGCGTCGCCAGCCCACCCAGCAGCCCGACGAAGGTCATCGCAACTACCTGCCCCGCCGGCAGGGCGGCGCCGGTCGCCAGCGCCGCCGCGGTCGTCGCCACGACCGCCAGTGCCCCGGTGACGCCGACCGCGGCCCGGCTGTCGCGGGGCGGCAAGACCGCCGCGCGGGCGCAGCCGGTGGCGAACCGCCACCGCGCCGAGCGGCCCTGGACCTGGGCCAGTTCGGCGGCCATGGCCGCGCCCCACTGGCGCCGGTCGGCGGCAGCGTCGTCGCCGCGGCCGCAAGCAGCCATGCCGGGCCGTCCATCGCGGACAGCGTGGCGCCGGCCTGCCGCCACCAGGCCCGCCACAGCAGCCAGGCCGCGATCATCCATGGCGTGCCGAACACCGCCATCCAGATCGCCATATCGAGCCGGACCTGGGCGGTGAGCGGGTCGTCAGCGCTCCGCATCATCTGGACCCAGAGGAAGGCGAAGGGCGTCGCCGCGGCTGCGGACACGACCAGCCCACCGATGCGCCCCATGCGCCTGGTGCGGGTCATGTGCCCTCGAGCCGTGGCCGCCGCCCGGCCGTGCCGGGGGCCCCGGCCGCCTTCGCTGGCGCCGAGGGCGCGGCGGCCAGCTCCGCGGCCAGCGCCCGGCCCGGACCGGTGAGCTGGTAGAGATGGCGCGGTGGCCGGCCGGCCGGGGCCTCGGTCTCCCAGGTCGTCTCCAGCAGCCCGCGGTCGGCCAGCCGCATGAGGATCGGATAGACCGAGCCGGCCTTGAGGCCGAGCTGCTGGCACAGCTCATAGCCGTACCGCCAGGTGGCAGGCTGTTCCGCCAGCGCAAGGACCACCGCGATGGTCTGCGCCGACGGACGACGGGAACCGTTCACGGGCTAACTCTATATAGATAGAGTTGAGCGGTCAAGGCAAGGCGTGCACCGTCCGCTGCGGCTAGGCCCCGCTGACGGCGTTCAGCTCGCCAGCCTTCCCGCGGCGGCCTGCACTCGATACGATGTCGGCCCGAATCATCCTGAACAGGTGATATTGCGCCGAACGTCGTGGTTGCGGCGCCGCGTGGAGCGAGGTGGCTCATGGAGGGACGGCGCCGGCGTGGTCGCGGCAGGCTCCTCACGGCGGTGGTGGTCCTGGGGCTGGCTGTCGGCGCCCAGCTCACGCCGCCCACGGCCCTTGCCGCCGCTGCCCCGCAGGCGGCGGCGCCGGGCGGGCCGGGCGCCCTCTCGCACTTCGACCTCGCCCGCAAGGACTGCCTCGGCACCGCCCGCAACCGGACGTCCAAGGTCTGGTACACGGTGGCGAACGGCGTCCTCAGCGACGTCTACTACCCGACCGTCGACAACACCAACGTCGAGACCCTGCAGTACGTCGTGACCGACGGCGCCACCTTCACCGACCTCCAGACCCGCGACACCA
>DATLQA010000070.1:0-19361 GCA_035535495.1 Actinomycetota bacterium | reverse complement strand
CGGTGGCCCTGGTCGCGATCTTCCTTGCCGCCCTGGCGCTGCTGGTGGTGGTCGCCGGGGTCCGGGTGCTGGCGGGGCTGGCGGCGCCAGAGCCGCAGGCGGCGCGCCCGCCCGCCACCGCGGCGCCGCCGCCGACGAGGGCCAAGGCGGCGGTCACCACCACCACCCCGCCGAGCACGGCCACGACCACCACCATCCCGCTGCTCCGGATCGACCGCCAGGCCGAGGCGGGCATCCTGGGCGGCGGCGCCCGCACCATGCCATGCGACCGCTGCTCGGGTGATGACCGGGTCGGCTTCATCGGCAACGGCGGCACGCTGACCTTCACCGGCCTGAAGGCGCCGCAGCTGGGCTCGTACAGCCTGAGCATCTACTACGGCACCGACGAGCGGCGCGATGCCTTCCTGTCGATCAACGGCGGCCAGGGTCAGCCGCTCGCCTTCAGGGACACCGGCGGCTTCGACCGGATCCGCAGGGTGACCATCCCGATCACCCTGCGCGCCGGCGACAACACGCTCAGCTTCTCCAACCCCGCCGGCTTCGCGCCTGACATCGACCGCATCCGCCTCCGCCCGGCCTGAGACCGCGGGCGCGACTAGCGCTGGGCGCGGCGGCACCGGCAGCGCAGGTTGCGGATGTCGTAGCTGGTGATCTTCACGTCGGCGAAGCCGGTGCCGCCGAGCAGCTCGGCCAGCCAGTCGGCGTCGAACAGGGCGTGGTGGGCGTTCCAGATCCAGCGGGGCACGCCGTGCCGGTCGACGCCGCGGTGCGCCCAGCGGTCGGAGTGGCCGCCCAGCAGCCAGTAGTTGGCCTCGACCGTGCTGTAGTGGCCGTCCACCCACTGCCTGGCGATGTAGCGGGCGTCGGGCACGCCGATGTCGACCGCCGCGCCGGGAGCCAGCACCCGCGCCCACTCGCGCAGGGTCGGCTCGACCAGCTCGTAGCTCTGGTGCTCGAGCACGTGGTTGGCGCGGAGCGCCGAGAAGGTCCCGGCGGCGAACGGCAGCTCGTCCAGCCGGCAGATCACCTCGATGTCGGGCAGCGGGAGGATGTCGACGTGGATGTCGTAGTCCTGGCTCGGCTTCTCCCCCGCCCCGATCTCCAGCTTCATGCCATCTCCCTACCACGCGTGCCACCCGGCACACGGTCCGGCCGTGCGCGGGTGGCACCAGGATGGCAGGGACGGCCGCCGGAGGGACCCGGCGCGGAGTCAGGACCTGGCGGGGCGGAGCACCACCAGACGCGAGCTGCGGAAGATGCGGCGGCGGCCGCTGATCAGGTTGGTGACGTCGTAGGCCGGGTCGTCTGGGCTGGCGCTGGACACCTGCCCGACCACTTTCCAGGTGCCGGACTCCCCGCTGCGCGGGCCCCGCACCCGCACCTCGGCGCCCTTCTCGATGGCGTGCGGCGCCGCCTGCGGCTGGGACATGACCCCTCCCTCGTGCTGATGGCGTGGCATTTCGGGACTATTCGAACTCGTGTTCGAATCCTACGCCTGGCCTGCCACCGCGTCCATTCCGCACCTGGTCCGCTGGCGACGTAGGCTGGGGCGGTGGTCACCCTCGACGCCCCGGACGTCGCGCTGCTGGCCGCCGGTGCGCTGGTCGCGGGGGCGGTCAACGCTATCGCGGGCGGCGGCTCGCTGATCTCCTTCCCGGCCCTGCTCGCCGTGGGCTACCCCGCCATCACCGCCAACGTGACCAACACGGTGGCGCTCTGCCCCGGCTATCTCGGCGGCAGCCTGTCCTACCGGCGCGAGCTGGCCGGCCAGGGCGCCAGGGTGCGCGTGCTCGGGGCGACCAGCGTGGCGGGCGCCCTGCTCGGGGCGTTCCTGCTGGTGATCAGCCCAGCCGAGCTGTTCGAGTCGATCGTGCCCTTCCTGATCTTCCTCGCCTGCGGGCTGCTCGCGGCCCAGCCCTGGCTGGCGCGGCTGGTCCGCGAGCGCGCCGAGCGCCTCGGTCCCGCGCGCCGCCCGGTCGGGCTGCACGCCAGCCAGTTCCTGGCCGGGGCGTACGGCGCCTACTTCGGGGCCGGCCTCGGCATCATGACCCTGGCGATCCTGGCCATCTTCGTGGCCGACCGGCTGCAGCGCCTGAACGCCCTCAAGGGGCTGCTCTCCCTGCTGATCAACCTGGTCGCCGCGGTCTTCTTCGCCTTCCTCGCCGAGGTCGCCTGGCCGGCGGTGGCGGTGATGACGGTGACCAGCCTCCTCGGCGGGCAGGTCGGCGTGGTCCTCGCCCGCCGGCTCGACGACCGCCTGCTGCGCGTGCTGGTGGTAGTGTTCGGCGTGGTGGTGGGCGTCCGCCTGCTCCTTTCCTGACATCGCGGGACCGATCCTTCCATCCGGGATGATCCGGATGAGGAAGCCGACCGTTGTGATCTGAGTATTTCCAATGAACCATGCCGCCACGGACTGCCTCGCCAGGTAGGGCACCTGGTACGGTCCCCACGTGAGCGAGCCGGTCCGGGTGCCAGACGAGGTGTTGGTCCGATGACAGGTCTCGTCAACCGGCGGCTCTCACAGCTGCTGGCGGACGGACGCTGGCTGCTTGGCTACCTCTTTTCCTTGCGGCTGGCGGGCGACGCGCGCTGGCGCCTCGGGCTGCTCGGCCCACGCCGGCTGGCCGCCGTGGCCGTGGTGGTCGCGCTGTGCGCGGTGATGGCGCTGTGGTACACGGAGGGCGCCTCGGCCGGCGCGCCCGAGGTCCCGCCCGCCGCCTTCTACCAGATTCCCAACCCGCTCCCGCTGCCCGAGGGCCGGCCCGGCCAGCTGATCAGGGCGGTCGAGATCAGGGGGCCCGCCAAGCCGGCGGGGACGCGGGCCTGGGTGATCCTCTACCACTCCCGCTCGGTCGACGGCCGTGACGTGGCTGTCTCCGGGCTGGTGGTGGCGCCACCAGGCGCCCGGCCGGGGGTGCCCCGGCCGGTGGTGGCCTGGGGCCATCCCACCTCCGGACTGGCCGACCGCTGCGCCCCGTCCCGGCACGGGATGCGCGGGCTGGCCTCGATGCACGACGTCTGGCTCGACGCGGTGCTCCGCCGCGGCTACGTGGTGGTGGCCACCGACTACGAGGGGCTGGGGACGCCCGGCCTCCACCCCTACCTGGTGGGTGAGAGCGAGGGCCACTCGGTGCTGGACGGCGTGCGGGCCGCGGCCCACCTCCGTGGCGCTGGCGCCGGCGGCCGGACGGTCGTCTGGGGCTTCTCGCAGGGCGGGCACGCCGCCCTGTGGACCGGCGAGGTGGCCCGCGCCTACGCGCCCGACGTCCGGCTGTCCGGGGTGGTCGCGGTCTCCCCGGGCGGGTCACTGGAGGCGATCGACCGCCACCCGTTCTGGCCGAGGCCGGTGCCCACCACCAGCTTCGCGGTGGCGATCGCCGCCGCCTGGCACGAGGTCTACGGCGTGCCGCTCGACATCCTCACCCCGGCCGGCCGGGCAGCCGCCAAGCGGCTGGGAAGCTTCTGCCCGTCGGCGACGCCGACCACCACGCCGGCGCTGCGCAAGGACCCGCGCAAGGTCCCGGTCTGGCGTGACCTGATCGCCCACAACCAGGCCGGGCAGCTGCCCATCCACGTCCCGGTGCTGATCACGCACGCCGGCTCCGAGGGCGCCGCCCCCCTCCGGGTGGTCAAGCAGATGCACCGGCGGCTCTGCGGCCTGGGGGTGGCCACCTCGCTCCGGGTCTATCCCGGCCTGCACCACGGCCAGGTGCTCGACGCGAGCGGCCGCGACATCCTGGCGTGGCTCGACGCCCGCATCGCCGGCCGCCGGGCCCCGCCCTGCTGACCGCGCGCTCCGTCAAGAAGTGAAATTCGGGGCGCCGGGTGCGGCCTGGTCGGGGGCTGCTGGTACCGTACGGGGCATGTGCGGACGATTCAGCGCCTCGACGCAGCCGTCGCTGTTCGCCGAGCGGTTCCGAGCCGAGCCGGTCGGCGTCGAAGGACACGAGCCCAGCTGGAACGTCGCGCCGGCCAGCGACATCCTGGTGGTGGTCGCCGGCACCGACGGGGCCCGCCAGCTGCGCGAGCTGCGCTGGGGTCTGGTGCCCAAGTGGGCCAAGGACCGCAAGATCGGCAACCGGATGATCAACCTGCGCGCCGAGACGGTCCGCGAGAAGACCAGCTGGCAGCGCGCCCTGGCCAACCGGCGCTGCATCGTCCCGGTCGACGGCTTCTACGAGTGGCAGGACATGGGCAAGGGCCACCGCAAGCAGCCGTTCTTCATCGCCGCCCGTGACGAGGAGCCGCTGGCCCTGGCGGGGCTGTGGGCGGACTGGCGCGACCCGGACAGCGGCGAGCAGCTGTGGACCTGCACGATCGTGACCACCACCGCCAACGAGCTGATGGGCTCGGTGCACCACCGGATGCCGGTGATCCTGCCGCCGTCGGCATGGGACGCCTGGCTGGACCCGGACAACCATGACGTGGAGCAGCTGTCGGCGCTGCTCGAGCCGGCCGCCGAGGAGCTGCTGGCGCTGTGGCCGGTGGACCTCTCGGTCGGCGACACCCGCAACAACCGCGCCGAGCTGACCCAGCCGCTCGAGGGCCACGAGGCCCGCACCGCCGAGCAGGCGTAGCCACCCCACCGCCCACCGGCCGTGTCAACGGCGCCGCCGCCTCGCGGGGTGTCGGTGGTGGGCACGGATCCTGCCGCGGCGACGAGGGTGATCGGTTGCGCTGGCGCTCCACCGAGGGGATCGAAGGGGAGTTCGCCGCCTTCGTGCGCCGGACGGTCCGGCCGGCTTCGGCTACGGTGAGCCGGCCATGAGCCGGACGACACCGCTACAGAACCGCGTCACGCCCGCCGGGGAGATCGTGCCGCATCCGGCGCGCGGCCTGCTGATGGGCAACCGTGGCTGCCTGCACGGGCCCGACCGCCGGCTGGGTGCGGCACGGTGGCGGTCGAAGCTGTGGATCTGCTGCACGCTCACCTGGAAGGACGTCCGGCGCGACCCGATGCCGCCAGGGCGCTGGACGGCCCTGTTCTTCCTCGACGAGGCGACCGCGCTGGCGGCCGGGCACCGCCCGTGCGCCTACTGCCGCCACGCGGACTTCCTCGACTTCGCCGAGGGCTGGCGCCGCGCGCACGGGCTGCCGGAGCGGCCACGCGCCGCCCAGATCGACGCCCGCCTGCACACCGAGCGGGTCGACCCGCGCACCCGCCGGCAGCTGACCCGGCCTGCCATGGCCGGCGAGCTGCCCGACGGCGCCATGATCCGCCACCGCGGCGCTCCCGGGCTGCTGGCCGGCGGGCGCGTGCTGCCGTGGTCGTTCACCGGGTACCTGGCCCCGGTCGCACTCGGCCCGGCCACCCAGGTCGAGCTGCTCACCCCGCCGGCGACGGTGGCGGCCATCGCCGCCGGCTACCGCCCGCTGCTCCACCCGACCGCCGCCGCGGCGGGGTCCCCGCGGCTCCTGGCGACCTAGCGCCGATCCCCACCGGGCACCAGGATGGCGGCGGGTCCGCTAGGCTCGGGGTCCCGAACCGGCCGACGCCGAACCGGGGTCCGGGGGGCTCAAGGAGCGGAGCGGTAGCCCCCCGGAGAACAGGGGAGAGTCTCACGTGGAATTCTTCATCTACGGTCGCGACCGGCCAGACAGCGGGACGCTCCGGGCGGAGCTCGCCGAGGCGCACTGGTCGTTCATGGACGGGTATGCCGACGCGATGATCGCCAGGGGCCCGACGCTGACCGCGGACCGGACGGCGGCGACCGGCAGCATGCACATGGTCGACCTGCCCGACGCCGCCGCGGCGCGGGTGTTCGCCTTCGAGGAGCCCTACCACCGGGCCGGCGTGTTCGCCGACGTCCTGGTGCGCCGCTGGCGCAACGCGCTGGGCGGCACCATGTGGGACTACCAGGGGGATGCCTCGGCGAACCGGCGCTTCCTGATCCTCGGCCACGGCAAGCCAGGCATGAACGCGACCCGCGACCGCCTGCTCTCCGAGCACCGGCGCTACTTCGTCGAGGAGGGCTACCGCGACTGCTTCATCGAGCGCGGCCCGTTGCTCTCCGACGACGGCACCGAATGGGTCGGCAGCGCCATGCTGGTCGAGCTGCCCGACCGCGCCGCCGTCGAGGCGATGCTGGCAGGCGAGCCCTACGCGAAGGCCGGGATGTACGCGGACGTCGAGATCCACGACTGGCAGTTCGGCGGGCGGCCGTCGTGACCGACCGGGTGAAGCTCAGCCATCCGGACAAGGTGCTGTTCCCGGAGGACGGCATCACCAAGGCGGAGCTGGCCGACTACTACCTGACCGTCGCCCCGCTGATGCTGCCGCTGGTCAGCGGCCGGCCGGTCACCATGCAGCGGTTCCCCAACGGGATCGGCCGCGGCGGCTTCCTGCAGAAGCAGATCGGCGACTACTTCCCCGACTGGATCGAGCGGGTCACCGCGCCGAACCGCCGCACCCGGACGGCCACCACCCGCGAAGAGGTCACCTATGTGGTCTGCCGCGGCGCCGACGACCTCGCCTACCTGGCCAACCAGGCCTGCATCACCCCGCACGTCTGGCTCAGCCGCGCGCCCGCGATCTACCAGCCCGACCAGCTGGTCTTCGACCTCGACCCGGCCTCGGACGACCCGCGGGTGCTGCGACTGGCGGCGGCGTCACTGCACCAGCTGCTCGACGAGCTCGGGCTGCCCTCGTTCCTCAAGTCCAGCGGGTCGCGCGGCCTGCACGTGGTGGTGCCGCTGGTCCCCGCCGAGGAGACCGACCCGGTGAAGATCTTCAGCATCGCCGTCACCGAGGTCCTGGCCGCGCGCCACCCGGAGGAGCTGGCCACCGAGGCGCGGATCGCCGACCGGCACGGCCGCCTCTACCTCGACATCGGCCGCAACGGCTACGCCCAGACCATGGCCGCGCCGTATGCCGTCCGGGCGCTGCCGGGCGCGCCGGTCTCGGTCCCGCTCGACTGGTCGGAGCTGGACGAGTTCGACCCGCGGCGGCACACGGTCCGCAACATCGCCGACCGGCTCGCGCAGCCGGACCCGTGGGCCGGCATCGACCGGGCCGCCTCCCCGCTCGACGGGGCCCGCTCCCGCCTCGCCGAGCTCGGCGGGCCGGCCGCCTGACCGACCCGCACCGCTTCGCGTCAGGCCCGGCGGGCGCCCGGGTAGCATCGTGCCGACCAGTCGATCAGCAGAAGGGACCCGATCGTGAGCGACGCCGCCCGGGTTGAGCCCGCGACCACGCTCGAAGGCCACGGGGGCGGGCTGGCCGTCACGGTGGCCAGGCAGCACGGCGTCGAGGAGATGTTCACCCTGTCCGGCGCGCACGTGTTCCCGCTCTACGACGGCGCCGTCAAGGCCGACCCGCCGATGCGCCTGGTCGACGTCAGGCACGAGCAGACCGCCGTGTTCGCGGCCGAGGCCACCGCCAAGCTCACCCGCCGGCCCGGCCTGGCGGTGCTGACGGCGGGCCCGGGCGTGACCAACGGCGTCAGCGCGGTCACCACCGCCCACTTCAACGGCTCGCCCGTGCTGGTCCTCGGCGGGCGCGCGCCCGCCGGCCGCTGGGGCACCGGGGCGCTGCAGGAACTCGACCACCCGCCGCTGCTGGCGCCGGTCACCAAGCACGCCGGCACCGTCCACGAGGTGGCCGCCCTGGCCGGGGAGGTCGACCGGGCGCTCACCCTGGCCGCCACCCCCCACCGCGGCCCGGTCTTCCTCGACGTGCCGATGGACCAGCTCTTCTCCGTCGGCAGCGCGCCGGCGCCGCCGCCGCCGCTGCGCCAGCCGGCCGCCCCCGACCCGGACGCGCTGGCCGGTGTCGCCGCCCTGCTCGGCGAGGCCGAGCGGCCGGTGCTGGTGCTCGGCTCCGACGTGTGGGCCGACCGGGCCGAGGAGGCCGCCCGCCGCGCGGCCAGCACGCTGGGGCTGCCGGTGATCGCCAACGGCATGGGCAGGGGCGTGATCCCGCCCGACGCCGGCCTGGTGGTGACGCGGGCCCGCTCGCTCGCCTTCGGCCAAGCGGACCTGGTGCTGGTGGCCGGTGCGCCGCTGGACTTCCGGCTCGGCTACGGCTCGTTCGGCGGCCGCGAAGGAGCGCCCCCGGCCAAGGTGGTCCACCTGGCCGACGCCCCCGGCCAGCTCGCCAGGCACGTGGAGCTGGCGGGGGCGGCCGCCGGCGACCTCACCGCGGTGCTCGACGGCCTGGTCGAGGCGGCCACCGCCCGCCCGTCCCGCCCCGACCACGGCGCCTGGCTGGAGCGCCTGCGGGCCGCCGCCGCCGAGGCGGCAGCCCGCGACCAGCAGCTGCTGGCCAGCGAGGCCGATCCGATCCACCCCGCGCGGGTCTACGGCGAGCTGCGCCGCCTGCTGGCCGCCGACGCGGTGGTGATCGGCGACGGCGGCGACTTCGTCTCCTTCGCCGGCCGCTACGTGGAGCCGCCCAACCCGGGCGGCTGGCTCGACCCGGGGCCGTACGGCTGCCTCGGCACCGGCCTGGGCTACGCCATCGCCGCCCGCCTGGCACGGCCGTCCGCCCAGGTGGTGCTGCTGCTCGGCGACGGCGCCGCCGGCTTCTCCCTGATGGACGTCGACACCCTGGTCCGCCACCGCCTGCCGGTGGTCATGGTGGTCGGCAACAACGGCATCTGGGGGCTCGAGAAGCACCCGATGCAGCTCCTGTTCGGCTACGACGTCGCCGCCGACCTGCAGCCGGCCTGCCGCTACGACCAGGTGGTGCGCGCCCTCGGCGGCGCGGGCGAGCTGGTCACCTCACCGGACGGGATCGGCCCGGCGCTCCGCCGGGCGTTCGACGCCGGCGTCCCCTACCTGGTCAACGTCGCCACCGACCCGAAGGTCGCCTACCCGCGCGCCACCACCGGCATCTAGCCGGCCGGCGGTCTCCGGTCGGCCGCGGTGCCCTGGCGGCCCTCGACGGCGGTGCGGGCCCGCCGATCTGCCCGGGCCACCTGGCCGGTGGCCCGCCCGGCCTGGAAGCGCCTGGCGTGCTCGATCGCGAGCGCGAGCGGCTCGGCCACCACGCCGAGCCGCTCCAGGGTGTCGAGGCCGACCCCGTTCGGGACGCGCGTGCCGACGTGCAGGACGCCGAGCAGCCGCCCCCTGGCCAGGAGCGGCACCCCGGCCGCGCAGCGCAGCCCGGCGTCGCGCAGCACGGTGTTGGCCAGGTCGACCTCGTCCAGGTCCTCGACCAGGAGCCCGGCGCCCACCGCCGCGATCCGCCCGGCCACGCCGGCGCCGAGCGCCACGCGCATGCCGCGGCGGATCTTGTCGTCGAGCCGCCCGACCGAGGCGCGCACCTCGAGCTCCTGGCCGTCGCCGGTGAGCAGCAGCACGGTGGCCTGGTCGACTTCGAGCACGGCGCGGACCTGCTCCAGCACCTCGACCAGGACGCCGTCCAGGTCCAGGTCGGCCAGGGCCGCGTCGGTGACCGCGGCGAGCAGGGTCAGCCGGGTCACCGGCTCGCCTTCCGGCCCGGGATGGCGCCGGCGGTCGGCGCGCGGCCGGCGGCGCCAGTCGTCTTCCGCGTCAGCCATGCCGACACCGGCCTGGTCGAGCTGGGTGGTGGCCAGCACCTCGCGGGCGACCTCGTCGAGCTTGCGGCGCTGCTCGCGGGCCTGGCGGCGGAGATGCTCGAAGGCCGGCCGCGACCCGAGGCCGAGGCGGGCCATGAGCACGCCCTTGGCCTGCTCGACCAGCACCCGGGAGAGCAGCGCGTGCTCGAGCTGCCCGACCGCCTCGCCGCGCTCCTCACGGTCCAGCTCGGCGACCAGCAGGTCGGCGACGACCGCGGCGTAGGCCTCGACCGCCTGCAGGTCGGCCCCGCTCCAGCGGCGGACCTCCCTGGCGTAGAGGCTGAGGCTGCCCATCGGCACCTCATCGACCCGGATCGGGGCGGCCAGCACCGCCCGCAGGCGGTGGTGGCGGGCGATCGTGCCGGTCCGCGACCAGCGGCCGTCGCCGGCCAGGTCGGCGGTGGCCACCACCCGGTCGCTGGCGACCGCCTCCAGGCAGGGACCCTCGCCGAGCTCGAGCTGGGCGCGTTCGACCAGCTCGACGGCGGGGTCGCTGGCGGCCACCCAGCGCAGCACGTCCTGCTCGTCGAGCAGGCTCAGCGCGACCCCGTCGACGCCGAACACGGCCGCGGTGGCCGCGACCACGTCCTGCAACGCGCCCGCCAGGCCGTCGTGCCTGGTGTCGGTGGCGATGGCACGCAGCCGCTGGAGGCCACGGGCGAGCCCTTGGTCGTCGATCGGCATGGCTGCGTTCCCGGAGGTGGCGGCATGGCGACGGGCGGGACTTCCTCGCCCAGGAGGAGCTTCGGTGGCGCGAGTCTACCCGCGAAGCCGATCGGCGAGCGCTGGTCGGCCGGCGGTCAGCGGGCGGCGGTCGCCAGGAACGCGTCGCGGTCGACCAGCACCCGGGTGACGCGGCCGCGGGCCGCCAGGCGGGCGCCGTCGCGCAGCTCCACCGCGAACTCGAGCCGGCGGCCGTCGACCCGCTCCAGCTCGGCCGTCACCCGGACGGCCGCGCCGACGACGCTGGCGGCGAGGTGCTCCAGCTCGACCCGGGTGCCGACGGTGGTGGCGCCGGGACCGATGGCGCCGGCCACGGCGGCCACCGTGGCCCGCTCGGCCAGCGCGAGCACGCGGGGGGTGCCGAGCACGGGCACGTCGCCGCTGCCCAGCGCGACCGCCGTGTCCTGGTCGGCGACGGTGTGGTCGAAGCCGGCTCGCAGGCCGGGGGCGAGGGCCATGGCTGCTCCTGTCGGGTCTGGCGGCGGCATCGGCGCGCGGTCGCCGGTCACAGCACGAACGGGCGGTGCACCAGCTCGTCGAGCACGAACACGGTCTGGGTCGACTGCACGTCGGGCATCGCCTGGAGGCGGTTGAGGATCACGTCCCTGAGCGTCTCCACGTCGGCCACGCGGACCAGCATGATCAGGTCGTGCGGGCCGGTGGTGATGGCGCAGTACTCCAGCTCGGGCATGGCGGCGAGCGGCTCGCGCAGGCGCGGCCAGGCCGGCTGGCGCACCGAGGCGAGGATCAGCGCGGTGATGCCGAGGCCGATGCGGCGGCTGTCCACCCGTGCGCTGAAGCCCTGGACCACCTCGCGGGCGCGGAGCCACTCCAGCCGGCCGTAGGCGTTGGCCCGGGAGACGCCCACCTGGTCGGCGAGGGCGGCGACCGAGATGCGGCCGTCGGCGCGGAGGACCTCGAGCATGCGGCGGTGGACCGGGTCGAGCTCGACGGCGGATCGTCCAGCGCGCCCAGCGCTGCCGATGCGGGCATTGGACGGACTGTCACTCATGGGCACGCTCCCTCCCAAAACGTATCGACTTGTCACCATGATATGGACGAGTCGAGGCAACGGGGGGAGGATGGAGAGAGAATCTCAGCTCGGTCGGGGCAAAGCGGCCCTACGGGCAGCGCCACGGTCGAGCCCTGCTGGCCGACCGAGAGGAGCGCTCGTATGCCCCACCCGCACCCCGCTGGCGACCCGCTCGCCCTGACCGGGTTCGACGCGGTCGAGTTCTGGGTGGGCAACGCCCGCCAGGCCGCCCACTTCTACCGCACCGGGTACGGCTTCCAGCCGATCGCCTACGCGGGCCCGGAGACCGGCGTGCGTGACCGTGCCTCCTACGTCCTCGGCCAGGGCGACATCCGGCTGGTGCTGACCACCGCCCTCACCCCGCACTCCCCCATCACCGAGCACGTCACCAGGCACGGCGACGGGGTGCGCGACGTCGGCCTCGGCGTGCTCGACGCCGAGCGGGCCTTCTACGCGGCGGTCGAGCGCGGCGCCACCCCGGTCGACGACCCCGAGGAGCTCAAGGACGACCACGGCATCCTGCGCCGGGCGGCGATCGCCACCTACGGCGACACCATCCACTCGCTGGTGGACCGGAGCGACTACCACGGGCCGCACGCCCCCGGCTACGTGGCCTGGGAGACGGTGGCCGAGACCCTCCCGGCGGTGGGCCTGGCCAACATCGACCACGCGGTCGGCAACGTCGAGCTGGGCAAGATGGACTCCTGGGTCGAGTTCTACGAAAGGGTGATGGGTTTCACCCAGCTGGTGCACTTCTCCGACGAAGCCATCTCGACCGAGTACTCGGCGCTGATGAGCAAGGTCGCCTGGGACGGCACCGGCCGCGTCAAGTTCCCCATCAACGAGCCGGCCAAGGGCAAGCGCAAGAGCCAGATCGACGAGTACCTGGAGTTCTACCGCGGCCCCGGGGTGCAGCACCTCGCCCTGGCCACCCCCGACATCGTCGCCACCGTCCGTGCGCTGCGCGACCGCGGCATCCAGTTCATGCGGGTGCCCGACACCTACTACCACGACCTTGCCGGCCGCTTCGCCGACCTGGAGCTGGACGTCGAGGCCCTGAAGGACCTCGGCATCCTCGCCGACCGCGACGACGAGGGCTACCTGCTGCAGATCTTCACCAAGATGAACCAGGACCGGCCCACCGTCTTCTTCGAGATGATCGAGCGCCACGGTTCTCGTGGCTTCGGCGAGGGCAACTTCAAGGCGTTGTTCGTCGCGCTGGAACGCGAGCAGGAGGCCCGAGGCAACCTGTAGAGGAGTCCGCTATGACTTACTACCGGCGCGTCGGGGAGGTCCCTCCCAAGCGCCACACCCAGTTCCGCCAGCCCGACGGGAGCCTCTACGCCGAGGAGCTCATGGGCGAGGAGGGCTTCACCTCCGACGCCTCGCTGCTGTACCACCGGCATCTGCCCACCGCGATCGTCTCCGCCGAGGCGGTCGAGGAGGAGCCGGCGGCGACCGCCGCCAACCACCCGCTGCTGCCCAGGCATTTCCGCACCCATGGGCTCAAGACCGGCGGCGACCCGGTCGGCGGGCGGCAGCTGCTGATGGCCAACGGCGACGTGCGCCTGTCGTACGTGGCCGCCGACGCGTCCAGCGGGCTGTACCGCAACGCCGTCGGCGACGAGTGCGTCTACGTCGAGTCCGGCCGGGCGAGGGTCGAGACGGTGTTCGGCGCGCTCGACGTCGGCGAGGGCGACTACCTGGTGATGCCCACCTCGACCACGCACCGCTGGGTGGTGGATGGGGGCGGCGAGCCGCTCCGCCTGCTGGTGATCGAGGCGTCCGGGCACATCCGGCCGCCGCGGCGCTACCTGTCGACCGCCGGCCAGTTCCTCGAGCACGCCCCCTACTGCGAGCGCGACCTGCACGGCCCCGACGAGCCGATGGTCGTCTCCGAGCCGGGTGAGGGCGAGGTGCTGGTCCGCCACCGGGCCGGGCTGACCCGCTACGTCTACGACCACCACCCGTTCGACGTGGTCGGCTGGGACGGCTGCCTGTACCCGTACCGCTTCTCCATCCACGACTTCGAGCCGATCACCGGCCGCGTCCACCAGCCGCCACCGGTGCACCAGACCTTCCAGGGGCCGAACTTCGTGGTGTGCAGCTTCGTGCCGCGGCTGTTCGACTACCACCCGCTGGCCATCCCGGTGCCCTACAACCACGCCAACGTCGACTCCGACGAGATGATCTTCTACACCGGCGGCGACTTCATGAGCCGGGCCGGTTCGGGCATCGGCCAGGGGTCGATCTCGCTGCACCCGAGCGGCTTCACCCACGGGCCCCAGCCAGGCAGCGTGGAGGCCGCCCTCGGCAAGCCGGCAACCGAGGAGCTGGCGGTGATGGTCGACACCTTCCGCCCGCTCGCTCTCGGCGCGGCCGCCCGCGACGCCGAGGACCCGAACTACCCGTGGACCTGGGCGGGCCGGCAGGGATCGGCCGCGGGACCGGGACCGGCGGACGGGGTCGGGTAACCAGGGCCCGCCGGCCCGGTCAGGCGTGGAGCTGCTGGGCGAGGTAGTTGGCCTCGCCGACGGCGTCGACCGCGGCGAGCTGGGTCTCCCAGTAGTCGCAGTGCTCCTCCTCCTCGGCCAGCATGCCGGCGAGGAACTCCCGCGTGCCCTGGTCGCCGACCTCGAGGCAGAGGGCGATGCCGTCGTGCAGGTTGCGCACGGCGGTGCGCTCCAGCTCCAGGGCGAGGCGCAGCTGCTCGACCGGCGTCTCGCCGACGGCCACGTGGTTGAGGCGCTGCAGGTTCGGCAGGCCCTCCAGGAACAGGACCCGGTCGATCAGCTCCTCGGTGTCGCGCATCTCGTCCTTGGAGATGGCCATGTGCCGCTCGGCGAGCCGCTCGTAGCCCCAGTTGCGGCACATCCTGGCGTTGAGGAAGTACTGGTTGATCGCGGTCAGCTCGAAGGTGAGGACCTTGTTCAGCAGCTCGATGATGCGCGGGTCGGCCTGCACCACGGCTCCTTCACGGGGTCGGCGCCGGCCGTGACGGCCGGCTGGGGCGGGCAAGGCGGGTAGTCTCCCCCAGGCCGGCGACCCCCCGCCAGCGACCAGCGGATCCGTGGCAGGCCGGTGGGACCGGCCACGACACCGGGCCGCTGGTCACGGCGTCAGTCGTCGCTGCCGGGGCCGCTGTTGCCGTCACCGCCGGCCCGCATCGCCGCAAGGGCGTCGGTCAGCAGCTGGCGCTCGGCTCCGCTGAGCCGGGCGTCGGGGTGGACCAGGACATAGCGGGCCGGCGGCATGCCGCCGTCGGCGACGGCGTCGCCGGCGTCGGAACCTGGTGGCCCTGGCCATCGAGTACGGTCTGGCGGTCTACTCGGCCGACACCGATTTCGCGCGCTTCTCGGAGATCCGCTGGGTCAACCCGCTGGCGCCTTCCTGACCGGGTCAGCGGATCGTCGGTGCCGACGGGAAGGCTCAGGGACGCCGCTCGGGCCGGTGACGCAGCGCCACCGCGACGGTCACGCAGCCGACGGAGAAGGCGACCACGTTGGTGACGATCAGCGGCGTGTTCCCGATGGCGATGCCGTAGACCAACCACAACGCGAACCCGATGATGAGCACCACGTAGTAGCCGATGGACACGTCGCGGGACGAGCGCTCCGCGATGATCCGGCGGATCTGCAGCAACGGCGACAGCGCCATGGCGACCCCCCAGGTCCCGGCGCAGACAGCGAGCACACTGGCGAGCATCCGTCCCTCCTGGGCGAGCCGAGCGGGGAGCCACGGTAGCAGGACCCGTAGCGCCCTCCTCAGTCGTCCCGGCGGGCCCGAGGCCGCTTCAGCCCACCTGGCCGGCCCCTGGAGCGGGGGCGGCTTCGCCCCGGTGACCGCCCAGGTGCACGGCGCCAACCGCGGACACCGGCCGGGCTGGCGCAGTACGGTTGCGCGACAGTCCGGCGACGGTCGGGCTCGCATCGACCGGCTACCGGGAGGAGGCGCGGGTGCGGCGTGCCGTCGTGGTGAGCGTGGTGGTCGCGGTCCTGGCCGTCGGCTGTGCGACCCAGCGGGCGGTGGCGCCGCGGGCGTCGGTCGCGACCAGCAGCACGACGGCGGGCGCGCCGCCGTCCAGCGCCGGCACGCCCGCGGCGGCCGGCCAGGTGGCGGTCGGCGCGGCGCCGCGGTTCCGTGGCAGCGTGACGGTGATCGACGCGAAGACCCGGGCGCGGATGCGGTACTCGTGGCGGCGCGGCTGCCCGGTCGGCCTGGCCGACCTGCGCCTGGTCACCGTCGACCACTGGGGGTTCGACCGGCGGGTGCACCGCGGCGAGCTGGTGGTCCACCGGCGCTACGCGCAGGCGGTCGTGCGGGTGGCCGGCAGGCTGTTCGCCAGCCGCTATCCGATCGCGCGGATGCGGCTGGTCGACGTCTACCAGGGCGACGACGACCGGTCGATGGCGGCCAACAACACCTCGGCGTTCAACTGCCGCCCGGTGGCGGGCACGCGCCGCTGGTCGGAGCATGCCTACGGCGGGGCGATCGACCTCAACCCGTGGCAGAACCCCTACGTGACCGGCGGGCGGGTCTCCCCGCCCGCCGGCAGGCCGTACGCCAACCGTGCCCGCCGCGCTCCCGGAATGGTCCACGAGGGTGACGCCACCGTGCGCGCGTTCGCGTCGGTCGGCTGGGGCTGGGGCGGACGCTGGCGCTCCAGCAAGGACTACCAGCACTTCTCCGCCAGCGGGCGGTAGCAGCTCCGAGCCGTTCCAAGGAGGACCGCATGCCAGCACCGGACAGCGGCGCCACCACGCCGCCGGCGGCGCCGCTGCCGGTGCAGCGGCACCTGTTCGAGATCCCCGACGACGTCGCCTACTTCAACTGCGCCAGCGTCTCGCCGCAGCTCAGGGCGGCTCGCGAGGCGGGCGAGGCGGCCATGCGGCGGCGCGCCCGGCCGTGGCTGATCGGCACCGACCAGTGGTTCACCTAGGTCGAGGAGCGCCGCACCCTGTTCGCCCGGCTCGTCGGCGTCGATGCCGACGGCGTCGCCCTGGTGCCGGCGACCAGCTACGGGCTGGCGGTGGCGGCCGCCAACCTCACCGCCGCGCCGGGCCAGCGGGTGCTGCTCCTGGCCGGGGAGTTCCCGTCCAGCTACTACACCTGGCAGGCGTTCGCGCGCCGCACCGGCGCCACCGTCACCACCGTCGAGCGGCGGGACGGGCAGACCTGGGCGGAGGCGATCCGGGACGCGCTCGACGAGCGGGCCGCGGTGGTGACCGTGCCGGCGGCCCACTGGACCGACGGCGCCGCGGTCGACCTGGACACGGTGGCACCGCTGGTCCGGGCGGCCGGCGCCGCGCTGGTCGTCGACGCCAGCCAGTCGGTGGGCGCGCTGCCGCTGGACCTGGGCGCGATCCAGCCGGACTTCCTGGTGACCGTGGGGTACAAGTGGCTGCTCGGCCCGTTCGGCCTCGGCTATCTGTACGTCGCCGAGCGGCACCGCGACGGCGCGCCGATCGAGGACAACTGGATCAACCGCGAAGGCTCGCAGGATTTCGCCAGGCTCGACTACCAGGACACCTACCAGCCGGGCGCGCGCCGGTTCGACGTCGGCCAGCACAGCCACTTCGAGACCACGCCGATGGCGATCGCGGCGCTGCGGCAGCTGCTCGACTGGGGCGTACCGCGCGTCGCCGCCACCCTGGCGCGGACCACCGCCCGCATCGAGGAGGAGGTCAGCGCCCACGGCCTCACGCTGACCTCGTCCGACCGGCGCCCGAACCTGCTCGGCATCCGCCTGCCGGCGCGGGCACAGCGGCGGGTGGCGGCGGCGCTCGCGGAGGCCGGCGTGTTCGTCGGCGTCAGAGGTCCCGCCGTGCGGGTCTCGCCGCACCTGTGGACCACCGAGGAGGACATCGCCCGGCTGGTGGGCACGCTGGCCGTCGCCGTGCCGGGCTGACGCAGCCTCCTCCAGTGGCGCGGGGCGCCGGCGACCCCTGATCATGTCGCCTGGCGTCGTGAGGGACGGACGCTCGTGCGGTGCTCGCGATCTGGGGAGCGGCAATGCGCTTGGACGGCATCGAGATCAAGGTGACGATCGACGGGGACCAGGTCTCGGCCGCCATCGACAAGCGGCTGCCGGACGACGACGGGGAGCGGCGGAGGCTCTACTTCTTCGAGGAGCGCGTGGACGGCGCCCCCACCGCGCTGCCGCTGTTCAACGACCACGTGATCCTCCGGGTGCGCCAGATCGAGCGGAGCAGCGGGACTTCCAGCGGCGCCTCGGTGCGGAGGGCTGCGACCCCGACCCGGTGCAGGAATCCAAGACGAAGACGGTCCTCGAGCACTTCGCGACGGTGATGCGATGAGCGGTCGGGGCCCGGTTGCGTAGCGAATTCCTCGCCAGGTGGAGGATGCACACCGTGCGCCTCTCGGGGCCGCGGTTCGGCGCCCCCGAGGAGGTGGTGGGCTGGCTGGGCGCGGTGCAGTCGCAGGACTACGGCCCGGCGAAATGGTCGGTCGGCCAGCGCACCGCCGGCGTCGGCGACGCCGAGCTGGACCGGGCCTTTGCGGACGGGACCATCCTGCGGACGCACGTCCTGCGGCCGACCTGGCATTTCGTGCTGCCCGCCGAGATCCGCTGGATGCTGGAGCTCACCGGGCCGCGCGTCCACGCGCTGAACGCCTACTACTACCGGCAGCTCGGACTCGACCAGGACGTCTTGGCGAAGGCCACCGCGCTGCTGGTCGGTGCCTTGCGCGGCGGGAACCAGCTCACCCGCAAGGAGCTCGCGGCCGTCGTCGAGGGCGCCGGCATCGCCACCAAGGGCTTCCGGTTCGCCTACATCCTGATGAACGCCGAGCTGAACGGCGTCATCTGCAGCGGCGCGCTGCAAGGCAAGCAGCACACCTACGCCCTGCTGGAGGAGCGGGCGCCGCAGGCGAGCGGCCTCGGCCACGACGAGGCGCTGGCCGAGCTGACGCTGCGCTACTTCACCGGTCACGGACCGGCGACCGAGAAGGACCTCAGGTGGTGGTCGAGCCTGACCGCGGCGGACGTCACCAAGGGCCTGGAGCTGGTCGGGCCGCGGCTGGGGCACGAGGTCGTCGACGGCGTGACCTACTGGTTCGCCGAGCCGGCGCCGCGACTGGACACCGCCGCGCCAACGGTCCACCTGCTGCAGGGCTACGACGAGTACATCGTCGGCTACAGCGAGAGCAAGTACGTCCTTGACCTGGCTGGTACCGCCAGGTCACGCATCCAGGACAGGGCGGTCCCCAACCACGTGCTCATCCTCGACGGCCAGGTGGCCGGACACTGGAAGCGGACGCTGAAGCGCGGCTCGGTGACCATCGAGGCGGTCCTCTACGCGCCGTTCGACCACGCCCAGGCGGCCGCGCTGCAGGCCGCGGCGGACCGCCACGGCGAGTTCCTCGGCCTGCCGGCCACCGTGGTGACGAGCCAGCTGTGAGGCCTGGCGTGCCGTTACGCTGACTGCGGCTGCAGCCCTGGCGCGGGGAGGGGAGGTCCGGGTTCCGCCGCGGCCTGCCCGCGTTGCCGGCGGGGCGGAGTCGGGTGGCCCTGCTCCTCGAGGAGCCGCGCCACCATGGGAAGGCAGCCGCCGCAGGTGATCCCGGCGCCGCTGCGCCGCGCCACGTCGCCGAGGCTGGTCGCTCCCGCCGCGATCGCCTCGCGGATGCGGCAGTCGGTGACCGCCCGGCAGTGGCAGACGTACATCTGGCGCCCTTCCAACTCACGTCACTGTGCGACCACCACCTTAGGGACACCTAATGCACCTGTCCACCTCCGGAGGCGGACCAATCGCCCGGATGTCCGGTTGGGCGGTCGCGGTCGGTCCGGCGAGGGTGGACCCTATGGGGTCCCAGTTTCGCTGTCGCCCATTCGGGGTGGCCGCTTGCCGGCCGATACACCGCGGGTAGGGCGATCGTGACGAGCCGCGGGGGGGTGCACATTGATGCCGCAACCGGAGGCGACCAGCCGGCCGCGCGTGGACTGGTGGTGGGACGGGTCCGACCGTGGCGAGGTGTGGGCCTGGCTGCTGGCGTTGGCGGGCGTGGTGGTGGTGTTCAGCCTGGGTGCGCTGGTGACCGCG
>DATLQA010000069.1:0-30408 GCA_035535495.1 Actinomycetota bacterium | reverse complement strand
GATTCCCGGGGGGCTACCGCTTCGCTCCTTGAGCCCCCCGGTGCCCCCGCACTCAAGCGTCTCTTGAGTAACGTCACACTGCCATTTACTATACGACACAATGGCCGACATCCCGTTCCTCGACCTCCCGCCACGCACCGCGAAGCCCCGCCGCGCCGGGCTCACCCAGGTGATCGACAGCGGGCTCCCGGTCGACGCGGTGGCGTCGCTGCTGCCGGTCATCGCCCCCTACGTCGACGTCTGGAGGCTGGGCTGGGGCACCGCCTACCTGGACCCGACGGCCGGCGACAAGGTCGCGCTGCTCGCCAGGCACGAGGTCCACGCCTGCCTCGGCGGCACCCTGCTGGAGGTCGCCTGGTTGCAGGGCAGGGCCGACCGCTGCCTCGACTGGGCCGCCGACCTCGGGTTCCCCTGGGTGGAGGTGTCCAACGGCGCGGCCGGCATGCCCACCCCGGCCAAGCGCCGGCTGATCGCCGGCGCCGCCGAGCGATTCACGGTGGTCGCCGAGGTCGGCTCCAAGGACCCGGCCGCCGCGGTCTCGGGCGCCGCCTGGGCGGCGGAGATGGTGGGCGACCTGCGAGCGGGCGCCGCCTACGCCGTGGCCGAGGGCCGCGAGAGCGGCACCGTCGGCGTGTACACGCCCGACGGTGAGGTCCGCGAGGACGTGGTCGAGACGGTCGCCGAGACCGTCGGGCCCGACCTGGTCCTGTTCGAGGCGCCGCAGAAGCACCAGCAGGCCTGGTTCGTCTGCCGTTTCGGCAGCGACGTCGGCCTGGCCAACGTCGCGCCCGCGGCGGTGCTCGGTCTCGAGGCGCTCCGCCTCGGGCTGCGGGCCGACACCATCGGGCTGACCCGCTCGCGCCAGGCGGCCACGGCCCCAAGCGGGCCGTGAGCAACCTCGTCCCCGGCCGCTACCGGGGCGTGGCGGTCGCCACCGTCGAGGCGCCGCTCACCAGGGACGGCCTCGAGCGGCATTTCCTCGGCCGCGAGGCCTACCGCCGCACCCGCTGGGTGGTGGCCAGGCGCGGGCCAGCGGTGGCGCTGGTCGAGGTGCGCAAGGCCGGTGGCCGCGGTGACCCGCTGTTCGCGCCGATCGTCGAGGCGCGCGTGCTCGCCTTGCCCGGCGAGTCCGCCATGGTGGACGCGCCCGAGGTCGACACCGGCGTCCCCAGCCAGCTCGCCCGCGTCGCGCGGGAGCGGGCGCCAGGCGCCCGCTGCGTGGTGGTGCTGGGGCGCTACCGGCACGTCAGCTTCATCCTCGACCCGGCGCCGATCCGGGTGCGGGTGGTCGAGGTCGTCCCCCCCGCGCCGGCGAAACTGCTCGACCAGGCCAGGCGGGTCCTGGAGGTCGCCGAGGACCTGCCCCCGATCGAGCTCGTCGCCGAGCTGGTCGACCTCACCGACCTGGCGCGCGACCACCCGGCCGCGCGCTACCTGCTGCCCTGCCGCGGCGCCGGCGTCACCCTCGGCGGCGCCGAGGTGCGCTTCCTCGACGAGCGGCCCGCCGTGGAGGACTGGGTGCTGCTCGGCTGCGACCGCTCCCGCGAGATCCACCGCTGGTTCTACCGGGCCGACGCCGAGGCGGTCGACATGTGCCCGCGCCGCCTGGCGGACGGGCAGGGCCGCGACCCCATGCCGGTGCTGACCAAATGCTGCCTGCTGGAGGAACACCTCGAGGTGGAGGCCGACCACCACCGCGTCACGGTCCCGTGGGGCTCCTCCCTGGAACTGGTGCGCGCTGGCCTGGGTCGCGCCGCCGCGCTGGCGGAGCCGGCATGGGCGCCCGCCTGACCGACTCCGAGGTGTACGCGCACCTCTGGGGCACCGAGGAGCTGCGCGGGATCTTCGACGAGCGCCACCGCCTGCAGGCCTGGCTCGACATCCTCACCGCCCTGGCCGCCGCCCAGGCCGAACTGGGCATCATCCCGGCCGCCTCGGCCGAGGCGATCGCCGCCGTCTCGGCCGACCAGCTCGACCTTGCCTTCGTGGCCGCCGAGACCCGGCGGACCTCACACTCGACCCTCGGGATCATCCGCGGCCTTGGCCCGCTGCTGCCGCCGTCAGCCCGCGAGCACGTCTACTACGGGGCCACCGTCCAGGACGTCACCGACACCTGGACGGCGCTGGCCATGCGCCAGGTGACGGCGGTGGCAGCGCGCGACCTGCGGCGCATCAGGGCGCACCTGGTCGAGCTCGCCGAGCGGCACCGGGACACGGTCATGACCGGGCGCACCCACGGCCAGCCGGGCTCGCCGATCACCTTCGGGCTCAAGGCCGCCTCCTGGGCCGACGAGGTCGACCGGCACCTCGCCCGCCTGCGCGAGGGCGCGCCGAGGTGGCTGGTCGGGCAGCTCGCCGGCGGGGTCGGGACGCTGGCGTTCTTCGGCGAGCGGGGCCTGGAGCTGCGCGCGCGCTTCTGCGCCCGCCTCGGGCTCGCCGATCCCGGCATCTCCTGGCTCACCGCGCGTGACCGGGTGGCGGAGTTCGGCCACCTGCTCGCCATGGTCTGCGCCACCCTCGCCCGCATCGGCAACGAGGTCTACGAGCTGCAACGGCCCGAGATCGGCGAGCTGCGCGAGCCGGCCGCGCCCGAGGGCGTCGGCAGCATCACCATGCCGCACAAGCGCAACCCCGAGCGCGCCGAGCACCTGGTCACGCTCGGCCGGCTGGTCCGCGCCCAGGCCGCCGTCCTGCTGGAGGGGATGGTCGGCGAGCACGAGCGCGACGGGCGTGCCTGGAAGGCGGAGTGGGCGGCGTTCCCAGAGGCGTGCCTGCTCACCGGCACCGCGCTCGCGCTCGCCGAGGGGCTGCTTGCCGGCCTGGAGGTCGACGCGGCGGCGATGGCTCGCAACCTCGCCGCCGCCCGCGGCGCGACCGCTTCCGAGCACGTCCTCGCCGAGCTCGCCCCCAGCCTCGGCAAGCACCGGGCGCAGGCACTGTTGCAAGCCGCGCTCCAGGACGCCGCCTCCGGCGGCCTGCCGCTGGAGGAGGCCGTGCTGGCCAGCCCGGACCTCCACGGCACGCTCGACGCCGACGCGCTGCGGTCCTGGCTGGCAACGCCCGACACCGGGGCGGCCGGGGCCATGGTCGACGAGGTGGTCCGCCGGCTCCGTGCCGCCGTCCGGACCGAGGGATGGCCATGAGCGGGCCCGCCCGCTACCCGCTCACCATCCTGCCGACCCCACTGGTCCGGGCCGAGCGGCTGGAACGCGCGCTCGACCTGCCGCCGCTGTGGGTCAAGCGGGACGACCTCATCGGCTTCGCCCTCGCCGGCAACAAGGCCCGCCAGCTCGAAGTGCTGCTCGCCGACGCGCTCGGGCGAGGCTGCGACACGCTGCTGACCGGCGGAGGCCCGGCCTCGAACTTCTGCCAGGCGGCCGCCGCCGCGGCCAGGGTCGCCGGCCTCGCCTGCGTGCTGGTGCTGTACGGGCGGGAGCCGGCGGTGCCGCCGCCCAACCTCGCGCTCGCCCGTGCCCTCGGCGCCCGGGTCCAGTTCACCTGCACGCCCGAGCGGGAGTCGGTCGACGCCGCCCTCGACGCCGCCGAGGCCGAGCTGCGGGCCGAGGGGCACCGGCCCTACCTGGTGCCGCGCGGCGGCGCCACCGGGCTGGGCGCGGTCGGCTACGCCCTGGCCGTGGCCGAGCTGGCCGCCCAGCTCGACGCCGAGGGCGTCGTCCCCGAGCTGGTGCTGGTGGCGACCGGCTCCGGCGGCACGCAGGCCGGCCTGGTGGCCGGGACGGTCGCAAGAGGCAGCCCCTGGCGGGTGGTGGGCGCGTCGGTCAGCCGCCCCCCCGAGGAGTGTGCCGAGCGCGTCCTGGCGCTCGCCCGTGCCGCCGCCGACCTGCTCGGCCTGCCCGCCGCCGACGCCAGCCACGTGACGGTCCGCGACGCCCGCGGGCCCGGCTACGGGATCCCGTCGGCCGAGGGCGACACGGCCGCCGGCCTGGCCGCCCGGCGAGAAGGGCTGCTGCTCGACCCGGTCTTCACCGCCAAGGCCCTGGCCGAGCTGCCCCGCCTGGCCGCG
This sequence comes from Actinomycetota bacterium, assembly GCA_035535495.1. Lineage (GTDB taxonomy): Bacteria > Actinomycetota > CALGFH01 > CALGFH01 > CALGFH01 > DASUZB01. The sequence goes on along the minus strand of DATLQA010000069.1, from coordinate 26,384 downwards.
GAGGGCGCCGGCGGCCCGGTGGTGTTCTGGCACACCGGCGGCACGCCCGAGGCGCTTGCGCACCTGACCAGGACGGACCGGGGAGGTGGACGTTGCAGCGATCCATGAGGGCCCCGCCGGGCCCGTCGGCGTCCGCGCCGGCGCCCGAGCTGATCGAGGCCGGCTTCGCGCTGGAGGTGGCCGACGCGCCGCTGCTCCATGCTGGGCTGAACCTGGCCGACATCGCCCACGTCCTCGACCTGCGGAGCCGCTCGGTGCTGCCGGAGGACGCCGTCCGGCGGCTCCTGACGCTCCTGCTCGAGGCGCACGCCACCCCGGCGGACCAGTTCGGCTACGACCCGGTCCACGGCGACCCGTACAACTGCCGTGAACGGCGCTTCGTGGAACGCATCGGCGACGACGCCGGCTGGCTGCACGCCGGGCGCCCGCGCCGTGAGGCCGGCCGGGTGGCGCTCCGCCTGCTGCTCCGGACCCTGGTCGCCGACCTGGTCGCCGAGACCGCCGGGTTCGCGACCGCGGTGGCCGGGCGGGCCGGGGAGCACGCCGAGACGCTCATGCCCGACCAGACCTACCTGCAGCAGGCGCAGCCGTCGACCTTCGGGCACTACCTGCTGGCGTTCGCCTACCCGGCGCTGCGCGACGGTGAGCGGCTGCTGCGAGGGCTCGACTGGGTGAACCGCAGCCCGGGCGGGGCCGGCTGCGTCAACGGCAGCCGGCTGCTCCACGACCGCACCCGCGTCGCGGACCTGCTCGGCTTCCCGGACCTGATCGAGCACACCCGCGACGCCATGTGGCAGACCGACGGGCTGATCGACCTGCTGGCCTCCGCGGTGAGCCTGGTCGGCAACGAGAGCAAGCTCGCCGAGGACCTGGAGATCTGGGACAGCCAGGAGTTCGGCTTCGTCGACCTGGCCGGCCCCTACACCCGCGCCAGCGTGCTGATGCCGCAGAAGCGCAACCCCTACGCGCTCGCCATCACCAGGGGCGCGACCGGCGTGCTCATCGGCCGCCTTTCCGGCTTCCTGGCGGTGGTCAAGAGCCCGTCGGCGCGCAGCGACAACCTCATCTTCGCCTACGGCGAGGTGCCGCGCGCACTGGAGCTCGCCCGCAAGGTCACCAGCCTGATGGCCGGCGTGGTCGCCACGCTCGAGGTGCACGCCGAGCGCATGCGCGAGGTGCTGCTCGCCGGGTTCTCGCAAGCCACCGACCTGGCCGAGTACGTCATGCAGACGTGCGAGGTGGACTACCGCACCGCCTACCTGGTGGTCGGCCGGGCGGCCGGCGACGCCGGCCGGCACGGGCTCCGCGGCGTCGACCTCACCGGGGAGCTGCTCGACCAGGCCGCCACGGCGCTGCTCGGCCACCCGCTCGGGCTGGCAGGACGCGACCTGGGCGAGGTCCTCGACCCGGAGGCGATCGTCCGCACCCGGCTCGCCCCTGGCGGCGCCGCGCCGGCGATCGTCCGGGAGATGGCCGCCGGCTGCCTCCGCGCCGCCGAGCGGCTGCGCGAGGAGGCGGAGCGCCAGCGGCTCGCCTTCCGCCAGGCCGAGGACGACCTGCTCACGCAGGCGAGGGAGGTGGCTCGTGGCTGACCACGAACTCCATCACCAGCTGCCGCTGCAGCGTGTTGGAGACGTAGCAGACGCGCTTGGCCCGCTCCACCAGCGCGGCCAGCTCGTCACGCGGATAGCTGGACTGCACCTCGACCCGGATGGCGCGGAAGGACAGCCCCTCGTAGTCGCCGCTGGCGACCACCGACAGGTCGGGCAGCTCGATCCCGTGCTTGCGGGCGGTGTGGGCGACCGAGAGGGTGAAGCAGGCCGCCACCGCGGAGAGCAGCACCTCCGTCGGCTGCGGCCCGGTGTCGTCGCCGCCGTGGCGGGGCGGCTCGTCGACGCGCAGCTCGAACTGGCGCACCGAGACGCGGCACCGGTACGCCCCCTCCCAGCTGGCCCTCACCTCCATCGCCATGAACGCTAGCGCCGCGCCGGGCGGAGATCCAGGGTCGCTCCCCGCCGAGGTCCGGGTGGTCAACGTCGGCCTGTCGCTGTTCGCCGACGCGGTCCGCGCCCAGGGCGCCGCCGCCGTCGACGTGGACTGGCGCATCCCCGCCGGCGGGCGTCCCGAGCTGGTCGCCGCGCTGGCGCGGCTGTACGGCCCGCTCGCCGAACGGGTGGACGCGGCCAACCGCGAGGTGCTCCGCCGGCTCGACACGGGCGCGCCGGCGCTGGTCGGCGTGGCCACGGCCGCCGCGGTCGTCCCCGGCATGGGCGGCCGGACGGTCCTGCACTGCGGCCCACCGCTCGCCTGGGACGACTTCTGCGACCCGCTGCGCCGCTCGGCGCGCGCCACCGTCATGGCCGAAGGCTGGGCCGCCACCGCCGCGGAGGCCGACCGGCTCATCGCCGCCGGCGGGGTCGAGCTGGAGCCGGCCAACCACCACGCCACCGTGGTGCCGATGGCCACCACGCTGGGGCCGTCCGCGCCGGTGCTGGTGGTCGACAACCCGCCAGGGGGCAACCGCGCCTTCGCACCGATCAACCAGGGGCCGGGGCTGACCGCCTGGTTCGGGGCGGACGCACCGGCGGCGGTCGAGCGGCTGGTCTGGCTGCGCGACGCGGCCGCGCCGGTCCTGGCGGCGGCGCTCGCCGGCGCCGGGGAGGTCGAGCTGTTCCCGATCGCCGCGCAGGGCCTGCAGATGGGCGACGACCTGCACATGCGCACCCAGGCGGCAACCAACCTGCTGCTGCGCCACCTCCTCCCCGACCTGGTGGCGGTCGAGGACCCCGCGCTCGGCGAGGTCGCCAGGTTCCTCTCCGGCAACCACCTGTTCTTCCTCAACCTGGCGATGGCCGCGGCCAAGGCGGTGACCGACTGGGCCGCCTCGGTGCCCGACGCCAGCGTGGTGGTGGCGATGGCCCGCAACGGCACCACCTTCGGGATCCGGCTGGCTGGCGACGCCGGCTGGTCGGCCGCGCCCGCTCCCCCGGTCGGGCGGGCCCTGTACTACCCGGGGTTCGGGCCGGACTCCAGCGCCCCCGACATCGGCGACAGCGCCGTCCTCGAGCTGGTGGGGCTGGGCGGACCGGCGGCAGCGGCGTCGCCGGCGGTGGCCGCGTTCCTCGGCGGCACGGTGGCCGACGCGGTCGCCACCACCGAGGCGATGGACCGCATCTGCCTCGGCCGCAGCAGCCGGTTCAAGCTGCCGCTGCTCGACTACCGCGGCACGCCGGTCGGGGTCGACGTCCGCCGGGTGGTGGAGCTGGAGCTCACCCCGTCGATCAACACCGGGATCCTGCACGCCAGCGAGGGCACCGGCCAGGTCGGGGCCGGGATCGCGGAGGCGCCGGTGGCGTGCTTCCAGCAGGCGCTGCTCGGCCTCGACGCGCGCCTGGCGCCGGGCGGGTGAGCCAGCTCGGTGCCCGCCTCATCGGCGGACACGCCGCCGCCGCCCTGGCGTCCGGGGACGGGGAGGTGGTGGCCGCCTACCGCAAGGCCGCCTGGGTGCGGCTGCCGGGCGGGCCGGTCGCGCTGACCGCGCCGGCCGTCCCGCCAGGGCCGCTGCACGTCACCCTCGACGGCCCGCTCCCATCCGCGCGCGGCGCTGCGGTCCGGCGCGCGGGCAGCCGGCTGCACGTGGGCGGCTCGGTGGTGGAGCTGGGCGGAGCCCGGCCGTGGACCGGGCCGCTGCCAGATCCCGACGAGGTGCGGCGCGGCGCCGGCCTGGTGGTCTGGGCGACGGCGGCGGTCGCCGCCGGTTCGGCGCTCACCACCGCGCCCTACCGGGAGCCGGCGCGGCGCGCGGTCGCCCGGCTGCGCGCCGGCGATCTCGCCGGGGCCGTGGACACGCTGGCGGGGCTCGGACCGGGCCTCACCCCCGCCGGGGACGACGCCCTGGCCGGGATGCTGCTCGCCCTGCGCGCCGTCGAGGGACCCGACGCCGAACCGCGGCTGGGCGCGGCCGTGGCCGGCGCACCGACCACCACCCTCAGCCTCACGGTGCTGCGCTGTGCCGCCGCCGGCCAGGCGCTCGCGCCGGTGCACCAGCTTCTCGGCGCCGCCGCGCGTGGCGACCGCGCCGCCGCGCTGGCGGCGGCGACCGCCGTCGCGGAAGTCGGCGCCACCTCGGGCGCCGACTTCTGCTACGGGTTACGGGCGGCTATACCGTCCAGGTGTTGAGCTGGAAGGCGCCGGCCCGCCACGCGGTGAGCGCCGAGTCCAGCACGTCGAGCGGGTTGAACGGGGTGACCCCTTCGATCAGGTCGTCCTCCCGGTAGCCGTAGAGCGCGCCCATGGCGAACCGGCACGCGTAGACGTGCGCGCCTTCCTTGAGGAGCGTCTTGATCTGGTTGTTGATCGCCAGGTTCCCGGGGAAGCCCTCGTTGCCCACTGACGGCCAGCCGCGCGTGCCCGACGCCATCAGGACTCCTGGGCCGTACAGCACGACGTGGACGTCGAACCCCTTGCGGACCAGCCGGGTGGCGGTGAGCAGGTTCACCAGGCCGACGGATCCCTCGTAGGGGACGGTGTGCATGAACACGAAGGCCTTCTCGCCTTCGTTGGCGCGGATGTCCTCGAACACCTTCTCTTCGGTGTTGTAGAGGTACGCGCCCTCCTCGGCCTTCGCGGTGTCTACGCTCTTCTGCGGCATGCGCGATCCTCCTACTGGTTGAGGATGCCTCGGTCGGGCTGGGTCACTTGACGACGGGTGGACGGGGATGCGGCCTCCTGCCCTGCCAGCGCTGCCGGTGGCTGCCGGGGAGGGCCTGGATCGCGGCGCGGCGCAGGCCCCAGGGGAGGCGCCGGTAGACGGGTACGAAGATGCGCCGCCAGAACAGGGAGCGCAGGCCCGGCTCTGTCACCGGCCCCGGACGGTCCAGGTAGCGCCTGGCCATCTCCGCCTGGGCGTGCTCGAGCAGGTAGCGCTCCGAGTTCGCGCGGAGCCACTGCGAGAAGCTCACCTCACCTCCCCGCCGATGCCAGGCCGTTCTGGGCGGCCAGCGCGATCGGCTCGTTCAGCGCCCCGATGGGCGGCGAGTAGACGTTCTCCATCCAGGCCAGGTCTTCCAGCGTGACGCCGGTCCTGATGGCCATGGCCAGGAAGTCGGCCCGCTCCTTGATCCCCTCCTGCCCGACCATCTGGGCGCCGATCAGCCGCAGGTTGCCCGGCTCCGCCAGCAGCTTCACCCGCACCTTGGTGACGCCCGGGTAGTAGCGGGCGCGCGAGATCCCCTGGGCGACGCCCATGACGAACGGGGTCCCGAGCGCGGTGGCGTTGGTCTCCCCGAACGAGGCGCCGCCGATCACCCACTTCCCGGCCACCATCCCCCAGGGCACGTAGACCGGCTGGTAGGCGCGCGGCCGGCCGGCGGCGTTGGCGCCGGCCACCTTGCCCTGCGCGTAGGCGTGGCTGCCTGACAGGCCCTGCACCGGGACGTTGCTGACGCCGTGGGGCAGCTCCACGCAGTCACCGGCGGCGTAGACGCCGGGAACCGAGGCCGCCATCCGCTCGTCGACCACGATGCCGCCGGTCGAGCCCAGCTTGATCCCGGCCTGGCGGGCGAGCGCGTTGTTGGGTCGCTTGTGGGTGCAGACCACCGCGAGGTCGGCCGGCAGCTCGCCCTTGGAGGTGCGCACCGCCCGCACGGCGCCGTCACCGACGAACGCCTCGACCTTGGTGTTGAGGTGCATCTTCACGCCGAGCTCGGTCCACGACTCCTCTACCGGCTGCATGATGTCGGGGTCGGCGAACTCGGCCAGCGGCCAGGGGTGCGGGTCGACCAGGTGCGTCTCGATGCCGCGGTGGGCCAGCGCGGTGACCATCTCGAGGCCGAGCGGCGACGCGTCGACCACCACCGCGACCTTGGTGGTGTCGAGGACCTTGTCCCACTCCATGGCCCGGCGGATGTTCTTGACGTAGTACAGGCCGCCGAGGTCGGTCCCTGGCACGCCCGGGTCGGCGTAGTCGAAGCCGGTCGCCACCACCAGGTGGTCGAACGGCACCGGGCCCTCACCTTCCACCTGGACCGCGCGCCGGTCGAGATCGAGCGCGGTCACCCGCGTCTCGTAGTGGATGTCGATGCCGGCCTCGCGGTACGCCGCCTTCTCCTGGAGGAAGAGGCGCTGGAAGTCGGGGATCTCGCGGCCGTGGACGTAGGGGATCCCGCAGGGGCTGTAGGCGGCGTCCTCGTACTCGGTGTAGACGGTCACCACGGCCTGCGGGTCGGCCTGCTTGGCGCTTCCGGCGGCACCGATCCCGGCGGCGCCACCCCCGACGACGACGATCCGTGGTGGCATCCTTCCCCCCCGGAGGCCGGCAGGAATTCACGATGATGAACGCGCCGTCGCTTATACTACTAGGCGGAGCCTGACCGTCAAGGCAGGTCCCTGAACCGGTGAGAGGGGTCAGCCCATCGTGGAGAGCACGAAGGCACGCGTGGACACCGAGGCGACCGCGACCGGGCGAGCCAGGCGCCGCTCGCCCGCCCGTGAGGTCGCCGCGCCGCCCGAGGCGGAGGCGCTCGGAGCCAGGCAGGACGAGCTCGGCCAGATCATCCAGTCGATCGGGCCGAAGGTCCGCCAGCTGCGCCAGCTGAAGGGGCTGTCGTTGCAGCAGCTCGGGGAGCGCTCCGACATCTCGGCCGCCGCCATCCACAAGATCGAGCGCAACGGGATGGTCCCGACCATCACCACCCTGATGAAGCTCGCCGTCGCCCTCAACCGGCCGGTGTCCTACTTCGTCGACGAGGACACCTCGAGCGACGGCCCGGTGGTGGTGGTCCGCGCCGGCCAGCAGCGGCCGGTGTTCACCTCCAAGGAGGGCCTGGAGCTGCGGAGCATCTCCGGCCCGTACGGCCGCTTCTTCATGGCCGGCGCCGCGGCCCGCCTCGACCCGCTCGCCGACAGCGGCGAGCGACCCATGGAGCACCCGGGCGAGGAGCTCGTCCACCTGCTCGAAGGCGAGCTCGAGTTCAAGGTCGACGACGAGACCGTGCTGCTGGCGCCCGGCGACTCGCTGCACTTCCGCACCGACCGGCCGCATCGCTGGCGCAATCCCGGACGGCGGCCCGCCCGCGCCATCTGGATGGCGCTCCGCCCCATGTGACGCGCCCGCAACCTGAGGTAGGCGGGACCGCGAGGCTAAGGCGCTCGCCCGATCCTCCCCTGGGTGCCTTAGCCCTACCCTGACGATCGGAAGCCCGTCCGGACGCTACAGGAGCACAGGTGGGTGGGACGACGGCGCGCAGGCGGCTGCTCGAGGCCGGGAGCGGGAGCCGCTCCGAGGCGTTCGGCGCCGGGGAGTGGCTGCTGCTCGCGGCCATCGCGGTGATCTGGGGGTCCTCGTTCCTGTTCATCGACCTGGGCCTGGAGGCGTTCCGGCCGGGGGTGATCGCGCTGGCGCGGGTCGTGCTCGGCGCCGCGGCGCTGGCGCTGATCCCGGCGTCGCGCCGCGCCGTCGACCGCGAGGACATGCCGAGGGTGGCGCTGCTCGGGCTGGTCTGGATGGCCGGGCCGCTGGTCCTGTTCCCGGTGGCGCAGCAGTGGATCGACTCGTCGGTGGCCGGCATGCTCAACGGCGCGGTGCCGCTGTTCGGGGCCGCCTGGGCGGTGGTGCTGCTGCGCCGGCCGCTCGGTCGGACGCAGACGCTCGGGCTGGTCGTCGGCTTCGCCGGCGTGGTGGCGATCTCCTGGCCGGAGGTGCGGGGCTCCCGGGCCACCACCCTCGGCGCCGCCCTGGTGGTGTTGGCGGTCCTGCTCTACGGGCTCTCCGTCAACCTGGCGGTGCCACTGCAGCAGCGCTATGGCGCCCTCCCGGTCCTGTTCCGCGCCCAGCTCGCCGCGCTGGTGCCGCTGGTGCCGTTCGGCCTGTGGAGCCTGCCCGGATCGAGCTTCGATCCGGGGGCGGCACTGGCCATGCTGCCGCTCGGGATCCTCGGGACCGGGCTCGCCTTCGCGCTCATGACCACCCTGGTCGGGCGTGTCGGCGGGCCGCGCGGCGCGGTCGCCACCTACTTCATCCCGGTGGTGGCGATCGCGCTCGGCGTCGCCTTCCTGGACGAGCGGGTGGCGCCCGCGGCGCTGCTCGGCACCGCGCTGGTGCTCGGCGGCGCCTGGCTGACCTCCCGCCGCGAGCACTGACCGCGCCATCCCGTTCCGGAGGCACATCCTCCGGTTCTGTGCTACCCTGGCTCAAATGGAGGAGATTCCTCCGCATAGAGAGAAATAGAGGGGAGTCAAGGGTGCCGAGCGAACCCCGCGCCACCAACGCCGCGCCGCTACGGCGATTGCGAGCGGACGCCGTCCGCAACCGCGAACGGCTCCTGGCCGCGGCCCGCGACGTCATCGTCGAGCAGGGCGCCGACGCGCCCCTCGACGAGATCGCCCGGCGCGCCGGCGTGGGCATCGCCACGCTGTACCGCCGCTTCCCCGATCGGCCGGCCCTGCTGCACGAGGTCGCCTTGGACCTGCTCGGCCGCTCCACCCACGAGGCCAGCACCGCGCTGGCCGCGGAACCCGACGCCTTCGCGGCGCTCGCCCGCTACCTGCACCGCGCGCTCGACCTGGGCATCTCCGCGGTCATGCCGGCGCTGATCGGCCAGCTGCGGCTGGACGAGGAGCTGCTGACCGCCCGCCGTGCCTCGGCCAAGGCGGTCGAGGCGATCGTCGCCGCCGCCCGCGCCGACGGGTCGCTCCGCGGCGACGTGACCTCAGGGGACGTCGGCCTGCTGCTGGTCCGGCTCGCCCGCCCGCTGCCCGGCCCCTTCCCGCCAGTGGTCAACCGGCGCCTGGCCCACCGCCACCTGGACCTGGTCCTCGACGGGCTGCGATCGCGGGCCGCGCCCGAGGCGCCCCTGGCCGGCCCGGCGATGACCTTCGACGACCTCGCCGCCATGGCGGAGACCGCCGCGTGGCCGCGGGACGGAAGCCCACCGGAACCGCGAACCTGAACCGAGAGGAGCACACCATGACCACCCCGACCACGATGCCGGCGCAGCCGTCGCTCGCCGGGAAGGTCGCCCTGGTCGCCGGCGCCAGCCGCGGCATCGGCGCGGTCACCGCCCGCGCCTTCGCGCGGGCCGGCGCCGCCGTCGTCCTCGCCGCCCGCGACCAGCAGGCGCTGGAGCAGGTCGCCGACGCCATCCGCGCCGACGGCGGCCAGGCGCTGGCGGTCCGCACCGACGTGGGCGATCCGGCCTCGGTCGAACGGCTGGTCCAGCAGACCCTCGACACCTTCGGCCGCCTGGACGCCGCCTTCAACAACGCCACCGACGGTCCCCTGCCGACCCCGCTCGCCGAGATCGACCCGGAGGAGTTCGACCGGGCCATCCGCACCAACATCCGCGGCACGTTCCTGGGGATGAAGTACCAGATCCCGGCGATGCTGCGCTCAGGCGGCGGTGCGATCGTCAACATGGCGTCGCTCGGCGGGATCCAGGGGGTCGCCAACCTGGCCGGCTACGTCGCCGGCAAGGCCGGCATCATCGGCCTGACCAGGGTGGCGGCGCTGGACTACGCCGACCAGGGCATCCGCGTGAACGTGGTGGCGCCGGGGCCGATCCTCACCTACCACCTCGAGGAGGCCGGGGAGGAGGCGCAGCGCCGCGCCGGCCAGTCCACGCCGATGCGCCGCGTCGGCCAGGCCGAGGAGGTCGCCGCCACGGTCCTCTGGCTCTGCTCGGACCAGGCGTCGTTCGTGACCGGCATCACCGTGCCGATCGACGGCGGCCAGAGCGCCGGCATCAAGCCGCCACAGATGTACCGCCAGGGACAGCCGATGGAGGCGGGCACGAGCTGAGCCGGCTCCCGGCCGCGGCGCGGGACGAAGGACCGGGCGCTCGATCGAGCGCCCGGGTCCCTTGCGTTGGCGGCGGTCAGGACCGCCAGCGCATCCAGACCAGGGCGACCAGGTAGGAGATGCCCGCGATGGCCGCCGATCCACGCGGCGGCCCACATGACCAGGCCGAGGAACACGCTGAACGCGGGGAGCGTCCACACAGGGTTGGACCGGCGGCGGGTGGGCCGCGCTCTTCCCGCCGGTGGCCGGGTGGCGGATGATGGGCCGCCCCGGTTCGGTCAACCAAGGAGGTCGCCCATGGCCACGCGCGAGGTTCCGGTCGACTGGTCCAAGCCGCTCGCCGACGAGCCAGCCACCGGACACAACCGCTGGCATCCGGACATCCCGCCCGCGGTGGCCTGCGACCCCGGCGACGAGGTGGTCCTGCCCAGCCGGGACGCCTTCGACGGCCAGATGGGGCCGGATGCGACCCTGGAGACGGTGGCGGCGCCGAACCTGAACGTGGTCCACCCGCTCACCGGGCCGGTGTACGTGAACGGGGCCGAGTCTGGCGACCTGCTCGAGGTCGAGGTGCTCGAGGTCGAGCCCGACCGGTACGGCTACACCGTCCAGGTGCCCGGCTTCGGGTTCCTGCGAGACCACTTCCCCGACCCGTTCATGGTCCGCTGGCGGATGGCCGACGGCTGGGCGACCTCGGACGACCTGCCCGGGATCCGCATCCCCGGCGCGCCGTTCATGGGCACCATCGGCCTGGCCCCCGACCGGCGCCTGATGGAGGTGACCACCGCGCGCGAGCAGGCGGCGATCGATCGCGGCGGCTTCGCGCTCCCTCCCGACCCGACCGACGCGGTCCCGTCCGATGAGGCTATCGCCGCCGAGGCGCTGCGCACCATCCCCCCGAGGGAGACCGCCGGCAATGTCGACATCAAGCAGCTCAGTGCGGGTGCCCGGCTGCTGATCCCGGTCTACGCCGAGGGCGGGCTGTTCTCGGCCGGCGACGCCCACTTCGCGCAGGGTGACAGCGAGACCTGCGGGACGGCCATCGAGATGCGCGCCACCCTGCACGTCCGCTTCACGGTCCACAAGGGCCTGGCGGCCGCGCGCGGGATCCGCGATCTTCAGTTCGCCAGGGACGACTACGTGGTGGCGCCGGAGTTCTCCGCCCCGCGCCGCTTCTTCGCCACCACCGGCCTGTCGGTGACCCGCGACGGCGAGAACCGCCCGGAGGACCTGACCCTGGCCGCCCGCAACGCGCTGCTGAACATGATCGACCATCTCGGCCACCACGGTGGCTGGACCCCCCAGCAGGCCTACGCGATCTGCAGCGTGGCGGTCGACCTCAAGGTCAGCGAGGTTGTCGACGTGCCCAACTTCGTGGTCTCGGCGTTCCTGCCCCTGGACATCTTCACCTGAGCAGACCGGCCGTCCCGGACGCACGCAGCGGCCCCCGGGGTGTTCGTGACCGCTGGTCACGGCCGCCGGGGGCCGCTGTCTTGGGGCTCATCGGGACCACATGGACCGGAGCCAGGCGTTGCGCTGTCCGCGGTCCGACCGCAGCGCGTGGCGCTGCCGCGCCTCGGCCCGCTCGGCCAGGGCGGCGGCTTCCTGGTAGCGAAGCCGGGCCATCTCAACCGCGAGCAGATGCATGGTGTTCACCTCCCTCCGGATGTGCCGTCGGTCGCGTCAGCAGGCCTCTGCCTCATCGACGCCGATGGGCAGGGGTGGACGTGGGTGCTTGCGGGGACGCCCGCGTGGCCGCTTGTAGGGCACGGGGCGGCCCTCGACGAACACCTCTCCGCCCCAGACTCCCCATGGCTCCCGGCGCTCCTTGGCACCGGCGAGACAGGGTGCGCGGAGTGGGCATGGACGACAGAGGAGCTTGGCCTTCTCCAGCTCACGGGGTGACTCGGAGAAGTACAGCCCAGGTCCCGCGTCCACGCATGGCAGCGCTCGCCCGGGTGGCGGCAAGAGCTCGAGCCTCTGCATGTCGGGTGCTCCTTGTGTCAGTGCTGGTGCAAACAGAAAGGCCGTGGGGGTCGCCCACGGCCTTCGCGGTATTTCCCGGAGCGGTTTGGCCGCTCCGGGGGAGGTCCGCTACCCGGATGCCTCCCTGTGCTGCTCGGCCGCGAAGGCCTGGTTGCTGCTGAGCTTCGTGCGGAAGTCGTGACCCCAAATAACGCCCGCCTGGTGACCGCCAGCGCCGGCGAAGACGCCCATGGCCGGCTGCGGGCACACGTCACCCAGGGACCCGACACGGATCCCCCACGGGCGCACGTTCCCGAAGCTCGCCATCAGATAGGGCACCTCCTCAAGCTTGCGGCCCCGCGCGAACGGGGTCCGACCGTCGGCCGGCGGCTCGTCCGCCACCCGACCCGGCCACCTTGACAGAGCCCCTCACGCCGGGTCAAGGGATTATCGGATGAATCCGTGATGGCCCGATAACATCACCGCATGTCCACGGGTTCGTCGCCGTCCACCTCGCCAGCGCCGGCCACGCAGGCGGCCTCGCCGCCGGCGGCGACCGGCCAGCCGCCGTGGCGGCGCGTGCTCGGGGTGGGCGGCGCCGGGCTCGTCCTCGGCTGCATGTTCCTGCTCCTGCAGTTCCTCCGCCTCGGCTTCGACGTTACCGCGCCGTTCCAGGTCGGGACCAGCTGGCGGCTCGACGAGGCCTTCATCGCCAGGAGGATCCCGGCCCGGATCAACCCGGGCCACGGATACGACGGGCAGTGGTTCCTCGGGCTGGCGTACGACCCGCTGCTCCGCGACCACCTGGCGACCGGCTTCGACATGCCCCGCTACCGGGCCGGCCGGCCGCTGCAGGCGATGGCCGGGTGGCTCCTGGCCGGCGGCCGCAGCGCCGCGATCCCCGCCGCCCTGCTCGCGGTCGGGCCACTGGCCCTCGGCCTCGGCGCCGCCGCCAGCGGGCGGGTGCTGGCCGGCTTCGGGCGGTCACGCTGGTGGGGGCTTGGGTTCGCGCTGATCCCCGGCGTGGCCGTCGGGGTGGCCTTCGGGACCGCTGAGCCGCTCGGACTCGCCCTGGTGGTCGTCGGCCTCAGCCTGGCGCTGGACGGCCGCCTGCCCGCCGCTGGTCTGGCGTTCGCCGGCGCCGGCCTGACCAAGGAGTCCTATCTGGTGTTCGCCGGCGCGACCGCGCTGTGGGTGCTGCTGGCCGCCGGGCGTGCCATGTGGGCGCGGCTGGCCGGCGCGGTCTGGCTGGTCGGGCCGGGGGTGGCCGCCCTCGGGCTGTGGTGGGCGTATGTGGCCCGCATGATCCCGGGCAGCGCCGCCGACGCCAAGGCGGCCGAGGCGGTCGGGCTGCCGCTGGCCGGCTGGGGGCCGACGCTTGCGCAGGTCGTGCGTGGCCGGTACGTGCCCGACTTTCCGGTGGGGCCGTTCGGCGTGCTCATGCTGGTGGGTTCGCTCGCCCTCGCGCTCGCCGCGGTCGCGGTGGGGCTCCGTCGCCGCGGCCTGCTCGACCAGACCGGGCTGTGGCTCGGCCTCTACGGGCTGCTGCTCTCCGGCTTCCTGCTCGGCCACTTCCTGTCGGCCATGCGCGCGCTGGCGCCGACGGTGCTGGCGGCGGGCCTGGCGGTCGCCGCCCTGCCGGTCGGAGGCCGCGCGCCCGCCGCGGAGCGCGGCGGGCGCGACCGTCGAGCGGCTACAGGATCGTGAGGCCGTAGCGGCCGGTCTGGTAGACGTTGCCGGCCAGGTCGGTGATCTCCATGCGCCAGGTCACCTTGCCGCGGAGCTGCACCCCCGACAGCGTGCGGCCGTTCCAGGAGACCCGCTGCCTGCCGGCGGGCAGGTTGCCGGCGGCGATCGTCCGCAGCAGCTGGGTGGTCCCGTACTTGTAGACGAGGACGCGGAGCTGGCTGGAGCGCTCATTCGAGTTGATCGCGAAGGTGGTGGTGTCGCGGTCGCCGTCGGCGGGCACCGGCTCGAACGGGTTGGGCGCGACCACCAGGTTGCTCACCTGTGGCCGTGCCCGGTCGAGGACGAGCGGGAAGGTACGGAGCAGCGTGCGGCCTCCCGAGTGGGTGTACAGCACCCGCAGGACGTAGGCCCCGTCGGGCTGGGGCGTGCCGCCGGTGTTGCGGCCGTCCCAGCTCTTGGAGCCCGCGCCGGCGAAGCTGGCGACGGTGGTGAAGCCCTTGGTCACGATCGAGGTGGTGGTCCAGCCGGACAGCGCCCCGGCCGACCAGGTGCAGGTGTCCTTGCGCCCGTCGCCGTTGGGGCTGCAGGTGCCCGTAAGGACCGCGATCGGCAGGCCGGAGCTGTTCGCCACCGCCCAGGTGAGGTGGTAGCCGGCCGGCACCGGCCCGCCCGTGTACACGTCGACCAGGTAGGTGCCGGCCACCGGGGCGCGGTAGTGCAGCGAGGACGGGCAGAACGGGGAGGGGTCGGCGTCGGCGCACGCGACCACCTGGTCGAACTGGCTGAACACGTCGGTCGTGCCAGGCGCGAACAGGGCCGCCAGGGGGACGTCCCGGCCGGGCGCCTGGAACAGGCCGACGTCGAGGGTGTCGCCGGCACCGAGGAAGACGGCGTACACGTCGTCGACGTCGTCGTTGCTGGACTCGGCGCCGGTCAGCGTGCCGGCCTGGGTCCAGGCGGCGTCGCCGCTGCCCGACAGCGGCACGCCGGGCGCCTGGTCGTTGGCCCGGAGCACCCGCACCGGCACCGACCCGTTCTCGGAGGAGCCCTCCACCGCGGCGCTGCCGGTCCTGGTCGCGCCCCTGGCGAGGTCCAGCGTGCCCGACTGGGCCTTGAACACCCCGCCGCCGACGCCGACGAACGGGCGGTCGCCGGCCTGCGCGGTCCCGTCGACCGAGAAGGAGGCCTCCGCCTGGCCTGGCACGGCGCCGAGGGTCCCGTCGGTCTTCAGCACGTAGGCGTCGAAGTTGGTGCTCGGGTTGGGCAGCTGGCCCGAGGAGGCGTAGTCGACCGGGTCCGCCGGTCCCGAGGTCTCCAGCACCAGGTAGGCGCCGTCGTCGTGGCTGGCGACATAGCCGGGCGCGTTGGCGACGCCGTGCCCGAAGCGCTTGGCGTCACCGCCGCCCGCGCCGGCGGTGGCGGTGTCCTCGACGGCCAGGCGGGAGCGGAGCTGGCGGCCCGTGCCGGTGGTCGGCCGCAGGGCGATCAGGCCGGCCACGATCGGCGAGGCGAACGAGGTGCCGTCGACCACCTCGACGTCGCCGTCGGGGTTGATCGCCGGGACCTGCTCGCCGGGGGCGACCACGTCGACCTTGCCGTAGGAGGTGAACGAGGCCGACCCGCGGCTCTCGTTGGTGGCGCCGACCGCCAGCACGCCCGGGTAGGCGGCCGGGTAGGAGGGCAGGTAGTTGCCGTCGTTGCCGGAGGCGGCCACGATCGTCTTGCCGGCGGCCAGCACCGCGTTGACCGCGTCCTCCTCGGCCTGGGACGGCACCAGCGAGCCGAGGCTCAGGTTGACCACGTCGACGTCGCTCTGCGCCGCGGCGGTGTTGAGCGCGGACACCACCGCGGAGACCGGCAGGCCGCCGTCCGGGGTGTCGGTCTTGAACGCCTTGATCGAGGCCTCCGGGGCGACCCCGGTGATGCCGCTGTCGTCGTCGGCCGCGGCGAC
Organism: Actinomycetota bacterium; assembly: GCA_035535495.1. GTDB lineage: Bacteria > Actinomycetota > CALGFH01 > CALGFH01 > CALGFH01 > DASUZB01. Next base: position 10,983 of record DATLQA010000069.1, on the reverse strand, counting down.
CAGGCTGGCGACCATGGTGCCGTGGTCGAAGTCGACCGGGTCCGGTGCGCCGGTGTCGGCCACGCAGGTCGGCTCGCAGGTCCAGCGCCCGGTGACCCGGCTGCCGAGCTCGTCGATCGGTGCCACGCCGGTATCGATCACGGCCACGGTGCTGCCGGCGCCGCGGCGGCCGGCGGCGTGGACTCCGAACGCGTCGACCCCCGCGCTGCCGAGGTACCAGCAGACGCTCGGGTCGCAGGCGTTGGGCCGCCGGATCCAGTCCGGCTCCGCGTAGGCCACGCCGGGCCTGGCCGCCAGGCGGCGGGCCAGGGCGGGGACGTCGGCAGCGCGGGAGGTCACCGCGAGCTGGCCCTGGCGGCCGAGCGCCCTGGCCGGGCTGGCGCCGACCGCGCGGAGCGCGGCATTCCGGCGCGCGCCGGCCGTCCCGGAGCGGAAGCCGACCAGCAGGCGCCCGGCCACGTAGTCGCGGCCGGCGACGGCGGCACCCGGCCGGGTGGTCTTGGCGGCGAGGGCGGCCGGCGCGGCGGCGGCCGCCTGCGGCCGGGCGCCGGGCGTGGCGCGCGTGGTGGCCACGGCGGAGCCGGCAGGGACCAGCGCGGCGAGGATCACGGCGACGAGCAGGGACCGGAGCGGCGTGCGCATGATTGGCCATCCTCGACGGATCAAGGCCATGCCCCCCCTGGGCCGGCCGCGCCGCGTATCTTCGACAGCCGATCCCGCGAACTCAAGAACGTCCGGGCGAATGCTGCCGTTTCGTTAGCAATGCGGGCAGCGACCCGCCCGTCTGGTCTGGAACGAGCCGCCGGGACCTCGCGCTAGTAGGTCGGGATGCTCGGGTCGACCGTGCGGGCGTAGGCGTTGATCCCGCCGCCGAGGTGGCGCGCGGTGGAGAAGCCCGACTGCCTGAGCAGGGCGAGCGCCTCGGCCGAGCGGCCGCCCACCTTGCAGTAGACGACGATCGGCTCGGTCTGGGGCAGGTCGCTGAGCCGGTCGGGCAGCTCCCCGAGCGGGATCAGCTCGGCCCCTGGCAGGCGGTTGATCTGCCACTCGGCCGGCTCGCGCACGTCCACCAGCTTGATCCGCCGGCCGTCGTCGAGGATCGCCTTCAGCTCGGCCGGGGTCATCGTGGCGCTGGCGGCGGCCCGCTCCGCCTCGTCGGAGACCACGCCGCAGAAGTCCTCGTAGTCGATCAGCTCGGTGACCGTCGGGTGCTCGCCGCAGACCGCGCAGTCCGGGTCCTTGCGCACCCGGATGTCCTTGAAGGACAGCTCCAGCGCGTCGTAGATGACCAGCCGGCCGACCAGCGGCTCGCCAATGCCGGTGATCAGCTTGATGGCTTCGTTGGCCTGGATGGAGCCGACCGTGGCGCAGAGCACGCCGAGGACGCCGCCTTCGGCGCAGGACGGCACCATGCCCGGTGGCGGCGGCTCGGGGTAGAGGCAGCGGTAGCAGGGGCCGTGCTCGGCCCAGAACACGCTGGCCTGCCCGTCGAAGCGGTAGATCGACCCCCAGACGTAGGGCTTGCCCTCGAGCACGCAGGCGTCGTTGACCAGGTAGCGGGTGGGGAAGTTGTCGGAGCCGTCCACCACCAGGTCGTAGCCGCGGATCAGCTCGCGGGCGTTCTCCGAGGAGAGCCTGGTGTGGTGCAGGGTGACGCGGACGCCAGGGTTGATCTCGGCGATCTTGTCGCGGGCGCTCTCCAGCTTGGAGCGGCCGATGTCGGAGGTGCCGTGGATCACCTGGCGTTGCAGGTTGGACGCGTCGACCACGTCAAAGTCGACCATGCCGATGTGGCCGATGCCGGCCGCGGCCAGGTACATGGCGTTGGGCGAGCCGAGGCCGCCGGCGCCGATCAGCAGGACGCTGGCGCTGCGCAGCCGCTTCTGCCCGTCCATGGCGAGGTCGGGGATGATCAGGTGGCGCGAATAGCGAGCGATCTCCTCGCGGGAGAGCTCGGCGTTCGGCTCGACCAGTGCGGGAAGGGTCATCTGCGTGGGTACTCCCTGATTCAGATCGCGAAGCCCATGGCTCGTAGGGCCACCTTGCCGTCCTCGGTGAGCCGCTCCGGACCCCACGGCGGCGACCACACCCAGTTGATCTCCACTTCCTGGATACCGTCGAGGCCGACCAGGGCGGCGTTGGTGGCGCCCTCGATCATGTCGGTGAGCGGGCAGGCGACCGTGGTCAGGGTCATGTCAAGGACGACCTTCTCGCCGTCCTCCTCCTGCCGCACCCCGTAGACCAGGCCGAGGTCGACCACGTTGACCCCCAGCTCCGGATCCTCGACCTGCTTCATGGCCTCGAGGATCTTCTCCTCGTCCGCCATCGTGATCCCCTCCTGCTCACTGCTCACCGCTCGCCACCGCCTGTCGCTGTCGTCCCGCCGTTCTGGCCGGCCACCGCCCTGGCGGCGGCGTCCTTGAACGCCATCCAGCCGAGCAGGGCGCACTTCACCCGCATCGGATACCTCGCCACCCCGGCGAAGGCGACCCCATCGCCGAGCAGCTCCTCGTCCGCCTCACCCTCGCCGTGCATCAGCAGGCGGAACGCCTCGGCCACGTCCAGCGCCTGCCCGACCGTCCGGTCGAGCACCAGCTCGCTCATGACCGACGCCGAGGCCTGCGAGATGGCGCAACCCTTGCCGTCGACCGCGATGCCGGCCACCCGCCCCTCCTCCAGGCGCAGCCCCACGGTGACGTCGTCGCCGCAGACCGGGTTGTAGTGGCGGACCTCGACGTGGTCGTCGGAGAGCCGGCCCGGGTGCCTTGGCGCGCGGGAGTGGTCCAGGATGATCTCCTGGTAGAGGTCTTCCAGGGCCATCTCGGCGGGCCACCTCCCTTCTTCGGGCTCGTCTCGTCGGTTCGGTCAGGCGAACAGCCGCCTGGTCTTGTCGAGTGCGCTGGCCAGGGCGTCCACCTCGTCGCGGGTCGAGTAGACGTAGAACGATGCCCGGGTGGTGGCCGTCAGGCCGAACCGCGTCATCAGCGGCTTGGCGCAGTGGTGGCCGGCCCGGACCGCGATCCCGTCGCCGTCGAGGACCTGCGCGACGTCGTGCGGATGGACGTCCCCAAGGGTGAACGACACCGCCCCCCCGCGATGTTCCAGGTCGCTCGGCCCGAGCACCCGCAGGCCGTCCACCTCGGCCAGGCGCTCCAGGGCGTAGCCGGTGACGGCGCGCTCGTGGTTGCGGACGGTGTCCATGCCGAGCGCGCCCAGGTAGTCGACGGCCGCGCCCAGCCCGATCGCCTCGGCCACGTTGGGCGTGCCGGCCTCGAACCGCCACGGGATGTCGTTCCAGGTCGAGGTCTCGATGGAGACGTCACGGATCATCTCGCCGCCGCCGAGGAACGGCTCCATCCCGTCCAGCAGCTCCTCGCGGGCGGCGAGCACGCCCACGCCCATCGGGCCGAGCATCTTGTGCCCGGTGAAGGCGAGGAAGTCCACGCCGAGGCCGCCGAGGGTCACGCCCACGTGCGGCACCGCCTGGGAGGCGTCGGCCAGCACCAGCGCGCCGGCCGCGTGGGCCTTGGCGGCCACCTCGGCCACCGGGTTGACCGTCCCGAGCACGTTGGACATGGCGGAGACCGCCACCAGCCGGGTGCGCTCGCCGAGCAGCTCGTCGAGGGCGTCGAGGTCGAGGGTGTAGGCGTCGGTCACCGGGATCGCCTTGATCCTGGCGCCGGTCAGCTTGGCCACCAGCTGCCAGGGGACCAGATTGGCGTGGTGCTCCATCTCGGTCACCACCACCTCGTCACCCTCGCGCAGGTTGCGCAGCCCCCAGCCCCAGGCGACCAGGTTGATCGCCTCGGTGGCGTTCTTGGTGAACACCGTGGCCCGCTCGCTCGCGCCCACGAACCGGGCGACCTTGCCGCGGGCCTCCTCGAACAGGCGGGTGGCCTCCTCGGCCAGGGTATGGACACCGCGGTGCACGTTGGCGTTGTGCCTGGTGTAGTACTCGTGCATCGCGGCCAGAACGTGGACCGGCTTCTGGCTGCTGGCCGCGCTGTCCAGGTATACCAGCGGCTTGCCGTTGACCTGCCGCTCCAGGATCGGGAAGTCCGGGCGCACCAGGGCGGCCAGGTCGCCGGGCGGGGCGGCCTTGGAGCCGGTCGTGGTGCGGGTGGTGATGCTCATCGTTGGAGCATGCCTCCTCGGACGGAGAGCGGGTGGGGGTCAGGCGACGCTGCCGGTGCGCAGGCGCTCGTAGCCGTGCTCCTCCAGCTCGTCGGCCAGCTCGCGTCCGCCCGTCTTGACGAGGAGGCCGTCGAGCATGACGTGGACGACGTCGGGGGTGATGTAGCGCAGGATCCGGGTGTAGTGGGTGATCAGCAACACACCGACGTCGGAGCCGCGCATGCGGTTGACGCCCTCGCTGACCACCTTGAGCGCGTCGATGTCCAGGCCCGAGTCGGTCTCGTCCAGGATCGCCAGGGTGGGACGGAGCAGCGCCATCTGCAGGATCTCGTTGCGCTTCTTCTCCCCGCCTGAGAAGCCTTCGTTGAGGCTGCGCTCGGCGAACTTCGGGTCCATGTCCAGCAGCTTCATCTGCTCGCGGAGGTCACGGGCGAACTCGCGCACCGGGACCTCCTCGTCGCGGACCGCGTTCATGGCGGTGCGCAGGAAGTTGGTCACCGAGACGCCGGGCACCTCGACCGGGTACTGCATGGCCAGGAACATCCCTTGGCGGGCGCGCTCGTCCGGGGTGAGGGCGAGGACGTCGGAGCCCTTGAAGGTCACGCGGCCGGCGGTGACCTGGTAGCGGGGGTGGCCGGCGAGGGCGTACGCGAGGGTCGACTTGCCCGACCCGTTCGGCCCCATGAGGGCGTGGACCTTGCCCTGCTCGACCACCAGGTCGACTCCGTGCAGGATCTCCTTGTCCCCCACCTTGACGTGGAGGTCCTCGATCACCAGGTTGGCTTCGGTCATCAGCGGTTGTCAGCTCCTCTGTTCAAACGGTCGGTGGCCCTACGCCGCTCGATGCGGCTCCGGGCCACCTCCCTGGTGTCCAGCCAGGCGCGCGGCTCCGGGCCACCTTCCTCGTTCATTGCACGTTCGAGTTGATCGACTCCTCGGCGAGCGCGGCCCAGTCCTCGGGCAGGTCGACGAGGACGTCGTCGCCGGCCACGCGGACCGGGAAGACCTGCACCGGGACCAGGGCCGGCGGCACGTCGGGGTGCCCGGTGGCCAGGTCGAAACGGCTGCCGTGGAGGGCGCACTCGATCTGGCGGTCCTCCACCCAGCCCTCGGAGAGCGGGTACTCCTCGTGGCTGCAGCAGTCCTCCACGGCATACACCTGGTCGCCGGTGTGGACCAGCGCGACCGCCTCGTCGTCGGAGAGCTCGACCCGGTGCCCCGCGCCGACCTCCAGCTCGGAGAGCGCGGCCAGCCGCACCCACGGCATCAGCCCGCACCTCCCCCTGTTGACCGGGGGGCTACCACTTCGCTCCTTGAGCCCCCCGGACCCCCAGGCCCCTCCGACTCGTCGGCGAGTTCCGCGAGCTCGGCCTCGAGGGCGGCCTCGAGGCGGCGGCGGACCGCCGGCACGGTCGCCTGGGCGAGGACCTCCTCGAAGAACCCGAACACCACCAGGCGCCGCGCCTCCGTCCGCGGGATCCCGCGGGACTGCAGGTAGAACAGGTGCAGGTCGTCGACCCGGCCGGTGGCGGCGGCGTGGGCGCAGCGGACGTCGGAGTTCTCGATCTCCAGGAAGGGGATCGCCTCGGCGTGGGCGTGCTTGGACAGGACCAGGTTGCGCATGGTCTGGCTGGCGTCGCTGCCGCGGGCGCCCGGGTGGATGAGGATGTTGCCGTAGAAGATGTTGCGCGACCCGCCCAGGAGCCCGCCCTTGTAGAGCAGCTCGGAGCGGGCGTGCGGCTCGACGTGGTGGGTGGTGGCGCGGTGCTCGAAGCGCTGGCCCCGGTCGGCGAAGGCCGCGCCGAGGAAGTTGGCTTCGGCGCCCTCGTAGAGCCGCGTCTCCGGGGAGATCCGCACGGTGCCGCCGCCGAGGGTGACCACGAACGAACGGAACTTGGCCTGGCGCGCCACCTCGGTGCGGAGCACGCCGAAGTGGCTGACCTCCTCGCTGCCCCATTCCTGCAGGCTGAGGAGCTGCACCGAGGCCCGCGGGCCGACCAGCAGCTCGGTCACGCCGTGGTGGAAGGCGCGCCCGCCGATGCTGTCCGGTGAGTCGTGCTGCTGCACGAAGGTGAGGGAGGCTTCCTCCTCCACCACCAGCAGGGTGTGGGTGAAGGTGGCGCCGGGCACGGTGCGCCGGTGGAGCGCGCCGAGCGGCATCGCCAGCTCCACCCCTGCCGGCACGTACAGGAAGGTGCCGCCGCTCACGCAGGCGGCGTGCAGGGCGAGGAACCAGTCCTCCTCGAAGGGCGCCGCCGAGGTCATGAAGCGGGGTTCGACCAGGTCGGCGTGCTCCCGCGCGGCGGTGGCGAAGTCGGTCAGCACCACCCCGCGGTCCGCCAGCCCGGCGGCGAGGTCGGCGCCGGTGGCGGCACCGTCCACCACGGTGACCAGCCCGCCCGGCTCCAGCTCCAGCTCGGAGTCGGCGTGCTCGCCGGGGGCGGCACCGCCGGCGAACACGCCCGCCTGGTCGCGTTCACCCGGCTGCCCGCCGGCCCGGATGATCGGCTGCCGGTCCAGGCCGGCCCGCTTCGGATCGGTGAAGCGCCAGGCCTCGTCGCGGACGCCTGGGCGCTCGAGCTTGTCGAGGGCGGCCAGGGCGGCGAGCCGGCGGGTGCGCAGCCACTCCGGGTCGCCCAGCGCCTCCGACCAGGCGGTCAGCGCCGCCTGGTCGAGGTCCTTCAGGTTCAGTGTCTCGATGGTGGTCGCGGCCACGGCTAGCCGATCGCCCCTTCCATCTGCAGGGAGATCAGCCGGTTCAGCTCGAGCGCGTACTCCATCGGCAGTTCCTTGGAGATCGGCTCGATGAAGCCGCGCACGATCATGGCCGTCGCCTCGGCCTCGGACAGGCCGCGGGAGCGGAGGTAGAAGAGCTGGTCGTCGCCGATCTTGGAGACCGTCGCCTCGTGTCCGAGGGTGACGTCCTCCTCATTGATGTCCATATAGGGGTAGGTGTCCGAGCGCGACTCCTCGTCGAGCAGGAGCGCGTCGCAGCGGACGTTCGCCTTCACCCCTGGCGCCTCCTCCTCGACCTTGATGAGGCCGCGGTAGGAGGTCCGTCCACCGTCACGCGAGATCGACTTGGAGACGATCTGCCCGGTGGTGTTGGGCGCGGCGAAGGTCAGCTTGGCGCCGGCGTCCTGGTGCTGGCCGTCGCCGGCGAACGCGACCGAGAGGATCTCTCCGTGGGCGTGCTCGCCGAGCAGCAGGACGGCCGGGTACTTCATGGTCAGCTTCGACCCGATGTTGCCGTCGATCCACTCCATGGTCGCGCCCTCGTAGGCCGCGGCGCGCTTGGTGACCAGGTTGTAGACGTTGTTGGACCAGTTCTGGATGGTGGTGTAGCGGACCTTGGCGTGCGGCTTGACGATGATCTCGACCACCGCCGAGTGCAGCGAGTCCGAGGAGTAGATGGGCGCGGTGCACCCCTCCACGTAGTGCACGCTCGATCCCGGCTCGGCGATGATCAGGGTCCGCTCGAACTGGCCCATGTTCTGCGAGTTGATGCGGAAGTAGGCCTGCAGCGGGATCTCCACGTGGACGCCTTCGGGGATCCAGATGAACGACCCGCCCGACCAGACGGCGGAGTTCAGGGCGGAGAACTTGTTGTCGTTGGCCGGGATCACCGTGGCCCAGTGCTCGCGGAACAGGTCCTCGTGCTCGCGCAGGGCGGCGTCGGTGTCCAGGAACAGGACGCCCTGCGCCTCGAGGTCCTCGCGGACCTTGTGGTAGACGACCTCCGACTCGTACTGGGCGGCCACCCCGGCGATCAGGCGCTGCTTCTCCGCCTCCGGGATGCCGAGCCGGTCGTAGGTGTTCTTGATGTCGGCCGGCAGCTCTTCCCAGGACCCCGCCTGCTTCTCGGTGGCGCGCAGGAAGTAGTAGATGTTGTCGAAGTCGATGTCGCCCAGGTTCCCGCCCCACTGCGGCATCGGGCGCCGGTAGAAGTAGTCCAGCGCCTTGTGGCGGAAGGCCCGCATCCACTCGGGCTCGTCCTTCATCCGCGAGATCTCCTCGACGACCTCGTGGGACAGGCCCTTCTTCGGGGTGAACACGGAGTGGACGGGGTCGTGCCAGCCGAACTTGTACGCCCCCAGGTCCACGTTCTCGGGCACGGGGTTGATCCGCTCCGGGCCCTCGGTGAGCTCGCGGGCTTCGCTGACCATCAGGCTTGGCTCCTTGCTGCGGTGGGCGCTGGTGCGGCGGTGGCCGCGTCCAGGCTGGTCGGGGACGTCTCGGTGGTGCTGTTTCCGGTGCTGGCTCGCGGCAGCGAGCCGGCCCGGCCGGCCGGCTGGTCGACCTGGGTGACGCAGCGCACGCCACCCCGGGCGATCGTTGCCTCCCGCCTGACGGGCGCCCCGAGCAGCTGTTCGAACAGCTTGGTCTCGGAGGCGCACAGGTCGGGCAGCTCGGCTGCCAGGTGCTCGACCGTGCAGTTGTGCTGGCAGAGCTGGAGCCCTTCGGGGGTCTGCTCCACCTCGGCCATGTAGCCCTGCTGGGTGAGGACCTCGGCCAGGGCCGCGGCCCGCTCCTCCACTGTAGCGCCCTCCACGTGCGTGGCGAAGCTGGCCGCCAGGCGCTCGTTCCGGCGGGCCAGGAAGCGGCGGAAGGCGCCGACGTCCTCGCCCTTGAGGAAGGTGAGGGCCTCGCTGGCGATCTCGTCGTAGTGGCGCGGGAAGGTCTCGAGGCCGGCGTCGGTCAGCCGGTACACCGCGGTGGGCCGGCCCCGCTTCGGCTTCTCGGTGGTGGCGGTGACCAGGCCGTCGCGTTCGAGCAGGACGAGGTGACGGCGCACGCCAACGGTGGTCATGCCGAGAAGGCCGGCGAGCTGGGGCGCGGACAGGCGCCCGCGGCGGCGCAGGAACACCATGATCTGCCCCCGCGTGCTGCGGCGACCCAGGTCGTCGGCGTCGTGCTCGGCCGTCGACATCGTGCGCGTCCTTCCTTACGACTGCTACGGCGGACCCTGCTGGCACCTGGCGAGCTGTCGGCCCTGGTCCCGGCGCCGGCGGGCGATTAAGGAAACATAAATGCTTCCTTGATTGATCTTACGCAGCTCCGCGGCGTCCGGCAACCGCGGGACGGGCCGCCGCCCCACAGCGAAACCGGGCTTGACCAGTCAACCCAGTCAGACCGGCGCCACGGGTCACCCCGAGGCCGGTCGCGCCAGCCCGTCACGAAGCGAGGTTGGCCACCGAAGCGTTTGAGTATAGGACGACCGGAGCTACCCGCTCACCGCACCATCGGGAATCAACGGTCGACTACCCGGTCACGGAATCCTGGCCGCAGGCCTCGCAGTCGGAGCGGCCGCAGGCGCGTCCGAACTCGCCGGCGGCGATGCTGGCCAAGGCGGTTTCCAGGCGTGCCAGCTGAGCATCGAGCTCGGCAGGGCCGTACCAGGTGCTCTCGATCCGGGGCGCGTCGCCACCGAGGTAGCAGTAGGAGGCCCGAGCGCCGTCAGCGGGCAGGCGGCCGAGCTCGCGCAGGGCGAGGGCGTACAGGCCGAGCTGGTCCAGGCCGCCATGGGTGGCGCCGACGGGCCGGCCGGTCTTCCAGTCGACCACCTCGACCACGCCGCCGTCGGTGAAGACCGCGTCGATGCGGCCCCGCACCACCCAGGGGCCGGCGCGCAGGGCGACGCCGACCTCGGCCTCGGGAGCGGGCAGGCGGGCGAACCTGGTGGCCGCGAAGTTCCGCGCCGCCCGCTCGACCAGGCCCGGCTGGGCCGCGGTCCCGGCCGGCTCGCCGCCGAGGTCGCCCACGTCGACCAGATCGGGCAGGCCGCGCGCGCGCCGCTCGAGCAGCCGGTGGACGACCGTGCCGAGCCGCGCCGCGGGCCGCGGCGGCGCGGGCAGCGGCCGCACCACCGTCCAGTAGAACGCCTGCGGGCAGCGGTCGTAGGTGAGCACCTGGGTGACCGAGAGGATCCGCGGCGCCTCCGGCCGGGAGGGTGCGTCATGGGCGCTGGCCAGCTCGACCAGGTGACGCTGGGCGGCCAGCGCGGCCTGGAACGCGTCACCCTGGTCCGTGGGCACCCGTGCGGCCAGCGCGGCCGGGTCGTCCCTCGCCAGTTCCACGGCGCCCGCCCACCCCTCGGGGAACAGCGGGTCGTCGACGTCAGCCGGCCGCCTGGCAGGCTGCGGCCAGCGGACCCGGCTGCGGAGCCGCTCGGGCAGCGGGCTCGCGACCGGCTCCTCGGCCCTGAGGAGCACGTCGACCGCGGGATGCTCGGCCGCCTCGCGCCAGAACGGGCCCGGGCCCTTCGGCGTCTTGTCGGAGCCCTGGTACCACCAGGCGGCGGTCAGCACGAGGAGTCGCTTGGCGCGGGTGCATGCCACGTAGAAGAGGCGCCGCTCGTCCTCGAGCGCGCGCTCGGCGAGGGCCGCCTGGAAGGCGCGCGAGTTGCCGGCGAATCGTGGCAGGTGGCCGGCGTCCTCGCGGAGCTCGTAGGGGAAGCCCTGGGCGCGCCGGGGGTCGGAGATGCGCACGTCCGGGAAGATGCCGTGCTTGGGTGAGCCGTCCTCCTTCGACCCGGCGGCCAGCCCGGCCACCACCACCATCGGGAACTCCAGCCCCTTGGCCATGTGCACGGTCATCAGCTTGACCGAGTCCGCCGGGGCTGGCTGGGTCGCCTCCACCGGCTCGACCGCCTCCTCGACCGCGTCCAGGTAGGCGAGGAACGCCGGCAGCGACGGGTCGCCCTCGACCGGTGCGAACTCGGCCACCCGGTCGAGGAAGGTGGCCAGGTTCTGCCTGGCCGACAGGGCCCGGCGGTCGCTGGACGCCTCCAGCTCGGCCCAGACGCCGGTGCGCTCCAGCACCGTCTGGACCAGGTCGATCAGGGGCGCG
>DATLQA010000068.1:0-5073 GCA_035535495.1 Actinomycetota bacterium | reverse complement strand
ATCGAGCTCCGCCTCGCGGCCGGCGGCCGCCTGGCGTTCGTCTCCGATCTGCACCTGGCGGTGCCCCCGTTCGACGACTTCGACGCCACCACCGAGCTGTGCGAGCTGGCCGCCTCCCTGCAGCGGCATCCCGGCGAGGTGATCCTGGTGCTCGGCGGCGACGTGCTCGACCTCCTGCAGGTGCAGGCGCCACGCGGCGAGCAGGCCGCGATGATCCTGGCCTCGCCGACGGCGGTCGCCGCCGGCGAGGCGGTGCGGCAGCTCGCCGCCCAGCCCAACGCCACCGTCGTCTACCTGGTCGGCAACCACGACGCCGCCCTCGCCTGGGACGGCCGCTCCCGCGCGCTGGTCGCCGGCCACTTCGGCGCCCGCCACGTGGCCCTGCGGGCGCATGTGACGGTGGAGGGCCCTGGCGGTGGCGAGGTCAGGCTGGTGGCCGAGCACGGCGACGTCCTCGACCGCTACAACCGCCGCACCGACCCGTTCGACCCGCTCGACGTGCCGCCCGGCGACCACATCGTCACCGAGGTGGTCAACCGGCTGGAGGCGACCAGCCAGCGCTTCCCGCGGCTCGGCCTCGACCAGGTGGACAACGTCCGGCCCGCCTTGATGATCCCGCTGTGGCTGGTGTCGAGCTTCTTCTACCGCTACATGAGCCAGGCGCTGCGCGCCTTCGTGGTGCCCCTGGTGGCGCTCTGGGCCGCGGTCCACCTGGTCGCCACCGCGCTGGTCGCGAGCGACCTCTACGGCCTGGCCGACCTCGGCAACCGCGCGGTGCGCTGGACCGCCTCGGTGGTCCTGGCCGACCTGTTCCTGCTGCTGGTCCTCTCCACCTTCCTCGGCCGCACCTTCCGGCGGGCGGCGGGCGCCTACAGCCTGCCCTCACCCGACGAGGCCCATCGGGAGACCGCCAGCCGCCGCGCCGGCGTGCCTGACCTGCTCGACCAGCGCGACCCGCTGGCCAGCGTGCTGGTGACCGGCCACAGCCACGAGCCCGCCCTGGTCGCCTTCCCCGACGGCCGGGTGGCGGTGGACGCGGGCTGCTGGGTGCGAGGGCTGGTGCCGGTCTCGGCACGCTTCTCGATGCCGCCCGTGTTCGTGCCCGCCTACCCGGTCAACTGGGTCGAGGTGCGGTCCGCCGACGACCGGGTGACGGTCGCGCTCTGGCAGCGCCGGCTGGCGGTCGAGCGGCGCCGGCTCGAACTGCTGGAGTGGCTGGCGGCCAAGCGGCCGCTGCCGTCGCCGGAGGCCGAGCCGGCCCGGGTGGTGGCCGAGGTGGCGGTCACGCCACGGACCGTCCCTGCCTCCCGGCAGGCCGGCTGAGCGGACCATGGTGGACGCGGCGGCCTCCGGCTCGGTCAACTTCGACCGGGCGGCGTCCTTCTACGACGCCACCCGCCGGCTGCCGGCCGCGGTCGCCGACTGGATCGCCGAGCGCATGGAGGCCGTGGCCGCGCCGGACGCCCGCTTCCTCGAGGTCGGCGTCGGCACCGGCCGGATCGCGCTCAACCTGCACCGGCGCGGGCGCTGGGTGACCGGGATCGACCTGTCGGCGGCGATGATGGCCGGCTACCGCGACAAGGCGGCCGCCGCCGGGCTGCCGCCACCCCGGCTGGTGCGCGCGGACGTCACCCGGCTGCCGTTCGCCGACGCCAGCGTCGACGTGGTGGTCGAGGTTCACCTGCTCCACCTGGTGCCCGGCTGGCGCCGGGCGCTCGAGGAGATCCGCCGGGTGCTCGCGCCGGGCGGGGTCGTCCTGCTCGGCCGTGGCGGCGGCCACGACGACCTCCGGCACAGCCCGCGGGACCAGGTCCACCACCGCATGCGCGCGCTGACCGCGACGGCGCTCTCGGGCCGGGCGTGGTTGGGCGTCGGCGACCAGGAGGAGAAGGTGGCCGCGCTGGTCGCCCTCGGCGGCACCGCGGGGCCGATCGGCAGCCGGACCTGGACCACCGAGGAGACCTGGACCGACGCGCTGGCCGAGGTCGACGGTCGGGTCTACTCGCACGCCTGGCGCGTGCCCGAGGACACCTGGCGGGCCGCGGCTGCCCAGCTCCGCGCCGAGGTCGTCGCCGAGCAGCCCGACCTGAACGCGTCCGTGCTGGTCGAGCGCTCCTTCGGCCTCACGGCGGTCCGCTTCTGACCGCCGGGCCGGGAGGCGATCCCGGCGCCGACCTAGGCGAGCTGCGGCAGGATCAACTCGGCGACCAGGTCGAGCTGCTCGTCGGAGAAGACCGCGAACGGCGCCCCGGCGAAGGTGCAGATGACCTGCTCGACGCCGCGCTCCTCCCAGCCCCTGAGCTGGTCGAGGACCTCGGTGGGCGTGCCGACCAGCCGCCCGTCCGCCCACTCCCGCAGCTCCACCCCTGCCAGGGCCCCGCCGGGCTGCCACGCCTGCAGCTGCCGCCAGCGCGCCGCCAGGTCGTCGGCGTCCCGCCCGATCAAGGTGCCGAGCCCGACCGAGCGGCGCACCTCGTCGAACGGCCGGTCGGCGCGGGCGCAGGCGGCTCGCAGCACCTCCAGCCGCTGGTCGTACGCCTCGGGCGTGACCGACCAGACCAGGTTCCAGCCGTCGGCGGCGCGGGCGACCACCCCCAGCAGCCGGTCGCCACGGCCGCCGACCCACAGCGGCGGGCGCGGCCGCTGCACCGGCCCGGGCAGCAGCGGTGCGGCGTCGACCCGGTAGTGGCGGCCGGTGAACGAGCCGGGCTGCTCGGCCAGCCGGGCCCGTAGCACGCCGAGGGTCTCCTCCAGCATGGCGAGCCGCTCGCCAGGTCGCGGGAACGCGAACCCGTTCTCGGTGAACTCGTCCGCGTTCCAGCCGGCCCCGAGTCCCAGGTCGAGCCGGCCGCCGGCGACCTGGTCGACGGTGGCGGCCATCTTGGCCAGCAGCGCCGGCGCGCGGAAGCCGACCGCGGCCACCAGGGTGCCGAGCCGTGCCCTGCTGGTCCTGGCGGCCAGCGCGGCCAGCATGGTGAAGCACTCCGGGGTGCCCTGGGGTTGCCGCGGACCGCCGTAGCGGCCGAGGTCGATCCAGAAATGGTCCGAGACCCACAGCTCGTGCCAGCCCGCACCGTCGGCCCGCTCGGCGTAGCCGGCCACCCGTTCGAACGTCACCGGCCCCGGCTCCGGGAACGAAAAGTCGTAGTGCGGCAGTGCCAGCCCCAACCTCATCGCGTCCCACCAGCCCTCCAGGCACGCGTCATCCGACCCTCCTCGCGGCGTGTGATCCCAACCCTACACGGTCGGTGCAGGGCGGCAGAGGCGGGCGCGCATGGGTCAACAAGCCGCCCGGGCTGCCGATACAAACCCGTACAGAGGAGGACGGGGTCGATCGTCGAGAGAGGAGGCGGTGGCGATCGCGCAGCCCAGGACGGGCGACCGCGCGGAGAGCGGCGCCCCGGCGGGCGCGCCCGGGCCGTCTACCCGGAGGCGGCTCGGCGAGGTGCTGGTCGACAGCGGTGTGCTCAGCCGCGACCAGCTCGAGCAGGCGCTGAAGGCGCAACGGGAGCAGAGCGGCCGGCGCCGGCTTGGCGAGGTCATCACCGACCTCGGCCTGGCCGACGAGGTCCAGATCGCCCGCGCCCTCTCCGACCAGCTCCGGCTGCCGTTCGTGGACCTGACCAGCATGCCCCTCGCGGAGGCGGCGGTGCGGGCCTTGCCCCGCCATGTCGCCCTGCGCCTCCAGGTCGTCCCGGTCGCGCTCGCCCACGACGTGCTCACCGTCGCCATGAGCGACCCGACCAACGTGCTCGCGCTGGACGACATCCGCATGGCGACCGGCATCGTCCAGGTCCGGGCGACCGTGGCGACCGCCTCAGACCTCCGCGAAGCGGTCAAACGTCACTACGGCGGGCAGGCCGGCGCCGGTGAGGCGGCCGCCAGCGCGATCGGCGCGCTCAAGGAGGTCCAGGGGCTCGAGATCGTCGAGGACCTCGGCGAGGACGACGGCGACGCCAGCGTCGGGGTCGAGGACGCGCCGGTGGTCCGGCTGGTCAACGCGATCATGGGCGAGGCCCTGTACAGCCGCGCCTCCGACGTCCACATCGAGCCTCGGCCCAAGGACCTCTGCGTCCGCTTCCGCATCGACGGCCTGCTGCGCGAGGCCACGGTGGTCCCCAAGGCGGTCCAGGGCGCGCTGATCTCGCGGGTCAAGATCCTCTCCGGGATGGACATCTCCGAGCGGCGCAGGCCCCAGGACGGCCGCGGCAAGATCCGCCACGAAGGCCAGGAGGCCGACACCCGGGTGTCGAGCATGCCGACCATGCACGGCGAGACGGTGGTGATCCGGCTGCTGCGCAAGGAGGGCGAGAAGACCAAATCGCTGTCCGAGGTCGGCCTGGACGAGGCCGAGCGGGTCAAGCTCGAGCATGCCCTCGACGAGCCGCAGGGGATGCTGCTGATCACCGGCCCGACCGGTTCCGGCAAGACCTCCACGCTCTACGCCGCCCTCGGGCTCCGCATCGACCCGGCGATCAACGTGGTCACCCTGGAGGACCCGGTCGAGGGCGAGCTGGTCGGGGTCAACCAGGTGCAGATCAACGAGCGGGCCGGTGTGACCTTCGCCGGCGGGCTCCGGGCGATCCTCCGCCAAGACCCCGACGTGGTGATGGTCGGCGAGATCCGCGACCCTGAGACCGCCTCCATCGCCATGCAGGCCTCCATGACCGGCCATCTGGTCCTGTCCACCCTGCACACCAACGACGCGCCCTCGGCGGTCGGGCGGCTGCTCGACATGGGGATCGAGCCGTACCTGATCACCTCGTCGCTCACCATGGTGGTGGCGCAGCGGCTGGCCCGGGTGCCGTGCCCGCGCTGCGCCGAGCCGGCCGACGCGAACCCCCACACGCTCGAGCTGCTCGGGCTGGACCCGAGCCGGGTCGACCCGGACAAGCTGCTGCACGGGCCTGGCTGCGGTGCCTGCTCGCAGACCGGCTACCAGGGCCGCATCGGGCTGTTCGAGGTCCTGACGGTCACCAGGCGCATGCGGGAGCTGGTGGTCGAGCGGGCGCCGGAGGGGGCGCTGCGCGACGAGGCGGTCGCCGCCGGCATGCGCAGCATGCGCGCGGACGG
>DATLQA010000067.1:0-12676 GCA_035535495.1 Actinomycetota bacterium | reverse complement strand
GACACCCCCGGGGACGTGGCCAGCGCCCAACGCCAGCTCAAGCTGTTGCAATGGGCGATCCCGGCCCTGACCGGCATGGTGCTGGTCCTCAACGCCCGCATGGGCGAGCAGCAGCGCCCCGTCCAGGTCGCCGGCGGCCTGCTCGGCCGCCTGCGGCCAGGACGAGCCGCCTGACAAACCGGCGCCTCCTGGCCGGACGCGGTCGCGGCTGGCAAATCGCTGGAGACCTGCTTCCGACCTGGAACGCGGGGCACACCCTGGGAAGGCCGCCAAGCGCGGCCTTCCCAGTTCTGTGGAGTGCGCGGGCGGCACGGGCCCCGTCAGGGGATCATCGGGCTTTGCTATCGTGCCTGGCTGGCGATGGACTCGAGGAACGCCGAGGTGATGACGGTGGCCTTCCTCCCTGCGGTCGGGGGTTCGGCCGACCGGGTCTGTTAGGGCTATGGCGAGGCGTTCGCACCTTCACAGGGTCAGGGGCTCAGCCGGTCCGGAGGTGACCGGCAGCGATCTCGGGCGGCCCGGACCGGTGCTGCTCGAGACGAAGCTGCACGTTCCCGCGCCGAGTCCGACGTCGGTGCCCCGTCCCCACCTTCTCGCACTCCTCGACGCCGGGGCCGGCCGACAGCTCACCCTGGTCAAGGCACCGACCGGCTTTGGCAAGACCACGCTCTTGGCGGCGTGGTGTGCATCAGGGAGCGATGACCGGCCATTCGCCTGGGTGTCCCTCGGCTCGGTCGACAATGACCCGTTACGCCTGTGGACCTACCTGATCGAGGCTCTCCATCGGGTTGACCCGGCGGTCGGCGTGGGTTCTCTGGCGGCCTTGCGGGCTCCTGGGGTCAGCCTCCTGGACGTTGTGCTGCCGCTGCTGGTCAACGAACTGGACGACCTGGCCCGTCCGGTGGTCCTGGTGGTCGACGACTACCACATGGTGGAAAGCGAGGAATGTCACCGCTCGGTCGCGTTCCTCGTCGAGCACCTTCCAAAGACCGCGCAGCTCGTCTTGTCGACCCAGTCCAACCCGCCGCTTCCCTTGGGACGGCTCCGGGCACGCGGCCAGCTGCTCGAGCTGCAAGGCGCCGACCTGCGCTTCACCGGCGAGGAGACGGCGGCGCTGCTGAACGACCGACTCCGACTCAAGCTCGACCCGGCCGATCTGGCCATCCTGCACCATCGCACCGAAGGCTGGCCCGCTGGCCTGCACCTCGCCGCGCTGACGCTCAAGGGCGAGCCCAATCCCCACACCCGCGTCGCAACCTTCTCAGGCAGCCACCAGCACGTCATCGACTACCTGGGGACGGAGCTGCTGGACGCGCAGCCGCCACAGCTCCGAGGCTTCCTGCTGCGCACATCCATCCTTGAGCGGCTGTCGGCCGACCTGTGCGATGCCGTCACCAACGGCGAGGGCGCGGCCGGCGTCCTCCGCCAGTTGGAGCGCGCCAACCTGTTCCTCATACCACTCGACGAGCGGCGGGAGTGGTACCGCTACCACCACCTGTTCGCGGACTTGCTGCGGCACCAGCTGGCCGCGACCGAGCCGGAGCTGATCCCGGTCCTGCACCGGCGGGCGAGCGCCTGGTACCGGCAGGCGGGCTTCCCCGACGAAGCGATCCACCATGCCATCGCCGCTGGCGACGTCGGCGAGGTCGGCGAGCTCATCGCCCGCCACTGGATCTCCTACGTCGACCGCTGGCTGATCGCGACGGTCCGGGACTGGCTGCGGGCCCTTCCTGGGGCGGTCGTGCGCTCGGATCCCGTCCTCACGCTGGTGTCCGCCTGGATCGCCCTCGCCTTCCATGAGCCTGCGGAGATGGACCGCTGGCTCGCCATCGCCGAACAGCTTCCCTCGGAGGGGCCGCTGGCCGACGGCACCCCATCGCTGGAAGTCGGGATCGCCTCGCTACGTGCCATCAGCGGATTCCAGGGCATCGCCTCCAAGCTGGCGGCCGCGCGGCGCGTCCTTGAGCTGCAGACCGATCCGGCCAGCCCCTGGCGCCCGGCCGCCTGCTGGGCGCTTGGATACGGCCTCTACCTGTCCGGCAGGACCGCCGAGGCAAGGGCGCCGTCCGAGGAGGCCGTCCGGATCAGCGAGGACTCGCCGGTGATCACGACCAGGGTCCGCGCGCTGGCGCTGCTTGGGCTCATCGAGGACGACCGGGGCCGGGGCGACGCCGCCGCAGCACACGAGCGCCGGGCATCTGAGCTGGTCCAAGACAGCGGGCTGTCCGAGAGCCCCACAGTGGCGTGCAGCAACACGCTGCTGGGCAGGATCCGAATGCGTCGAGGCGACCTGGACGGTGCCCTGGCGGCACATGAACGGGCCTACGCCCTGCAGCGCTATCCCGTCGAGCGCTTCCACGCGCTGGTGGAGTTACTGCCGGTCCGTCTGGCCCGGGGCGATCACGCAGGGGTTGAGGCGCTGGTGGCCGAAGCCGGCCGGCTTCAAGCGACCGGTACCGACTTCGGGGTTCTCCCGCAGCGGCTGCGGGCGGCAACGCAGCGCCATGATGTGGCCGAGCACCAGATGGCAGAACCTTCTGAGCTGCTCAGCGCGCGCGAGGTCGATGTGCTGCGGCTCCTTTCGGGCCCGCTTTCGCAGCGGGCCATCGGGGATGCGCTCTTTATCAGCCGCGACACGGTCAAGAGCCACACCAAGGCGCTCTACCGCAAGCTCGGAGTCTCCTCGCGTGAGGAAGCGGTCGTCCTCGCCCGACGGCTCGGTCTCATCCCGTGACCGCTTCGACCGGGTAACACCATAACGGTCCGAGGCTTCACTGACCGATGTCGTGGTCGCCGACCTCGACGAGCCCGCTCTCGTACGCGAAGACCACCATCTGAGCGCGGTCGCGCAGGCCGAGCTTGGTGAGGATGCTCGACACGTGCGACTTCACGGTCGCCGGTCCGATGAAGAGCTCCTCGGCGATCTCCGCGTTGCTGGACCCCCGCGCGATCGCAGCCAGTACCTCCTGTTCCCGGTCGGTGAGACGTTCCAGGCGGCTCGACACCGCGGTGTCGACGGTGAGGCGCTCCGTGAACTGGCCGATGAGGCGCCGGGTGATCGACGGCGCCAGCAGCGCTCCCCCGTCGGCAACCGTGCGCACCGCGGTGGCGAGTTCCTCGGGGGGGATGTCCTTGAGCACGAAGCCGCTGGCACCGGCGCGCAATGCCTTGTACACGTACTCGTCCGGGTCGAACGTGGTCAGGATCAGCACCCGGACGTTCCAGTCGGCCTCGGCC
The DNA here is from genome assembly GCA_035535495.1 of Actinomycetota bacterium. Classification (GTDB taxonomy): domain Bacteria; phylum Actinomycetota; class CALGFH01; order CALGFH01; family CALGFH01; genus DASUZB01. The sequence goes on along the minus strand of DATLQA010000067.1, from coordinate 9,439 downwards.
AGGATCCGGGAGGTTGCCTCCAGGCCGTCCATCTCCGGCATCCGGATGTCCATGAGGATCACGTCGGGGCGGTGCTGGCGTGCCACCTCGATCGCCTGGAGCCCGGTCCCGGCCTCGGCGACGACCTCGATGTCGTCGTGGATCCGCAGGACCATGGCGAAGCCCCCGCGGACCAGCGCCTGGTCGTCGACCACGGCGACGCGGATGCTCACGCCGGCTCGCCTCCGGTGGGCAGGTGGGCGGCGACTCGGAACCCGCCGCCCGGGCGCGGCCCAGCGTCCAGGGTCCCGCCCAACAGCAGTGCCCGCTCCCGCATCCCGACGATGCCGTGACCTCTCGCATCGCCCTGGGCGACGCCCGATCCGGGCAGGACGGTGGCGCCGTGACCGTCGTCGAGCACCTCGATGACGATCCCGCTGCTGTCGGTGCCGAGCCGCACCTCGGTGTGGGCGCCGGGACCGGCGTGCTTGAGCACGTTGGTGAGCGCCTCCTGGACGATGCGGTAGGCGAACAGGTCCACCCGGGCCGGGAGCCCGGCCGGCACCCCATCGGTCGCCAGCGAGACCTCCACGCCCGCCCCGCGGATCTGCTCGACGAGCCGGGGGAGATCCGCGAGGCCGGGCTGGGGGCCCAGCCCGTCGAGGTCGGTCTCCGGTCGGAGGACCCCGAGCAGGTGGCGCAGCTCGTCCAGCGCCTGGCGTCCCGCCTGCTCCACCGCTGCCATCGCCCGTAGAGAGGCTTCGGGGTCCTCGGCGGCCACGGCTTTGGCCGCGCCGGCCTGGACGGTCATGAGGCTGACCCGGTGGGCGACCACGTCGTGCAGCTCGCGGGCGATGCGGGTCCGTTCCTCGACCACGATCCGGCGGGCCTCGGCGGCCTGTTCCCGTAGCAGCTGGGCGGCGCGCTGCTTGCGCAGCCGCAGACGGCGCCCGACGTACCACGCCACGAACAGGACGAGGCCGCCGAAGACGGCCTCCCCCCACGGGGCCGGACCGGTGAGGATGTCGACGATGACCACGGCGATGGCCGCGGCGACACCCACCTGGCCCCACCGGTCGTCGGTGGCGTACCGCCCCGCGCTGTACAGGGCGATGATCGCCACCCCGCCGAGATCCGCGTAGCCACTTCCGAGCGTCACGGCCCAGGCGAACACCGCCACGCCCAGCACCACCAGCGGCGCGCGCCTGCGCCAGTACAGCGCCGCGCTGGCCACGGCGAAGACCAGCAGGGCGGCGACCGGGACGTCGCCGATGTGGCGGACGACGATCGTGTCGCCGGGCCCGCCCACCAGGAACACCGTCGCGAGGAAGACCGCGATCGCGAGGCCGGCGTCGGCGGCGCGGGGCCAGCGGGCGAACGGGCCGCGGAACCTTCTCGGGGCGTTCGGGAGCGGCGTTCGGAATGACGGCGCCGTGCGGTTCACGATCACTCCACGGTGAGACCTGCGATGGGCCCGTCGCGGCTCGTCGGCGGGCATCGGCCAACCATAGGCCAGGTCGGACGCGCGGTCATCCACCTGCGGGCGGAGTGGGCCTCCGCCGCACGAGAGGGAAACCACCTGCCCACGGCCGCGCACGACCCGCCTCGCGAGGGAGGGCCAACCCGTCCGCGGGCGGGCGACGGCGCCGGCCCCGGCCCGCAGGGTGGAACCACGGCGCCGCTGCTGGCGCACCGGTCGTCCGGACCGGACCGCTGAAGGGAGCACCGTCATGCATCGCGTCATCCGTCGCATCGGCGACGCCAGCGCCCGCAGGCCGTGGGTCACGATCGGAGCGTGGGCGATCGCCGCCGCCATCGTCATGGGGCTGGCGGGCACCGCCGGTGGTGCGTTCGTCGACGACCTCGTCGCTCCCGGCAGCCAGAGCGAGAAGGCGATGGAGCTGCTCGAGAAGCGCTTCCCCGAGGCGGCCGGCGGCAGCGCCATGGCGGTGTTCGCCGCGCAGGAGGGGGAGCGACTCGAGCGCCACCGGCCCGCCATCGACGCCACCGTCGCCCGGATCGCTGAGGTGGAGCACGTGGCCGCGGTGGCCGATCCGTTCACCGCCGGCACGGTGTCGCCCGACGGGCGCATCGGCTTCGCCGCGATCACCTTCGACCGACCGTCGATGGGGCTCGGGCCAGCGCCGCTCGCCGCGATCGCCGACGCGATGGAGCCCGCACGGCAGGCCGGCGTTGCGGCGGAGCTCGGCGGCGACGCGGCGTTCATCAACGCCGAGACGGAGACGTCGGGCGCGGAGGCGGCCGGCCTGCTGGCCGCACTGATCGTGCTGGTCGTCGGGTTCGGGACGATCGTGGCCGCACTGGCCCCGATCGCGCTCGCCCTGGTGGCGGTCGCCACCGGCCTGGGTGGCGTCACGCTGCTTGCCAACGCCATGGACGTCTCCAGCGCCGCGCCGACGATCGGGGCGATGCTCGGGCTGGGAGTCGGCATCGACTACGCCCTGTTCATCATGGCCCGCTACCGCGAGCACCGCGTCGCCGGTCACGACAACCCCACCGCGCTGTCGAAGGCGATGGGGTCGGCGGGCTCCGCCGTCCTGTTCGCCGGCGGCACCGTCGTCGTGGCGATGGCCGCCCTGGTGCTGACCGGCCTGGGGTTCCTGGCCTCGATCGGGCTCAGCACCTCGCTGGTCGTGCTGTTCGCCGTGGCGACCGCCCTCACGCTGCTGCCGGCGCTGCTGTCCCTGCTCGGCGACCGCATCGACGCCGGGCGGCTCGTTGGCCGCCGGCACCCCGTCAGGCACGCCGAGGACACGGCCTGGTGGCGCTTCGCACACCGGATATCGGCCCGCCCGTGGCCGTACCTGGTCGTCGCCTCGATGGTGCTGCTCGCGCTGGCCGTCCCGGCGCTGCGGATGAAGACGGGCTTCCCGGACGCCGGCGACGACCCGACGAGCACCACGCACCGTCGCGCCTACGACCTGCTGGCGGAGGGCTTCGGTCCGGGCTTCAACGCCCCGCTGCTGCTCGTCGCGGACCTGCGCCGCCCCGGGGTGGACGCCCAGGCCATCCCGGCGCTGTCCGAGCGCATCGCCGCCGACCCTGGCATCGCCATGGTCGGCGAGCCGCAGACCTCCCCCGCCGGGGACACGGTTGTGCTTCCCACGATCCCCACCACCGCACCCGCGGACGCCGAGACGTCCGAGACCCTCGAGCGTGTCCGCGCCCTTGTCCCCGGCAACGTGGCCGTGTCGGGCCTGACCGCCATGACCGACGACCTCACCGGGCAGCTCGCCGACACCCTGCCGATCTTCATCGCCGCCATCCTGGCCGCGTCGTTTCTGCTGCTGATGGTGGTGTTCCGCTCCATCGCGGTGCCGCTGAAGGCCGCCGTGATGAACCTGCTGTCGATCGGCGGGGCGTACGGCGTGGTGGTGGCCGTGTTCCAGTGGGGCTGGCTCAAGGACCTGTTCAGCCTGGAGGGGACGTACGTGATCGTCTCGCCGCTGCCGACCATCTTCTTCGCGGTGCTCTTCGGCCTGTCCATGGACTACGAGGTGTTCCTGCTCTGGCGCATCCGCGAGGAGCACGACGCCACCGGTGACAACACCGAGTCGGTGGCGCGCGGCATGGCAGCCACGGGCCGGGTGATCACCTCCGCCGCGCTGATCATGACGGTGGTGTTCCTCAGCTTCGTCGCCAACCCGTCGGCGCTGGTCAAGATGATCGGCCTGGGGCTGTCAACGGCGATCCTGCTCGACGCGACGATCGTCCGGATGGTGGTGGTACCCGCGACCATGGCGCTGATGGGCCGCGCGAACTGGTGGCTGCCCGGTTGGCTCGACCGTCGGCTGCCCCACGTGAGCATCGAGGGCGCTGAGGTCCCACGGCGGCCCGAGCCGGTGCTCGTCGGCGCGTCCGGGCGCGGCTGATGCTGGTCCCGGCCCGCCTGGAATATCAGACCCGCCCCTTCTAGGGAAGCTCTGCGTGACGCGAACTTGCCTGCCACCCTCACCGCGCGCCCATCCACCTGCTCTCACCTCGTACCGGTAGGTGGCCGGTCGGCCGCCGGTGTCGAGCCGCGCATTGACCACCGCCAGTCGACGGCCAAGACTCTCGGTGTCCGTAGCCGTGGAGGCGCCACGGCGGGCGGATCTCCGACAGGGGGCGCTAGTGGCGCAGGCCGTGCCGCCGGAGACCCGGTACGCGCGGGTGGGACCGGACCGGCTCGCCTACCAGGTGCTCGGGCAGGGACCGCCCGACCTGGTGTTGACCATGGGCAGCTTCAGCCACGTCGACATCGCCTGGGAGGACCCGCAGATCGCGCTGTTCCTGCGCCGGCTGGCGTCGTTCTGCCGGCTGGTCCGCTTCGACCGGCGCGGCACCGGCGCGTCCGACCCGCTGCCATCCCGCCCGCTGCCGCCGTGGGAGGCCTACGCCGAGGAGCTGACCGCCATCATGGACGCGGTCCGCTCCGAGCGGGCCGCTCTGCTGGCCACCGGTCCCGAGGCCGGGCCGATGGCACTGTTCTTCGCCGGGACCAGGCCGGAACGCACCGGCGCGCTGATCCTGGCCGACGCCACCGCCAGATACCTGGTCGCCGACGACTACCCCATCGGGGTTGCGCCCGAGACCGCCGAGAGGATGATCAGCCGCGCCGAGGAACTGTGGGGCACCGAGGAGATCGCGGGGATCAACGTGCCCAGCCGCGCCGATGATGAGCGGTTCCTGCGCTGGTCGGCGAGGCTCCAGCGATCCATCGCGAGCCCGAAGGTGGTGCGGGCCCACCTGGGGGCGCTGCTGGAGCTCGACGTCCGCCCGATCCTCCCGCTGATCCAGGCGCCTACCCTTGTGCTGCACCACACCGACTTCCAGCACCTTCCAGTGGAGCACGGCCGCTACCTGGCCGAGCACATTCCCAGGGCTCGGCTGGTGGAGCTGCCGGGCGACCTGCCGCTGGTGTGGGAGCATCCGGACCTGGTGCTGGAGCTGATCGAGGAGTTCCTGACTGGGGTTCGCCGGCCCACCACGCCCAACCGGGTGCTGGCGACGGTGCTGTTCACCGACATCGTCGGCTCGACCCAGCGGGCCGGGGAGTTGGGGGACCGCCGCTGGCGGGAGCTGCTGGACGTCCATGACGAGCTGGCCGGCCGGCTGGTCGAGCGGTGGGGCGGCCGGCTGGTGAAGACCACCGGGGACGGGGCGCTGGCGACCTTCGACGGCCCCGGACGGGGGATCGGCTGCGCGGCCGCGCTCGGAGACGAGCTGGGCGGCATCGGGCTTCAGATCCGGGCGGGGCTGCACGCCGGCGAGGTCGAACTCAGGGACGGCGACATCGGCGGTATGGCGGTGCACATCGCGGCGCGGGTGCTGGCCGCGGCGGGACCAGGGGAGATCCTGGTGTCCAGGACGGTGCGGGACCTGGTGGTCGGCTCCGACGTGGTGCTGCAGGACCGCGGTACCCATCCCCTGAAGGGCGTGGAGGGCAGCTGGCAGCTGTTCGCGGTTTCGCGCCCCCGACCGTGACAGTCCGGCCGCTGCTTCGAGCGCGCACCCCGCACCCCCCACCTCCGCAGGCCAGCACCAGCCGGCCGACCCGGGTCAGAGGCCTCGGCCGGTGCCCCTTCGCATCCATACGGGCGCGACGATCGCGATCAGCACGGCCGCGACCCCGACCTGCAGGATGTGGCGGATCCAGTCGATCCCGCCGGTGAAGCGGACGCCGAGTGCGGCGGCGAGCAAGTTGCCGACCAGCGCGCCCACGATCCCGAGGGCGATGGTCAGCCACAGCGGTATGTCCTGCCGGCCCGGGACGACCAACTTGGCGAGCAGCCCGATGATCAGCCCGGCGATGATCGCCCAGATGATGTTGAGCATCCACGACCTCCCTACGAGACGTCACCTTCTGGCCCGGGCAGTGGTCCGCTCAGACGGTTCACACCCCGATTGTGCCTCGGCGCGTCCAGCGGCGACAGCGGCTGCCAGCGCGGCCAGATAATGGTCCTCGTGCCGGCCGCCAGTGGGTGCTGGAGGGACGAGGCCGAGGCACTCTCACGCCTCTGCTCAACGGTCGCCGTCACTGCTTCCTGTTGTCCCCGGTCCGCGCTAGTGTGCCGGGGCTCATTACGCGTCCCGGCAAAGGAGCGTCCTGATGGCCACTCGCCTCAACCCGTACATCGGCTTCACCAGCAACGCGCGGCAAGCGATGGAGTTCTACAAGGGGGTCTTCGGGGGGAACCTGACCCTGAACACCTTCGGTGAGTTCGGCGCCCAGGACTCGCCCGACGCCGACAAGATCATGCACAGCACACTCGAAACCGACAGCGGAATCACGCTCATGGCTTCCGACACCCCGGCTGGGATGCAGCGCAACCCCGGAGACAACATCACCATCAGCCTGAGCGGGGACGACGCCGATGCGCTGCGCGGCTACTGGGAGAAGCTCTCGGAGGGCGGCACCGTGACGATGCCCTTGGAGAAGCAGATGTGGGGCGACGAGTTCGGCATGTGCGCGGACAAGTTCGGCATCCCATGGATGGTCAACATCACCCAGTCACAGGCTTGACCATCGTTGCTGGCAACCGGATCGGCCGACCCGGCAGGGCAAGACCGATACCAGCCCGGCGCCGGACACCCGGCGCCGGGCTACCAGTCAAGCCTCATGCCTCGGCGTGGCCGGCCAACACGCAGGATGTTTGAGCGGCTACGGCGGTTACACCCGGTTGGGGATCAGCAGCTCGGGGATCCACCCGGCGCCCTGGTGCAGCACACGCCCTGAGTGCAGGTCCATCACGGCGTAGCCCTCCAGGTTGCTGAGGTTGGCATCCATCAGCTGGACGTAGGCGAGGTCGCCGTTGACCTGGATCCAGCTCACCTGCCTGGCGCCGAACCGGTGCACCGGCCGGCGGTCACCCGGCCCGTACATGGTCAGCCCGTGGCCCTGGTTCGCGCCGTCCTGGCCCGTCCCGAAGGCGGTCCCGAAGGCGAGCAGCCTGCCGGCCGCCGGTATGGCACTGCTCGAATGCCGATCGACCTGGCGCACGGTCCAGTTGGCGGTGTCGATCAGCTCCAGCCCGGACGGGATCTCCAGGTGGTGCCCCTTGGCGGACCCGTCGTAGCCGGTGACGGCGAGCTGGTCGTCGCCGAGCCACAGGGCGGTGCGCGAAGGGCCGGAGATGATCTTCGCCTCAGCCGGCGGGGCCCACCAGCGTCCCAGCCGCTGCCACGGCGACGCCAACCGTCCGAGCCGATGGTAGGTGACCGTCAGGCTGGCCACGTCGACCTCGGCCAGCGATCCGCCGGCCGGGACGACGTAGAGGCGCCGACCGGCGGGGTCGGCGGCGATCCCGGGCACGGCCTGCTCCGTCCGCGGTCCCGACCCGTCGCTGTCGTCCAGCTGCTTGAAACCGGCGTTGATCTCGGCCAGGGTTACGGTGCGGAGGTCGGCGTCGGCGTCCGATAGCACCAGCCGCGCCCGGCCGATCGCGTTCGCAGGGGTGACGAGCAGGGCCAGGCCGTGCGGCAGGCGTGCGTACCCCTGCACGACGCCGTCGAAGTGCTGCCGGCGGACGACGCGGCGGGCGCTGACGTCGACGGCGAGCACCTCGGTGGCCGTCTCGCCGGAGGTGCCGGCCAGCAGCAGGCGCGACGGTGAGACCCAGCTCCAACCGAAGGGAGCCTCGCCGGGGCCGTCGCTCCGCATGCCGCCGAGCCGGCGCAGGTGCACCAAATCGACCACGGTGAGGTCGCCCATGGCGCTGCCGAGGACCGCCAGGGAGCGGTCGGGGGCGACCGCCAGCATCGGCCAGGTCCCCTCCAGCTTGAGCCGGCCTCGCGGCAGGGGCCGCAGCGTCCTGGGGTCTAGCCGGGCCAGCTCGGTGGCGGGGTCGTCGCTCGAGACGACGCCGACCAGCGGCCCGCCTACCCGCGCCGGGGGCAGCGACGTTGGCGGCACCACCACCGCTGTCGACGTGGTTGGCGCATCGCGGCCTCCCCCGACCGAACAGCCGCCGACGATGACGAGCGTCGCGGCCACCGGCACCGTCAGCAGCCGCCACCAACGCGTGTTCATGACTCCACCCCAGCATCCGGATCCTTCCACCTCTACACGCGGCCAGGAGGATCGGTTCCATCCAGATCGTCCGTCCGCTCGTTCGTCGTGGTGTCACCCGTCGGCTCGGACGGGTAGATTCCTGGGATGGCAGGAGATCGTTCGGCTTCGGCGAGCAGGGCCGGGTCTGTCGGCTTCGCCGGTGCGATCGGCGGCCTGGCCGGCGCGGCGCTCACCGGCCACCGGGGCGCGAGGGCTGCCGCGGTTGGGGCGGTGGTCGGCGCGGTCGGTCTGGGGGCCTCGGAGGCGGTGGCCCGGGCACGCCAGCGCCCCGGTGAGATCCCGGCGCTATGGCAGCGGATCGCGACCAGCGCCGCGCTGGCTGCTCCGCTGGGGTGGGCGGCCGAGCGGCTGGTCGGCGCCGGGCCCGTCGCGGTCGGAACGGCCGCCGGGGCGGTCGCCGGTGCGCTCGGCCTTCGTCCGCAGAAGGTGGTGCTGGGGCCGCTGGTCGGCGCCGCGGTCGGCCGGGCGATGGCGGCGCGCGGCCGACCCGTGCCAGCATCCGCGGTGGCGGGTGGCACGGTGCTGGCCTTCCGGGTGCTGTCGGCGCTGCTGTTTCGTGACGCGCAGGTCAGCCTGCTGGCCGAGCGGGTCCCAGCAGCGGACCTCCCGTTCGTCGTGCCGCTGGAGGCCCGGACCCGGTACGTCGGAACCGGCTACGTCCGCGAGCTGGCCGAGGTGCTCGGCGGCACCTATCTCGCCGACGCCCCCGACGTCGGCATCGTCGCCTCGCTCGACGAGCTGGCCGGGCCGCAGTTCGCTCCCGCGGACGTCGACCCGCGGGTGCGGGAGTTCTACGAGCACACCACCCGGTTCACCCTCGACATCGTCCCGGCGTGGCGGCTGTGGGTACGTCCGGGCTACCTGCTGTACCGGACGCTGGTGGCGCGCCCGCTCGGGCAGGCCAGCGTGCCCATGAACCAGCGGGAAGCACAGCGGGGGGTCCGGGGCCGCATCGACACCATCACCCCGGCCCAGGATCACGTCGTGGCCGTCCGCGGCTGGATCCGCTCCTTCGCCGACAACGACGAGCCCATCTACGTCGGCATCTACACCACCTACCGCCACGCCGGACGCGGCTACGTCAGCGTCGGCTTCCCGCTTCCCCAAGCGAGCTTCACGGCCACGCTGGTGCCGCACGCCCGCCCAGGCGGTGGCCTGGTGCTCACCAGCCGCAGCGACCTCGACCAGCCCGGCCACTACCTGACCTACATCGACCCGGCCACCAGGGAGCTGACCGCGTTGGCGGTGCACGGCTTCGCCGAGCAGCTGGACGTCTACGTCCAGGACGACGAGCTGCGGGCCGAGCACGCGTTCTGGGTCTTCGGGTTCCCCTTCCTGGTGCTCCACTACCGCCTGCACCGCAAACCGGCCAACACGGCACCGTGA
>DATLQA010000066.1:0-3839 GCA_035535495.1 Actinomycetota bacterium | reverse complement strand
GCTCCCACGCGCACCGACAAGGTGCCGAACACCTCGGCGACCGCGGCCAGCTCCGGTGCCGACCTCAACGGCGGGGCCGTCAAGAACGCCTGCGAGCAGATCAAGGACCGGCTCCTGGGTGTGGCCGGCGCGATGCTCAGCATGAACGCGGCCGACATACGGATCGTGAACGGTGTGGCGCGCGGCCTGGGAACCTCCGAGGCGCAGATCGACTGGAACGAGCTCGTCCGCACGGCCTACTTCCAGCGGGTCCAGCTGTGGGCGGCGGGGTTCTACCGCACCGAGGGGCTGCACTGGGACTCGTCGGTGATGCAGGGCTCGCCGTTCAAGTACTTCGCCTACGGCGTGGCCGCCACCGAGGTCGAGGTCGACGGCTTCACCGGCGCCTACCGGACGCGGCGCGTCGACATCGTCCACGATGTCGGTGACAGCCTCTCGCCGCTGGTCGACATCGGCCAGATCGAGGGCGCGTTCGTGCAGGGGGCCGGCTGGCTCACCCTCGAGGACCTGCGCTGGGACACCGGCGACGGTCCCCGGCGCGGCCAGTTCCTGACCCAGGCGGCGAGCACCTACAAGCTGCCGAGCTTCTCGGAGATGCCCGAGGTCTTCAACGTGACCCTGCTCAGGAACGCGACCGAGGAAGGCGCGGTGTACGGGTCCAAGGCCGTCGGGGAACCGCCGCTGATGCTGGCCTTCTCCGTGCGGGAGGCGCTGCGGCAGGCCGCGGCGGCGTTCGGGCCGGTGGGCACGAGCGTCGACCTCGGCTGCCCCTCGACTCCGGAGGCTGTCTACTGGGCCGTCGAGCAGGCGCGAGAGCACACCTCGCACGGCCACGTCGCCGACGGGAGCGTCGTCCCGCCGCAGCCGCCCCACCCCCATGGAGCCCACCCCGAGTCGGAACGCGCGCAGCACGCGGCCAGCCATGCCTGAGACGACCTGGTTCAACGCGGTCGCCCACCTGCGTGCGCGGCGGGAGGCGGGCGTGCTGGTGACGGTCGCGTCGGTTCGCGGCCACGCCCCGCGCGACGCCGGCGCCAAGCTCGTGGTCGGCGCCCGGGAGACGTGGGGGTCGATCGGCGGAGGCAACGTCGAAGCGGTCGCCATCGACCGGGCCCGGGAGCTGCTCGCCGACCCCGGCGCGGCGCCTGTGCTGTTCGAGACGGCACTGTCGGACAAGGCGCCCTACGAGCACGGCGTGCAATGTTGTGGAGGGACGGTCACCGTGCTGCTGGAGCCGTTGCCGGTCGTGCCCGCCGTGGCGATCTTCGGCGTGGGCCATGTCGGGTTCGAGCTGGCGCGCATCCTCGCCCGGCACGACATCGAGCTGCACCTGGTCGACACCCGCCCCGAGCAGCTCACCGACGAGCGGCTGGCGCCGCTGTCCGACGCGGTGGCGAACGTCCACGTCCACCGCGTCCCGATGCTCCCGGAGATCGTCCTCGGCGAGCTGCCGCCCGGCACCCACCTGCTGATCATGACCCATGACCACGCCGAGGACGCGGCGCTGTGCGACGCCGTCCTCCGCGGCGGCGACCTCGGCTCGATCGGGCTGATCGGCTCGGCGGGGAAATGGGCTCGGTTCCAGCGGATGCTGGCCGAGGGCGGCCACGACACGTCGTCGATCGCCCGGATCCGCACGCCCATCGGCCTGGCCGAGATCACCGGCAAGGAGCCGGCGACGATCGCCGTGAGCGTCGCGGCCGACCTCCTGCTGGCGTTCGAGCGCGAGCGGTCCGCGGCGGACGGCAGCGCCACGGCGCGGGGCTGATCGCATGACGCTGTACCGCGCCCAGGTGCTGCACACCCCCGACGACCCGTTCCGCGGCGGGACGCTGCGGGCGGACGCCGACGCGGGGCTGCTCGTCGTCGACGGCGTGATCGTCGGGCGCGGGCCGTACGCGGAGCTTCGACGCCAGCACCACGACGAACCCGTCGTCGACCTCGGCTCCGGCCTGTTGCTGCCCGGGTTCGTCGACACGCACGTGCACTACCCGCAGATGCGGGCCATCGGCGCGCTGGGCATGCCGCTGCTGGAGTGGCTCGATCGCTGCGCCCTCCCGGAGGAGGCGCGGCTGGAGGACGTCACCTACGCCCGGGAGGTCGCGGGCGAGTTCGTCGCGTCGCTCGTCGACTCGGGCACGACGACCGCGCTGGTGTTCGGGTCGCATTTCGCGCCGGCGGTGGACGCCCTCTTCGAGGAGTCCGCCGGGCGCGGGCTCCGGATCACCTGCGGTCTGGTCGTCGGTGACCGGATGCTGCGGCCGGAGCTGCACACGACCGCGCAGCGCGCCTACGAGGAGGCGGGCCAGCTGGCGCGGCGATGGCACCAGAACGGCCGCGCCCGGTACGCGGTCACGCCGCGCTTCTCGTTGTCCTGCACCGACGAGCTGCTGGCATCGTGCGCGGCCGTGCACAACGAGGTCGCGGGCTGCTGGTTCACCTCGCACATCAACGAGAACCCGGCGGAGGTCGCCAAGGTGCGGGAGCTGTTTGGATGTGGCTACCTCGAGAGCTATGACCGGCACGGTCTGGTCGGCTCCCGCAGCGTCTTCGCCCACAACGTGCACCCCACCGACGCCGAGCTGAAGCTCATGGCCGCCAGCGGCGCGACCGTCGCCCACTGCCCGACGAGCAATGCCGCGCTCGGGAGCGGGCTGTTCCCGTTCGACCGCCACCTGTCCTTCGGTGTCCCGGTGGCGCTCGGCACTGACGTCGGCGCCGGCACCGGGTTCTCGCTGTTCAAGGAAGGCCTGCAGGCCTACTTCCTGCAGCGGTTGCGCGGCCCCCAGGGCGTGCCCCTGACGTCGGCGCACCTCCTGCATCTGGCCACGTCGGCCGGCGCCGATGCGCTCGGGTTGCGCGACCAGGTCGGCGACCTCGAGGTGGGGAAGCGCTTCGACGCCGTGTGGCTGGACCCGACGCCCGGCACGCCGCTCGATATCGGCCTGCGCCATGCCGACGGGCCCTCCGACGCGCTCGCCAAGGCGTTCGCGCTCGCGGCGCCGCACGACGTGCGCGGCGTATGGGTCGACGGCGAGCGGGTCAAGGGATGACAGCCTGGGGGTAGCGGAGCCTACGTTCCACTCTGCGGGAACACGGTATCGCGTCCGGCGGCCTGGAGGCGGGCGTTGGCGTCGTAGTTGCGCAGGGCCGGGACCAGCAGGGCCAGGCTGACCAGGGCGGCGGCCAGCAGGGCGCCGCCGACCCAGGAGGCGGTGACCCCGAAGACGGCCGCCGCCGCCCCGGCCCGCAGGTCGCCCAGCCGCGGCCCACCGGCCACGACCACGATGAACACCCCCTGCATGCGGCCGCGCATCTCGTCGGGGGCGTAGGTCTGCAGGATCGACTGGCGGTAGACGGCCGAGACCAGGTCGGCCGCGCCGGCCACGGCCAGCAGCAGCACCATCAGCCAGAGCACCGGGACCAGCCCGGCCGCGGCCACGGCCAGCCCCCAGGCGATCACGGCGACGACCAGGGCCACCCCCTGGCGGCCGACCCGCCCGATCCAGCCCGAGGAGAGGCCGGCCGCCACCGCCCCGATGGCGATGGCCGCGTACAGCCAGCCGGCGGCGCCGCGGCCGCCGAACTCGGCCGCGGTGGCCGGGAACAGGGCCCTGGGCATGGCCAGCACCATGGCCACGATGTCGACGGCGAACGACAGCAGCAGCACCGGGCGGGTGACGATGAAGGCCAGCCCGTCGACCACCGACCGCAACCCGGGGGCGGTGGTCGGCCCGGTCGGGGGGAGGGCCGGCAGCCGCAGGGCGGCGTACAGGGCCAGGGTGAACACGGTCAGGTCGGCGGCGTAGGCGGCCGCGAACGACCAGCGGGCCAGGATC
>DATLQA010000065.1:0-5853 GCA_035535495.1 Actinomycetota bacterium | reverse complement strand
TGCTGTTTACAAGACAAGAGCGGATCGTCCACGGAGTGCTGGCGGGTGCTGTCCTTGCAGCTCAGGTCGGGTGGGTCGTCCAGCCAGTGCGCTGCTGTCGGGCTGAGTGATGCCAGGTGGAATGACAAGCAGAATGACATGCCCTAACCCCGACCCGATTGTCGGCTCGGCGCAGCTACAAGCAGCTGGCCGGCGGGCGCGCTGGTGTCCTCGGGGCGATGGAGGGGCGCTGGCAGCTTGGTTGCGATAATCACTCGGTGGCGATGGCGGACAGCACGTTCATGCGGGCGGCTCGGTGGGCGGGGCGGGCGGCGGCCAGCACCCCGACCAGGGCACCGAGCGCGAGCACCACGGCGAGTGACAGCTTCGGGACGGCGAACGAGCCGAAGCCTTCGCTGGCCAGTGCCGACACCAGCGCCCAGCCGAGGAACAGGCCCAAGCCCAGGCCGCCGACGGTGCCGAACAGGCCCACGGTGAGGGCCTCGCCGCGGACCATTGTCCGGGTCTGGCGCCGGGTCTGGCCCACGGCCCGGAGCAGGCCGAGCTCGCGGGTGCGTTCGTGGATCGACAGCGACAGTGTGTTGGCGATGCCCATGACGGCGATCACGATCGCGAGGATCAGCAGCAGGTAGACGACAGTGAGGTACAGGTTGATCTCGCCGGCGATCGACTCGGTGAACTCCTGGTTGGTCTGCACGTCGGGGGCGCCGAACCGGTCGGCCACCCGCTGCACGGCCGCTTCGCCCTCGGCGACGGGCACGCCGTCGGCCAGGGCGATCAGCATGTTGACGTCGGCGGGACGGGACGTGTGGGGCAGATACGCGTCGCGGTGCAGCTTGATCCCGCCACCCTCGCTCAGGTTGTCCTCCGCGTAGATCGCCCCGACCGTCGGCCGTTCGGTCACGCCGTCGGGGTAGCCGACGGTCACCGGGTCGCCGAGCGCCAGCCCGTGCTGCTCGGCATAGTCGGCCGAGATGGCCACCTGGTCGGAGCGGAGGTCCCGTAGCGATCCCTGCCGCACGTCGAGGTGCTCGACCAACTCGATGGTGGCCGGGTCGAAGGTGGGAACAAGCGTGCTCTCACCGTTGATCCGGACGGGTCCGCCGCCTTGGGGCGAGGCCGCCGTGACCTCGGGCAGCTCGGCGACCGCGGGGGCCAGGTCGGTGCTGAGGCCACCTGCGCCTTCGCCGATGATCACCAGGTCGCCGGCGAACTGCTGGTCGACCGCGTCGTCGATCGACTGCTTGAGCGACGCGCCGACGACGGCGAACAGCGACACGACGGCCACGCCGATCAGCAGCGCGGCGGCGGTGCTGGCGGTGCGCCGCGGGTTGCGCATGGCGTTGCGCCGGGCCAGCACCCCGCTCATGCCGCGCCACGTCGCCTGCGGGGCGCCGAGCACGGCGGCGGCGGGACGGGTCACGACAGGTCCTAGCGCCACGACACCGATCAGGGTCGCCAGCGCGCCCAGTCCAGTGGTCGCCAGCGCCTCGCCGGTGGCGCCGACGATGGTCAGGGCGATGCCCGCCCCGATGACGACGGCACCGGCGACGGCCCGTCGCCGCGAGGTCGCGGACCGGTCGACGGCGACGTCACGCAGCGCGGCCAGCGGGGCGACGCGGGAGGCCCGGACCGCCGGAGCCAGGCTCGCCACCAGGGTGACGACTACGCCGACGGCGAGGGCGATCGCGACCGTGCTGGCGTCGAGGACCAGCGGGGAGGCCGGAGGGGTCAGGCCGATGGCGTCCATGAGGGCGAGCAGGCCCAACGCCAGGCCCATGCCGGCGGCGATGCCGCCCACCGAGGCCAGCAGGCCCACGGCCAGCGCCTCGCCGGTGACCGAACCCAGCACCTGGCCCCGCGAGGCGCCGAGCGCCCGCAGGAGCGCCGACTCGCGGGAGCGCTGGGCCACCAGGATCGAGAAGGTGTTGTAGATGGTGAACGTCGCCACGACGAGGGCGACGCTCGCGAACAGGATCAGGGCTTGCTGGAAGGCCTCATGGTCCTCCACCTGGGTCTCCTCTTCCATCTCGCGAGTCAGCTCGGCACCGGTCAGCGCCTCGACACCGTCGGGGAGCACGGCGTCGAGGCGGCGGACCAGCTCGGCCTGGCTCACGCCCGGCTCGGCCGCCACCGCGATGCTCGTCGCCTTACCGGGCTCGGGCGTGAGCACCTGGTCCGCGAACTCGGTGGTGAAGCCGGCATAGGTGGCCGACCCCTGGCTGTCGGCGCCGCCGAAGGTGGCCAGGCCGACGATCCTCACCTCGACCCGGTCGGGCGACCGCACCACGGTGGTCTCGCCGACCGTCAGCTGGCCGTCCTCGGTCGCCGCCTTGTCGATGACGACCTCGCCCGGCGCGGCGGGTGCGCGGCCCTCGGCCAGGTCGTAGGGGTTGAGCCGAGCGTCGGTGACCCAGTTGCCGGCGATGGTGGGCGCGCCCCCGCCGATGGGGTCGCCGTCGGCGCCGACAATGCGACCGGAGCTCTCGATGCGGGGGGCCACGGCGGCGACGCCGTCGACCGTGGCGATGGTGTCGGCCAGCGAGCGGTCGATGAGGCCACGCTCGGTGCGCTCCTCCTGGCCGAGCTCGAGGCTCGAGCGCACCAGCGCGTCGGTACCCTTATTGGCCTCGGCGATGACGTCCGAGAAGCCGTTGATCAGCGTGTGGTAGAGCACGAGGGTGCCCGCAAGGAACGCCACGCCCAGCAGCACGGCCAAGCCGGTGGCGAGCAGGCGCCGCTTGTGCCCGGCGATGGACTTGAGGGTGATGCGCCACATGGTCAGCTCCCGAGCCGCTTGATGGTCTCGAGCACCCGGTCGGCGGTGGGGTCGACCATGTGGTCGACGATGCGGCCGTCGGCCAGGAACACGACGGCGTCCGCGTGGGCGGCCGCCCCGGGGTCGTGGGTGACCATCACGATGGTCTGTCCGATCTCGTCGACGGCCCGCCGCAGGAACTCGAGGAGCTCGGCGCCCGACCGCGAGTCGAGGTTGCCGGTGGGCTCATCGGCGAAGACGATCGCCGGCCGGCTGACCAGCGCCCGGGCCGTGGCCACCCGCTGCTGCTGGCCGCCGGACAGCTCGGAGGGTCGGTGGCCGAGCCGGTCGCCGAGGCCGACGGTGGCGATCACCTCGTCAATCCACTCCGGGTCGGGCTTGCGGCCGGCGAGGGTGAGGGACAAGGTGATGTTCTCCCCGGCCGTCAGCGTCGGCACCAGGTTGAAGGCCTGGAACACGAAGCCGATCCGGGTGCGCCGCAGCAGCGTGAGCTCCTTGTCGGACAGCGCGCCGAGCTCGACGTCGCCGACGAACACCCGTCCCTCGGTAAGGCTGTCGAGCCCGGCCAGGCAGTGCAGGAGGGTCGACTTGCCCGAGCCGGAGGGGCCCATGATGGCGGTGAACCGGCCCGTGGGCAGGTCCAGCGTCACCTTGTCGAGGGCGACGACGGCCGTTTCGCCCGAGCCGTAGACCTTGGTGGCCTCGACGGCCCGGGCCGCGGCGGTGGTGGTGGTCTGCGTTGAAGTCGACATGCCCGCATCGTCCCGCCGGGCGGCCGCGTCGTCGTCCTCCCGGGGAAGGCTTCGCTCCTGCTCCCGCACCGACGTTCCCGTCGCGCGCTTACGTCCAGCCGGGCCGCACCAGGCCCGACTCGTAGGCGAAGACCACGAGCTGAATCCGGTCGCGGGCGCCGAGCTTCACCATGGCCCGGCTCACGTGCGTCTTGGCCGTGAGCGGGCTCACGACCAGCCGTTCGGCAATCTCGTGGTTGGTCAGCCCTTCGGCGACCAGCCCCATGACCTCCCGCTCCCGCTCCGTGAGGGCATCGAGCGCCGGCAGCGGGGGAGCGTCCCGCGTCCTGGCCGCAAACTCGCGGATGAGCCGCCGGGTCACGCTCGGCGACAGCAGGGCGTCGCCCGCGGCGACGGCCCGCACCGCCCGCAGCAGCTCGGCCGGCTTGGTGTGCTTGACGATGAAGCCGCTGGCGCCGGCGCGGATGGCCTCGAACACGTACTCGTCGAGCTCGAAGGTGGTGAGGATGACGATGCGCACCTCGGCCAGCCCGTCGTCGGCGGCGATCGAGCGGGTGGCGGTCAGCCCGTCGGTGCCCGGCATGCGGATGTCCATGAGCACGATGTCGGGCCGATGACGCCGGGCGAGCTGCACCGCCTCCTCGCCGTCACCGGCCTCGCCGACCACCGCGATGTCGTCCTGGGCGTCGAGCAGCGCCCGGAAGCCCGCCCGCACCAGGTGCTGGTCATCGGCGAGCAGCACCCGGATCATCGCGCCCCATCCTGCAATGGGAACTGTGCCCGGACGCGGAAACCCCGACCGGGGCGGGGGCCGGCTGCGAACGTGCCGCCCAGAGCGTTGACCCGCTCCCGCATCCCGGCGAGGCCACGGCCCACGCCCTTGCCCGCCGTCCTCGAGCCGCCCGACCCGCCCACCGCCGGGTCGGCGCCCCGGCCGTCGTCGTCGACCTGCACGACCAGCTCGGCGGGTGCGTACACCAGGCGGACCGTGGCCCGGGCGCCGCCGCCGGCGTGGCGGACGACGTTAGTGAGCGCCTCCTGCACGATCCGCAATGCCGCCAGGTCGACCCCGGCGGGCACCGGCCGGGCCTCGCCCTCGACGGCCAAGTAGACGTCGAGGCCGGCCGCCCGCGTCCGTCGCACCAGGCCGTCCAGGTCGCGCAGGCCGGCCGTGGGGACCTGGGGAGCCCACGCCCCGGACTCGCCGCGCGCCCCGTCGTCGCCAAGGCCGCGGCTCAGCACCTCCAGCACCGAGTGCAGCTCCTCGAGCGCCTCCTCGCTCGCCTCGTTGATGGCCTCGAGGGCGGGGCGGACCTGCTCGGGCCGCCCGTCCAGCAGGTGCAGAGCCACCCCCGACTGCACGTTGATGAGCGAGATGTTGTGGGCCAGCACGTCGTGCAGCTCCCGGGCGATGAGCAGGCGCTCCTCGCTCGCGCGACGACGGGCCTCCTCCCGCGCCACATGGGCCCGCTCGGCACGCCGCTCGAGGCGGATACGCGCGATCTCGCTGGCGGCGCCGACCAGCGGCAACCAGACGAGGTTGGTGGCCGCGCCGGCGAGGCCGCGGGCCTTTTCCACCTCGTCGGGTAGCAGGGATGGCAGCCAGCTGAAGGCGGCGTAGGCGACCACTAGCACGCGCCATGCAAAGGAGCTCCGGCCCATCATGATGGCGCTCGCCACCGCGAACCCGAAGGCGGGGAACCCGGCCGGCCCGCGGGGGTAGCCGCTGGCGGCATAGCCGGCGGCGGCAGCGAAGGTGACCACCAGCGTGGCCTCGGGCCAGCGCCGGCGGAACAGCAACGCCACCGGACCGGCGACGAGAGGAATGCAGGCAACGGCGTCGAACGCCCAACGGCTGGCCGGCTCGTCCTGGCTGTAGCCGATCGTCCCGACGACCTGGACGAAGGCGATCACCAAGGCGACAAGCACGTCCAGCGGCCGGGGCCGCAGCCCCTGGGCCGGCGCGAACCAGCCTCGCCACCACTCGGCCCGGCGGCCGCCGGGCCGGGCGCGCCCGGGCTCCCGGTCGCCGAGGCCGGGGCGCGCGATGGCGGTGCGGTCGGTAGTGGCCACGCGAGCACGGTAGGCCGCGGTCACAGGCTCGACAATCCTCTCCGGGGAGTAGCGTCGCCTACCGCGCCCGGTAGTACCAGCGGCAGCGGCCGGAGTAGCCACTCGCAGGTGCCCGGTCCCTCATGCCGCCGCGGGGCCGGAGTCGTCCGCCCCTGACGCGCTGCAGGCGGCGGGGAAGTCCAAGCGCGAGGCGTTGCGGGTCCTCAAGCGGCGCCTGGTCCGCGTGGTCTTCACCTGCTGCACGCCGAT
>DATLQA010000064.1:0-3950 GCA_035535495.1 Actinomycetota bacterium | reverse complement strand
GGTGCTGGAGTTCCCGCAGTCGGGTGAGCGATTCGAAGGTGTCGCCAGCTTCACGGAGTGGCGCCGCCAGTACCCGGCCGAGGTGCGCTACCGGGTCCGACGGATCACGGCACGTGAGGACCTGGCCGTCGTCGAGGTCTCAGCCAGCTACAACGGCGGTCCCTGGCAGTACGGGGTGCAACTGCTCGAGTTCCGCGACGACAAGGTGGCGCGCGAGCGGATCTACGTCACCGAGGGCTGGGATGCCCCCGCGTGGCGGGCCCCCTGGCGCTCGGACACGCCTGCAGACCCGCCAGAGTGAAGCACTGACGATTGCCAGCACGCGATCCGGCCATCCGCTGGTGTCAAGCGGTCCCGTCGCGCGGTTCGAGGACGATCACGGGCGTCTCGGTCGACCGCCGGCCGGCATAGCCGTCGAGCTGCGGTTCGACCGCGGCCCAGCGCCGCCACAGTCGATCACGCTCCTCCCCCGCGGCCGGGAGCGCGTGCACCGGGCGCGGATGCTGGCCCGCCAGGCGGACGACGGCATCCGGGTGCGCCTCGAGATTGAGCCACCACGAGGGATGGCCCTCGTCCCAGCCGTTCATCGCGAGCACGACGAGATTCGGGCCGTCCTCGACGTAGCCGATGATGACGCTCCGCTCTTGCCCGGACTTCCGCCCTACGGTCGTGAGGCGCAGTGCGCCCCAGCCGCGCTTGTTTGACGGGGTCCACAGGAAGCGGCCACCACTGAGCCTGTAGAGCGCTCGATGTACGCGCCAGGCCAGGTGCACGAACCACAGCGGCGGGACGTTCGGCGGTCGGGTTGCCTCGGTGCCCATGGCCGATTCCCTCCTCGTGCTCAGGGCCGGCCCCGTGCGGGCACTGAGTGGTGGAATGGTCCCATGTCGACCTCGGTCAGCGACCAGGAGCTGCTCGCCCGGCAAGCGGCCCTGCAGGCCGAAGCCGCCGAGGTCCTCGCGGAGCTCGACCTCGACCATCTGTTCGCCGACGTCGGCCCGGTGCTGGTGGTCGGGAGCTACCTCTCTGGGCTGATGTCCTGGCGCGACCTGGACATCTGCCTGCTGGCTGGCGTGGACTGCTCGCCGTCAGACGTCCTGGAGCTCCTGAAACGGGTGGTGGAGCTACCAGGATTCGCCGGGTTGACCTTCCGTGACGAGCGGGGAGAGCGGTGCCCCACCGGCGAGGCCAGGGACGAGCGCTATCACGTGCCCTTCGACCTGGACGCCGGGCACGGACGCTGGCGGATCGACCTGTCGGTGTGGCTGCGGGACCTGCATGGCCATGTCGCCGACTGGCATCTGCGGCTGCGCGACACCATCACCGACTCCCAGCGGCTGGCCGTGCTGCGGATCAAGGACGTCTGGCACCGGCTCCCGAGCTATCCCGATGAGGTCAGCGGCTGGGAGATCTACACCGCCGTGCTGCGTGACGGTGTCCGCACCCCTGAGCAGTTCGCACGCTGGCTCGCCGCCAACGGCTTCCCAGCACCGGACGATCACTGGAGGGTCTTCGGGGAATCACCCGCGTAGGGTGATGATCACGGATCGCCGCTCCGTGGGACCATGGCGGCGCCGAGGCAAGGAGGGACGATGGGGCCAGTCGAGGTACTCGAGATCGAGTTCCCAGGGAATCGATTCACCGGAGCGATCCTCCCAGAGCTGCGGTCGCTCGTGGAACGGGGGCTTGTCGCGATCATCGACGGGGTGTTCGTCCGCAAGGACGCCGAAGGCACCGTGACCTTCATCGAGTTCGATCAGATCAGCACGGACGAGGACCTGGCCAACCTGGCCACGCTGCTCGACGAGGAGAAAGACCTGCTCTCGGCCGAGGACGTCCAGGAGCTGGCCGCCGGGCTCCAGCCGAACTCCTCGGCGGCGGTGCTGGTGTTCGAGCACACCTGGGCGGCGCCGCTGAAGGGGGCCATCGAGGAGGCCGGCGGGCGGCTGGTCGCGAACTTCCGGGTCCCGGGACCGGTCGTGGACGAGGTCCTGGCCGCCCTGTCCGAGGCATAGGCCGGTTCGGCCAGGAGAAGGAGCGAGCACACCATGAGACGACGGATGGGCAGACCAGGGCTTGTCGGGACGATGGCCCGGACGGCCGTGATCGCCGGGACGGCCTCGGCCGTCTCGGGCGGGGTGTCGCGCCGCCAGCAGGCCAAGGCGGACGCGTCGGCACAGGACCAGGCGGCCCAGCAGGCCGCGTTCGAGTCCCAGTCGCAGCTTGCCGACATGCAGCAGCAGCTGTCGGCGGTGCAGGCCCAGCAGGCCGCGGCACCGGCACCGGCGCCGGCGGCCGGTGGGGACGATTTCATGGCCAATTTGCAGCGGCTTGCCGACCT
Organism: Actinomycetota bacterium; assembly: GCA_035535495.1. Taxonomy (GTDB): domain Bacteria; phylum Actinomycetota; class CALGFH01; order CALGFH01; family CALGFH01; genus DASUZB01. The sequence continues at coordinate 1,609 of DATLQA010000064.1, read as the reverse complement.
CAAAGCGGCGGGCGTCCTGTCCGACGAGGAGTTCACCGCGGCCAAGGCGAAGCTCCTGGCCTAGGGGCTCGGCCGTGCCACCGCCGGCTGTCAGCGCGCCTCGTGGTGCCAGCGCAGGAGGTCGTCCCTGACCCGGGCGGCGTCGTCCTCGCCGGCGTCCTGGATGATCAGCGGGACCGGCGGCAGGCGGGCCAGCTGGCCGAGCATGGCCGGGTAGTCCAGCAGGCCGGTGCCGGAGGCGGCCGCGGCCCCAGAGGCGGCCACGTCCTTGGCCTGGATGCCGACGACCCTCGGCCCGAGGAGGTCGACCGCTTCGGCGAGGATCTGGGACTGGCGCGAGATGGTCTCGGGCGATATGAGATTTGCCGGGTCGAGGACGATGCCGACGGGCGCGTCGTCGCCCAGCTCGGCCAGGAGCCGCGCCGCCGTCCGGGCGTCCCGGACGACGTTGCCCGGCTCGGGCTCGATGCCCAAGCGCACCCCGGCCCCGCCCGCGGCCTCGAGCAGGGCGTCAAGGGTCCGCCGCAGGTCGGTCCAGGCGTCCTCGGCCAGGTTCCCCGGGTGGGCCCGCCACATGTCGTCCGGGTCGCGTGTGCCCGAGCACAGGGTGACGACCTCGGCCCCAAGCTCCGGCACGAGGCCGATCAGCCGGACCGCCCGCGCGAGCTGGGCGGCGCGGAGCTCGGGGTCGGGGTGGATGACGTTGAAGGTCGCCGAGACGCTGGGGATGGCGACGCCGGCCCGGTCGAACGCGCGCCGGACGGCGGCCACCTGCGCCCGATCGACATCGGCGGCCAGGGTCGAGCGGCCGACCGCGGCGAAGTTCCAGTGCCCGAGGGCGTAGCCAGCCCGGGCGACCGCGGCCGCGACCTCCTCGGGGGTCTCGCGAGGGAAGGTGCGGGCGAAGATGCCCAGCCGCTCCGCCAGCCCGCCGGTGCCGTGGCGCCCGGCGTCGTTCACAGCCGCACCTCGGACCCGCTCTCGACCGCGGTCGCGGTCGCCTGGATGAGGCGGACGGCCGCCAGCCCGTCGCGCACGTCCGGGACCGGAGGGCTACCAGCGCGGACGGCCCGGGCGAACGCCTCGACCTGGCGCTGGTAGGCGTCGCCGTCGGTGAGGGCCGGGCGAACGACGGCGCCGTCGCTGTAGGCGTGCACGGTCGCGGCGCGGCGGTAGAACGGGAAGTGGAGCTCGGCCCGGACCGCCCCGGTGGCGCCGAACACCTCGATGCCCTCGCTGGGCAGGCCGGGGACGTCGGCGGCGATGGTGACCGTGCCGACGGCGCCCGCCGTGGTGGTCAACAGCGCCTGCCAGACATGGTCGGGGCCGTCCTGGCGGTGCCGGGCGGCCACCGACGCCACCTCGCCGAGCAGGAACCGGACGGTGTCGAACACGTGCGCCCCGTGGGTCGCGAGCAGGTATCGCCGGCGGTCGGCCTTGAACCCCGCCTCCTGCTGGCGGGCGGCGAGCTCGGCGACGACCGGCGGGAACAGGGCCGCCTCGATGCCCGGGCGCAGGTCGCCGATGCGGTACCAGGCGTTGAACGAGCGGGCCTCGCCGAGGCGCTCGGCGATGAACCGGCGGGCGTACCGGACCCCCTCGTCGTGGC
>DATLQA010000063.1:0-8677 GCA_035535495.1 Actinomycetota bacterium | reverse complement strand
TCCACCGCCAGCTCGTAGTGCCCTCGGCGAACGTTGTGGACAACGCGTGCCCGGCCGTGATGACGGCTGTGCTGCGGCCTGCTTGAGCCCGCGCATGGGGCCAGTCGCGCCTTCAACCTGCCATGATCGGCCTCGATGTGGTGGTTGGCGTACCGATCGGTGCGGTGCCAGGCGGCCGGGAGCAGCTCCGCTAGCACCACCCGATACATCGCGCTCCGGTCGCTCACGACCTCGCTCGGCCGCGAGCCGCTCGCGCCGACGGCGCGTTCGAAGAACCGACGAGCAGCCTTGGCATCTCGCCGCGGGGAGACGAACACGTCGATGACCTGGCCGAACTGGTCGATGGCGCGGTACGAAACGCCAGCGCCCGGCCACCTTCAGATAGGTCTCGTCCACCTGCCAGCGGACGCCGACGGCATGCCGGCAGGGGCCGGGCAGCCTCAGCACGAGAGCAGGGCGAGGACGGCGGGTTCTTATGGGCCAGCAGTGTCGCCGCTCGGACGGGGTGGGCGACGAGGTCGCCACGGTGATGGCCGAGGCGCGCGCCGGCCTGGTCGAGGCCGGCGCGGTGGTCGACGAGGTCCGGCTGCCGCTCAGCGTCGCCCGTGCCGCGGCCGCCGCGGTGGTGCTGCCCGAGCTGGCGGCCGCCCGGCGAGAGCCTCCGCCCGCTTCTGCGTAACTGCCCAGCTGCCCGGTGGTCTGGTTGAATGCCATCTAGACGCGGGGTGGCGCGGGAGGCGGCAAGGTGGAGAACCAACGGCGGGCGGACCGGGTCGAGCCGACGGACAGGCACGACGCGCCGGTCGACCAGGACGAGCCGGCGCCCGAGCTCACCGAGGAGCTGGCCACGCCGGCTGCGCCGCTCGACGAGGTCCCCGCCGAGGAGGGCGAACTCGGCGAGGAGCGCGAACTCGGCGAGGAGGGCGAGCCGGTGGCAGCTGCCGAGCTTGACGAGGAGGCCGAGGCTGGCGAGGAGGTGGCGGCGGTGGCGTTGGACGCGCCCACGCCGACGGCATCCGCCCAGCCCGCCAGCCGCCGCCGGCCCAGCCAGGTGCGGACGGAGGCGTGGGCGCGGACCCCGCCGGCGCGGCTGGCGCGGAGCGCGGTCCAGCGCGGGGTGCTGGTACCCCTGCTCCGCTTCATCGCACCCTTCAGCGTGGTCGGTAAGCACAACCTCAACGACCTCAAGGGAGCGGCGGTGTTCGTGGCCAACCACCAGAGCCACTTCGACGCGCCGGTCTGCCTGGCCGCCCTGCCCGGCCGGATCCGCCGCCGGCTGGTGATCGCGGCCGCGGCCGACTATTTCTACAGCTCCGCCGTGAAGGGCGTGGCGGCCTCGCTGGCGCTGGGAACGGTGCCGTTCGTCCGCCAGGGCGGCTCCAGCCGCGCGTCGCTGCAGATGCTCAAGGACCTCGCCGGCAAGGGCTGGTCGGTCCTGATCTTCCCCAGCGGCACCCGCGGCGCGAAGGGTGGCTTCAAGAAGGGCTTCGCCTACATCGCGATCGACGCCCAGGTTCCGGTGGTCCCCCTCTACCTGCACGGACTGGACAGGGTCATGCCCAAGGGCTCGTTCGTGCCCCTGCCCGGCGGCGTGATGGTCGGCATCGGCCCGCCGATCCCGCCCGGCAATGACTACAACGACCTGGTGAGGCGAGCCGAGGCGGCGGTGGCGGAGACGGGGGCGCTGGTCGAGCGGTTGGGCGGGAAGTAGCCAGCCCATGCCGCACAACCCCTTCGACAACGACCTCTTCCTGCCCGTCCTCCTCCGGGTCGTCCTGCTGATCGTCGCCGGCCTGGCCGCCGTGATCCTGGCGCAGCGTCGGCCCCTGCGGGTACTGCGCCGCTCCACCTTCTTCACCCGCGCCCGGACCTGGCTCTGGATGGCACCGCTGTTCCTGGTGTGCGTGTTCACCGGCGGATTCATCGCCTTCCTGCTGGCCACGTTCGTGGTCCTGCAGGGCGTGTCCGAGTTCGCCCGGATCGCGGCCATCGACCGCCGCTACGCGCTGCTGCTGATGCTCTGGGGGCAGGTCGGGCTGCTGGTCGCCGCGCTGGAGCGGGAGTACTTCCTGTTCCTCCCGTTCGGCTTCTTCATCCTGCTCACGCTGGTGCCGATCGTCTCCGGGGAGGTCGAGGACGCGGGCCGCCAGGTCGGCAACACCCTGTTCGGCTACGTCTACATCGCGCTGCCGCTCGCCTACATCGTGTTCGCCAAGGCGGCCCAACCCTGGGGACTCAACTTCCTGGTGATCGTGACCGTGTCGGTGGCCTTCTCGGACGTGGCCGCCCTGGCGGTCGGTGCCGCCCTCAAAGGCCCCAAGCTGATCCCCAGGATCAACCCCGACAAGACCTGGAGCGACGCGCTCGGCAACCTGATCGGCGCCGCCGTCGGCGTGGCGCTGCTGGCCGTCGCCATCCCTGACGAGTGGACCGCCGCCGGAGTGGTGGCGCTGGTGCTGATGATCGCCGTCGGCAGCGTCTGGGGCGACGTGACCGATAGCCTGGTCAAGCGCGCCTTCCAGGTCGAGCGTGGCAGCCAGGTGATGTTCGGCTTCGGCGCCATCCTCGACCGGGTCGACTCCCTGCTGCTGGCCCTGCCGCTGTGCTACTACGCGTTGATCCTGGTCAACGACCTGACCAGCTGACCCGACCGTCCGGGTGCCGGCCAGCCGGCGACGCCAGGCGGTCGCCGCGCCTGTACACCGTTGGGCACGGCACGGCCGCCGCGGAGGAGCTCGCCGGGCTCCTGAGCAGGGCCGGGATCGCCCGCGTGGTCGACGTGCGGACCGCTCCCGGGAGCCGCCGCCACCCCCAGTTCCGCCGCGAGGCCATGGCCGACTGGCTGCGGGAGGCCGGCATCGCCTACCGGTGGGAGCGGGCACTGGGCGGCTGGCGCAAGCCCGACCCGGGCTCGACGGTCAACCACGTCCTGCGCCATCCCGGCTTCCGCGGCTATGCCGACTACATGCGCACGCCGGCGTTCTGGGCCGCGCTGGACCGGCTGCTGGCCGAGGCGGCCACCGCGCCGACCGCCGCGCTCTGCTCGGAGAGCCTGTGGTGGCGCTGCCACCGGCGCCTGCTGGCCGACGCCGCCGCCCTGGTCCGCGGCGCCGAGGTGCTCCACCTCGACCACCGCGGCGGGCTCGAGCCGCACCGTCCCACCGAGGGCGTCCGCCGCGACGGGGACCTGCTCGCCTACGACCTGGGAGCCACTCCGCCGCTGCCCGGGACGTGAGCCGGGGTAGGCTGCTGGCGCCGCCCGGACCTGAGCGGACGGGATGGAGGCGGAGATGAAGAGCGTCGAGTTGGGCGTCGACACCAGGGGCAGGCACGTCCTCGACCTGACCGACCAGGTGGCGTCGTTCGCCGCCGAAGCCGGCGGCGACGGGCTGCTGCACGTGTTCGTCCCGCACGCCACCGCCGGGCTGGCGGTGATGGAGACCGGGTCGGGCTCGGAGGAGGACCTCGAGGCCGTGCTGGAGCGGCTGCTGCCGCGGGACGACCGCTACGTGCACCGCCACGGGAGCCGTGGTCACGGCGCCGATCACCTGCTGCCGGTGTTCGTCGGGCCGTCGCTCGGCGTCCCCGTCCAGGGCGGCCGGCTCCTGCTCGGCACCTGGCAGCGCATCTGCCTGGTCGACCTGAACGACGACAACCCGCGGCGCCGAGTCCGCCTATCGCTCCTGGCCGGATAGGCGGGTCCGCGACCAGTGCCTACATTGCCTCTCTGACCTATCTTCGGTTGCGCGTCGCCACCTGGAGCGCGCTGGCCGAATACCGGCGGCGGCGCCGACCGTGGCTGCCTGTAACGGGCTACGTTGATGTACACAGGAAGTGGACTTCAGCCAGGCACGCAGCCCTCAGGAATTTCCGAGCACACCGCTCCGCAGAACTACTGAACCGCGACTCGGATACCCTCCCGAGATGGGTTTCGCCGCAGGTAGGACGCTTGTGGGAAGGCCCGACGAACGCACCATGATTTGCATTTCGATATCGATTCGGGCAAAGCTTGGCACACGCCATCCGGGAGTCTCACCCCCCTGGCGACCTCCCCCCAAGTCGCCTGGAGACTCAAGGAGGGCGAACCGAAGGAGCGACACCCGTGCCTCCCGTGAGCGGGCGTCACCACGAGCCCGCGGCACCCAATTCAGTCCGCCGCTCCCCCCGGCGGCGGACTGAATTGGCCCTCTCTCTCAAGTCGTGCGAAGGGATTATCTGAATGCTCGACCAGCCGGCGTCCCGAGCCGGAGACGGTACCGTGTTGATCTCGACCACCTGGTCGTAGCACGGCGCGCCGCCACGCGCGAGGAGCGTGACCTCCGTCCCGTCCTTCCCGGATCACGCGTCAGGTCCCCGCAGCCGTCAGGCACCGTGCTCCCGCCGCCGTCGCCTTCTCCCGACCCTGGAAGGCGGCGGCGGCCAACCGAAAGTGGAAGTGCCCCGTCGCCACGGCCTTTCGGCCGGGTCGACCGGCCCTCGAAAGGCGGCGCGGTATCGCGCCGCCTGGTTCCGTATCCCCGGTGCCAACTCGCTGCGATGCGCCTCGGCCGCCAGTAGCATGCCGCTGACGCCACACTGAGCAGTGATGGATCAGGAGGTCGGAATGGCCACGCTGTGGAAGGGCGAGACCGAGAAGGCGATCCACAACTTCCCGATCTCGGGCGAGCGCGTCCCGCTCGGCGTGGTCCACATGCTCGCCCGCCTCAAGGCGGAGGCCGCGCGGGTCAATGCCGAGCTGGGCGAACTGGACGCCGACCGGGCGCGCCGGATCGCCGACGCCGCCGAGGCGGTCGCGACCGGCCGTCACGACGACCAGTTCCCGATCGACGTCTTCCAGACGGGATCGGGGACCTCCACCAACATGAACGTCAACGAGGTGGTCGCCAGCCTGGCGGGCGAGGACGTGCATCCCAACGACCACGTGAACATGGGCCAGTCCTCCAACGACGTCTTCCCGACCGCGGTGCACCTGGCCGCCCTTGACGCGCTGGTCGGCGGCCTCTTGCCGGCGCTGGAGACCCTGCACCGGTCGCTCGCGGCCAAGGCCGCCGAGTTCAGCGAGGTGGTCAAGACCGGCCGCACCCACCTGATGGACGCCGTGCCGGTGACGCTCGGCCAGGAGTTCGCCGGCTACGCGGCACAGATCCAGGAAGGTGCCGACCGGGTGACCGCCACGCTGCCGCGGCTCGCCAAGCTGCCGCTCGGGGGGACGGCCGTCGGCACCGGCCTGAACGCCCACCCGGAGTTCGCCGCCAAGGTGCGCGAGCGCGTCGCCGCGGCCACCGGGTTCGCGCTCGCCCCCCCTGCCCACCCCTTCGAGGCGCAGGGCGCAAGGGACGCCCTGGTCGAGGCGAGCGGGGCGCTGAAGACGGTCGCGGTGAGCTGCACCAAGATCGCCAACGACATCCGCTGGATGGGCTCGGGGCCTCGGGCCGGGCTGAGCGAGATCTTCCTGCCCGAGCTGCAGAAGGGCTCGTCGATCATGCCCGGGAAGGTCAACCCGGTCCTTTGCGAGGTGCTCACCCAGGTGGCCGCGCAGGTGATCGGGAACGACGCCGCCATCACCGTCGCCGGGCTCTCCGGTGCCTTCGAGCTGAATGTCTACATCCCGCTGATGGCCAGGAACCTGCTGCAGTCCAGCACCTACCTGGCAGCCGCCTGCCAGCAATTCGCCACCCGCTGCGTGGACGGCATCGAGGCCAACCAGGAGCGGGCCCGCCAGCTGGTCGAGTCCACCCTGGTCATCGTGACCGCCCTCAACCCGGTGGTCGGCTACGACGAGGCCGCCGCGATCGCCAAGGAGGCCGCCAGCTCGGGCCGGTCGCTGCGCGAGGTCGCGCTCAGCAGGGGCGTCCCCGCCGAGGTGCTCGACAAGGCCCTCGACCTGCGCGAGATGGCGCGCGGCAACGGCTTCGCCGGATAGCGCCGCCACGCCACGGCGTCAGCCGGCCGCTTCAGGCAGGCGCACCCCGAAGCCAAGGACCGCCAGCTTGAGCACCACCTGGCCGGGCGCGACCAGATCGGCCACCCGCGCCGCCGCCAGCTCGGCGTCTTCGGCGGCGACGCGGGCGACCAGCACCTCGTCGACATGCCGGTGGTCGGCCTCGCGCCGCGCGACCAGTTCCGGGTCGTCCAGCTCCTGGTCGGTGATCACCGCCAGCAGGGAGTGGGCCAGGTCGAAGTTGATGTGGGCGTTCATACCGAGCAGCACGTGGCGCAGTGGCGGCAGCTGCCGCTCACGGGCCGCGCCGAAGGCGATCGCCCACGGCTCCGGCGGCCGGCCGCCGGCCTGTTCGACCTCCAAGGCGTCCAGGTACAGGTCGGCGAAGGCGACGTCCCACCGCTCCACCCAGGCACGGTCGAGGAAGCCGGCGGCGGCCAGCTCGTCCCTGACCGCCCGCGTGGTCGCAGGTAGGTGGCGAGGAAGTGGCGGTTGGCGTCGCCCCGCTCCCTGAGCTGGTGGAGCAGCGCCTCCATGCGGGCGATGAGGCCGTCGACGTCCACGGATCGCTCCATCCCCATCAGGGCTCAGGCCGCGCAGCCGAGTACGGAGGCCGGCGCGGTGCGGCGTGCCGCGGCGTTCAGGTCGGCGCGGAGCTCGGCGTTGGTGAGCGCGTATCCCTCCTGGCCGTCGACCGTGGAGGCGGCGAACACCACACCCATGGCGCGGCCGGCGTGGTCGACCAGCGGGCCGCCGCTGTCGCCCTTGCGGATCTTGGCGCGCAGCACCCAGATCTGGCGGCGCACCAGCGCTCTCGAGTAGATGTCCCGGCCGAGCGCTGAGGTCCTGGTCACCACCTGGGCGCCAACGACCTGCTGGCGGCCACCGCCCGGATAGCCGACCACCGCCCCGTTGGCCCGCGGGCCGGTCGGCTCGCCGAGCGGCAAGGCACGCACCTCCAGCCGGGGCACTCGCAGCAGGGCGAGGTCGCGCTTGGGGTCGAAGAGGACCACGGTGGCGCGCAGCTTGGTCCCGTTTCTCGTGATCACCTGGTGGTTGGTGGTGCCGGCGACCACGTGGGCGTTGGTGACCACCAGGTTGCTCGGCGCCACCGGGAACCCGCTGCCGAACAGCAGGCCGCCGCAGCCCTCGCTCTCGATCTGCACGGTGGCCGCGAGCGCACGGTCGAGCCCGGGCCCTTCGGCGACGGCGGGCGGCGAGCCGGAGCTGGTCGCCGGGCGCAGGTTGGCGAAGGCGTCAGGGAAGGGGGAGCGGGCGAGCAGCTGGCGCAGCTCCGACACTGCCGCCGGCGGGCGTGGGGCGTGGTCGTCGATCGTGGTCAGGATCACCGAGTTGCTGACCGCCCTGGCCACCACCGGCAACGAGTCGGACATGGTGAGCCCGACGAACCAGAGCGCCACCCCCGCGACCGTGGCGGCCACCAGCGCTCCGCCGACCGAGTCGATGCTGCTGGTCCACTGCCCGACCAGCGCCCCCTTGGCCATCCTTCCGGCCCGGACGGCGAGGCCGTGGAAGATCGCGGCGACCACGAAGAACACGCCGATGCCCACGAAGATGCGCCGCAGCGATTCCTCTGTCGAGACGATCAAGCCGACGCGGGTCGCCGCCCACGCCCCGACCGCGAGTCCGAGCAGCAGCCCGGCGTAGCCGAGCACGACCACGGTGAAGCCTCGGCGCCAGCCGCTTACAGCGGCCAGGATGAGCAAGATGCCGACCAGGACGTCCAACGGGTGCGTGCGGAGCAGCATGCGTGGCGATGGCCTCGAGACGTGGGCGCGGCAGGCCGTGGTGGACCACGGCAGGCCGAACGGGCGGAAAGGCCACTAGTGGACACCATCGTCGCCCGCAAGGCGAGCCCCGCTGGTCAATCGGCGTCAGTTGACGGCTTCGACATGCTCAGGCCGGCGCCGCCAGCGCCGATGTAGCCGATAGAGGAGACGTCCACGGCGTTGGAGTCGAGCCGGCGGCGCCCGCGGCTGCCGGCGGGCCGCACTCGGGGGCATGACGGCGATGAGCGGAGCGATCGAAGGCCAGGAGCCGACCTTCACCTTGGCGGCGGCCCGGGCGTTGTTCCGTGCCCCGCAGGCCGAAGACACCTGCTGGGCCGACGTGCACCAGCCCGACGGCACGGTGCGCGCCTGCGGCCGCCCCGAGGCGTCGACCCTCGGCCTCTGTGCCGAGCACCGCGGAGAGCTCTTCGGCCTGGACCGCGACTAGCTCCAGCTGGGCAGGCCGAAGCGACTACCCATCTGGCCTCGTAGATGGCCTGTTCTGGCCATCCAGTCGCGGCCGCGCCCGCCGATCAGGCGTCGACCCGCACAGGCGGGTGACACGGACGCCGGGCCGAGCCCGGATGGGGGTGCGGATGACAGGAATGAGAACGGCGACGCGCGCGGCGGCGACCACGCTGCTCGCGCTCTGCGTCCTCGGAATGGCGGGCGGAGCCGCTTCGGCCAAGCCGCCCGACGGCAACAACGGGACGGTCAAGATCCACGAGGGTCGCGGAGAGGCCAGCCCCGAGCAGGCGAATGACCCTAAGGTCTGCGGCTTCCACCTGCACCTGTTCGGGCTGGACGCCGGGCAGGCGGTGACCTTCCGGGTCACCGACTCGGACGGGGCCGTGGCCCTGAGCGGGGCGCTGGTGGCCAACGCGTCCGGGGAGGCATGGTCAGCTACGTACACCTACCTCCCCGACGGCCGGTACAAGCTCGCCGT